>DLKG01000025.1 GCA_002490315.1 Prevotella sp. UBA7594 | reverse complement strand
TTACATACGGCTTTAACTTCTGTAACTTCTTTATTTACTTTAAATTCCACAAATCCGAAACTTCAGTTATTTACAGAAGATTCGCAAATGGGGGAATTTATAGAAGTTAAAGAAGTCAGAGTAGTTAAAGCCGTATGCTTTATGGCTAAATACTGAAGTTTCTGCAGAGAAACACGGGAGGAAAAGCAAATATAGTACATAGAGTAAAAAAGTGTTACAAAAGTTTTTTACGTTTTAGATTGTCGGGCAGCTGGATGAACGGCGTTTATTGTTCCGTACGGCACTGATGTAATGGTCGAATCGGGCATAAACAGTCTGCTTTCCATCGATTTTCTCCTTCCAAAACGCTTCTCCACGCCACGTAAAGCTACGCTTCTTCATTGCTAAAGTGGCGCTTTAGTCTCTCTAAAGTGCCACTTTAGCTACGTCCGACATTGCACACCAAAGCGTGAATTCCGGCAAACTGCTGATGCACAGCGTATTCCGCCTGCACATCCAAAACTACGAGAAATACGTCAAAGGGCTTTACAGTCTGTTCAGAAGGCAGTTTTAGGCCACAAGAGATACAAATATCCGACAAGAATCCATCACTCGAGCTACCGGCGCTTACCCGACACTCGCCGCACAATCTTTTTCTGCTTTTTCTTTTCCATGCCCGGCAAGTCTCTTATGATTGTGGCTTTGATGATGCGCACGTCCTCAAGCGGACGGTTGTTGGCGTCGCGCTCCACGTGCTGTATGCGCTCCACTACGTCCATGCCTTCGGTCACTTCACCAAACACAGTGTAGGCGCCGTCGAGGTGTGGTGTGCCGCCAATGGTGCGGTAGGTCTGCTCCATCTCTGGCGTCATCTGCAGACTGTCGCCGAAGAGCTCATGCAGGTTCTTGCGTCCGCGCTCCACTCCCTTGTCGTCTTGCTTCTTGCCGATGACGATGTAGAACTGCGAGGAGCTCGACTCGCGCTTTGGGTTGACGGCGTCGGGCTCGCGTGCCGCAGCCAGCGCGCCACGCTTATGATAGATTTGCGGCAGGCGTATCTCGGAAGGAATGTTATAGTCGAGCGATTGCGTGCCGAGCAACGCTCCCTTCGGGGCATGTTTGCTCGAGGGGTCGCCTGCCTGTATCATGAAGTCGGGTATGACGCGATGGAAGAGCAGCGAGTCGTAGAAGTGGTAGTCGCGTATGAGTTTCAGGAAGTTGTCGCGGTGGAGCGGAGTCTCGTTGTAGAGCTGCACGCGAATGTCACCCATTGTGGTCTGTATGAGCACCTCGGGGCGTTGGGCTTTCAGCGACGCTGTAGCGAAGATAAACAACAGTAATAGAATTGTTCTAAAAATCTTCATAACATGAATAAAGTGTGTGTTCAATATTATATTTATATATGAGTGCAATCTGTAGGAGGAATGGAATGTGCCATACTATAGTTTTTTCTCGTCGGGGAACAGCAAAAGCCGGTCGCGCTTGGCGGCTGCGTTCGCCCACGAAGTTGGCACGAAGCGCCAGTTGGCATGGGGCTGCGGAGTGATGGTCTTGCACTGGCGCACATAGTCGATGATATACTCGCGCAAGTTGCGGTCGCCGCGCCACAGCACACGGCTGTCGAGAATTGCCTTGTCGATGCCGGCACCCTCGGTAAGGAGTCCGCCGCCGCCCGACGCGCGATAGCTGTTGAGTGCCACGCGGTAGTGGCGCGACGGGGCGAACGGTGTGCCGTCTGCCATCGAGAGTATGCGCACGCGGCTGCCTACGGGTTTCGTCACGTCCACCTCGTAGTTGATGCCCGAGGCGCTGTCGAGGTTGTAGAATGCCGAGGCAAGACCGAAGAACTTGTCGCGGTTGGCGTCGGCTGTCCTCAGCTTCAGCAGATGGTCGTCGGGCGAGGTCATCGTGGCAGCCCAGTTGGAATAGCTGTACTCGAGATAGCGACGTATCTCCTCGCCCGTGAGATCCATCATGCAGAGGTCGTTCTCGTAACTGTAGAGCTTGTACATGTCGGCGAGCGTGGCAGGCCCTGCCTTCACCGTGACGTCGAACGACAGCGGACTGGCAAACGACACGTCTGCCCCACTCGCCTTGAGCATCACGTCGTGGATGAAATCGACGAGCGGGCTATTGCCGAAATAGCAGTCGCGCGAGGTCATCGGCGCCGCGAAGCTGCCCACCTCCGACATTACGTATTTCTCCACCTCGTCGGTCTGGGGCTTGAACGTGGCGACAAACTTGTCGTCGACCTTACGTTTCGAGATGTCGACTATATTGGCTGCCACCTTCTTGCCATACTTGCCCACGACAATCTCGGCATCAGCCACACGCATGGCGTTGTTGGCAGGATTGACGATAAGAGTCGTGGAGCCGTCGGCACTCTTCACCTCCTGATAGTTCACGGCATGATCATGTCCGTAGAAGATGATGTCGAAGCCTGGCACCGTGCGGGCTATCTCCTCGGTGGCGTCGTTGACAAATCCGTTGGTGAGACTATGGTCATGAGTGCCCGTGTGGAAGAGTCCGACGATGATGTCGGGCTTCTCCTTCGTCTTCACTATGTCGAGCCATTTGCGTGCAGTAGCCACAGCATCGTCGAAGCGCAGTCCGCTCCACAGCTGTTCCGAGAGCCACGAGGGAATACCAGGCGTGGTGACACCGATGACCGCAATCTTCAGTCCGCCGCGGTTGAGCACCACATAGGGTTTGAAGTATGGCTGGCCCGTCGATGCGTCGACGACATTGGCGCCAAGCATCGGACAGTCAATCTCGCGCGTCCACTTGTCGTAGACGTTGTGTCCGGTCTCGATGTCGTGGTTGCCCACAGTCTGCACGTCGTAGCGCAAGTACTTGCTCACACTGGCGGCTATGTTCTCCACGTCGGTCTTCACATAGTTGAAATAGCTCACCACGGGCTGTCCCTGCAAAACGTCGCCCGCATCGAGCAGCACGAGACGGTCATGATAGACATTGCGCAGCGAGTCGACATACGACGAGATGCGAGCCAGCGAGCCAGCTGCAGGTTCCTGCTTGATAAAATCGTAAGGGAAGAAATGGCCATGCACATCGGTGGTCTGCACTATTCGTATTCTCACTTCCTTTGCACTCTTGCCGGCAGCCAAAGCCGCCGACGGCATAAACGTTACAAGCGCCAATGCGCCTGCAAGAATGTATTTAGCATTTCTGTTCATTGCGAATGTATATATATTTTGATATTTGGCGAAGAAATGTTGAATTATAGTGCAAACTTAATATATTTTTTTCAAATAGAAACCTGTTGCGCTTATATTCTCCTAAAAGAGTTAACGCAAGTTAAAAGTGATTTAGAATTCTATCTCTTTTTCGTTTCTATAATATAAAGCAGCGCAACTTTTGCGACTTTGCTTCAGTCAAAAAAAAGTGAACAACATTCAAAAGAACCAGCATATGAAAGCAATCGCACTGACTTGCCTCTCGCTCGGATTGGCATACACTACAGCCCTGGCGGCAACCACAGCCCATGCCGCACCTGCCGGCAAGGCAGTAGAGGCACAGGACAAGAAAACCGCAGCACGTTTTCAGGTAAAGGGAGTCGTGAAGGACTCTATCACAGGTGAGGGAGAGATTTACGCCACAGTGCGCGTGACTACCAAGCAAGACCCGCAAAAGGCCATAGGCATGGCGGCTACCGACAAAAACGGCGTGTTCAGCATAAAGCTGAAGACTGCGGGCGAGTACACGCTCACGATAAGCGCAATGGGCCGTCGGACTATCTTGCGTGAGTTCACGTTGACCGACGGCAAGTCTTCTGCCGACCTCGGCACTCTTCTCATCTCCGACAACTCGCAGGAGCTGAAGGGCGTGGAAGTAGTGGCGCAGAAACCACTCGTGAAGGCGGACATCGACAAGATAGAATACAACATCGAGGAGGATCCCGACTCGAAGACCAACAACATATTGGAGATGCTGCGCAAGGTGCCGCTCGTCACGGTGGATGCCGACGAGACGATAAAGGTGAACGGCAGCACGAGCTTCAAGGTGTATGTGAACGGACGGCCGAACAACATGATGTCCAACAACCCTAAGGAGATACTCAAGAGTATGCCTGCCTCGTCGATTAAGCGCATCGAGGTGATTACCAACCCCGGACCGAAATACGATGCCGAGGGCGTGAGCGGCATTCTCAACATCGTCACCGTGGGCAAGGGCATCGAGGGCTACACCGTCACCATGAGCGGCAGCTACTACAAGACGGGGGCGGGAGCGTCACTCTACGGTACGGTGAAGAAGGGCAAACTGACAGTCAGTGCCAACTACGGCTACGACTACTACGACGCGCCGAAGAACTACCACAACGTGCAAAACACGTTCACTGGCGACCCGTCGACACCATCGGCATACAACTCAACCGCCTACAGCGAGAGTAAATACACTAACTCGTCGCACTCTGCCAACATTGAGGCGAGCTACGAGGCGGACTCGCTGCGACTCGTCACCGTCGGTTTCGGACTGTGGGCATCCAACAACCCTGAGCACGGCTTTGCGTCGACAGCAGCAACAAGCCCTGTCGACAACTCGCCACTCTACTCCTACGACCGCAACTACGGCTCTTCGGGCAAGCCTTACTACATCACCGGCAGCTTCGACTATCAACGCTCGTTTGCCCGTGTGAAGGACCGCTTGCTGACGTTCTCCTACCGACTGAACGCCAACCGCAGCTTCACCGATACCTACTACGACTATGCCGACCGCAAGACGGTGGACGAGTGGACCGACTTCATGAACCGCATACGCGACCAGCGCAGCCACGAGAACGACCGGGGCTTGGAAAACACGTTCCAGATTGACTTCACAACTCCGTTCGGCAAGGCTGGCATTCCCTACGACTCGTGCAAGTGGAAGCACACGCTCGAGACTGGCGTGAAATACATCATGCGCAACAACCGCGCACTCGACGACCTCTACACACGCCCCGACGTTGACGGTGACTATGCTTTCGACACCGACAACAGCTCGCACTACCGCCACCTGCAGGACATTCTTGCTGCCTACATTGGCTACGGACTGAAATGGCAGAGTCTCACCGCACGGCTCGGCGCACGCTATGAGCACACGGAGCAGCGCATGAAATATATGCTCGGCAACGGCGAGAACTTCTCATCGCGCTTCGACGACCTCGTGCCGTCGGCAAGCCTCGGCTATAAAATCAGTGACGAGCAGAGCCTGCGCCTTGGCTACAATATGCGCATATCGCGTCCTGGCATATGGTCGCTCAACCCGTATCTCGACCAGAGCAGTCCGGCGTACCTGCAACAGGGCAACCCCGACCTGAAGAGCGAGAAGTCGAACCAGTTCACGTTCACCTACAGCTACTTCGGCACGAAGGTGTCGACAAGTTGGAACCTCGGCCACCGATTCACCAACAACAGCATTGAGTCGGTGATGCAGCTCGTCAACGACAACGACATACGGGGCGTGAAGAATCCTACAGGGAAAATGGTGAACTACACCACCTACAAGAACATCGGCAAGACGCAGATGACTTATCTCTCAGGCTACTTCAGTTGGAACTTCTTCAAGAACACGAAGCTCTACTGCAACTTCTGGGTTGACTACTCCGACTACAACGACCGACAGTCGCTCCACAACTACGGATGGTACTTCAGCAACTACACGAGTCTGCAGCAGACTCTGCCGAAGGACTGGAACATCAGCGCGGGAATAAGCGCCTGGACGTCAAACCCTTCGCTGCAGTCGAACAGCAAAGGCAACTGGTACTACCAGATACGCGTGCAGAAGTCGATGCTCAAGAACCGACTCACGTTCTCTGCTTTCGGCAACGACCTCTTCCGTGGCAGCCGCCACTACAAGACTACAATGGATGCTGCCAACTTCCATCTTTTCCAGGACAACTGGTGGAGCAACACGCGCTGGGGTGTCACCGTCAGCTGGCGCATCGGCGAACTGTCGTCGGGTGTGAAAAAGGCACAGAAGACTATCTCGAATGATGATGTGAAGAGCGGCAGTGGAGACAAATAAAGTCTTACAGTGCAGCACCAAATCTTGTCAATGGTACGGGAGCTATGAAGTAATAGTTCTGATCGTTGCTATTGTCGAGGAACACCACCTTCTTCATTCCGAAGAACGGCAGACCGTTGGGGAACAGGCGTTGTACATCGGCAACGCCGCCCGACAGGACTGGGCTGCCAGCCTGAACATTGAAGTTCCATGTCTTGTCGAAGGGCAGCGGTGCGCCGCTCTCCACATCATCGGTCTCGCAGTTGATGTTCATCTTGTCGCTCTGCTTGAAGTTAATGAACAGAGGGTTGAGTTGTCCTGCTGTAGTGCTCTTTATGTCGAGGTCGCTCCAAACGATGAGGTCGGCATCCTTGGCGAGCTGCTTCACGCCCGTTTCTGTCGATGCATAGTAGAAGTTGGGAGCTATGCGTGAGTGCTCAATGTCGGCACCGTCCTTCTTCGGTTGCTTCATGCCATAGCGGCAGTCGGCAACAAGGTTACCCACAAATGTCGGGGCGATGGCCTTCTCAATCCACACTGAGCCACCCTTGCTGTTCTTGGAGCGTCGCCATCCGCAGTCTACCATAGTATTGTTGTAGACGTTTATCTGTGTGAGCGGGATGGTCTCCGTTATAGGCGCGTTCGAGAGTTTGAAGGCGTTGGTGCAGGCGTTGTAGATGATGTTGTTGGCAATGTCGAGTTTGCAGCCCGACTTAACGTTGATGGCCTCTCCGCCATCAGCAGCGTTGCCACTGTCGGCAAAGATGCAGTTGTAGATAATGCCCTGTCCGCCGGTGAAGTAAGTCTGGTCGTTGTAATTGTCGTGGAGGAAGCTGTTGGCCATCACGAACTTGCCGTTCACGTTGCAGAAGTGGAAGGCCGGCACACCGCCGTCAATCTTGGTCTTGAACAGTCCGTTCTGGAACGAGATGGACGATTCGGTTGGCGTGGCACCCGCATAAGCCACGTCAACATGGTTGAGCACCACCTCTCCGGAGTTGTAGCCGCAGATGATGCCTCCCCAGTCGGCTGGTTTGTGCGTGTCGGATGTTATGGTGACCGGCTTGTCGGCAGTGCCCATGCAGTAGAGGTTGCCAAGCACCACAATCTCTATAGGCACCTGCACGTCCGACTTGCACGTCACGGTGACACCCGGCTCTATGTAGAGCGACGCTCCTTCGGGAATCTTCACACTCTCAGCCAGCGTCGTGTCCTTTGTCCATACTATTGAGCCTACGGGATATTCAGCCACTGAGGTTTTCACTGCGTCGGTTGAGCCTTGGTTAGGGTTGTTGCCGCCGTTGTTCACGTAGTCGTAGGGATTGATATTGTCGTTCTCGCATGATGTTGTGGATGCGAGTGCCGTTGCCGCAATGGCGAGCATACAGGCAAGTTTGTTTATATTCTTCATCGTATATTAATTT
>DLKG01000045.1 GCA_002490315.1 Prevotella sp. UBA7594 | reverse complement strand
TCAGAAAGTTGAATATATAATCGATTGTGGATAATGGATGTTAACTTCTCTAATTTCGCCATTTGTGCGACGCTTCAGTACATTTGGTGTGACAGACTTTTTTGAAAAGCGAAGCGAAATTTCTTGCGTTTTCGAAATTTATTCTTAATTTTGCAATTATATAAACCAGATGTCTAACTTGAACAATCAACACAATTAATTATGGTAAACGGGAAAAGACTTATTGTCCTTACTGTAGTCACAACGATGCTCAGTATGGGAGCGTCGGCACAGGGATTTTTTGGCAAACTGAAAAACAAGGCAGAGAAGAAGCTGAAGCAGAACACCGAGCGCGTTGTGCGCGGTACGGTAAACGGAGTTGTGAACGATGTCGTGAGTGGCGCGAAGAGCACGGCGAACGGCAACTCCTCGGCGAAAAGCAAGAGCACACAGACGAAAAACGCGGGCGGACAGTCGGAAGAAAATGACGCTTCTGCACAGAACAACAGCGGAAACAGCGCGAAGAATACAGCAAAGAGCGCCAACGCCATTGTTTCGTCACTGTCGCAAGACAGAAGCCGCGTCAAGGTGAAGGCTGGCAAGCGCCGCCGCACAATACGCCTATGCGACGAGCTTGGCACGTCAATCAATCCGCGTCTGGGCACAGTCTCCACGATGACTGAGATGCCGGCGAACATCGGCGAACTGGAAGTGCAGCGAAAATGGTTTCCCGCGCAGGAGCCTTGCGAGAACTTCACTAACGCCCGCCTCGTGGAAGAAGTGAAGAGAATAGGCAGATGGCTCGGCTCCGACGAGGCAAATGGACGACAAAACGAGGCAAGCTACACGCTCGACCACCGCGTGAAGGAGATAGAAGGAGCGATAATCAACATGAAGGAAATGCTTGAGCAGCGCAAGGACGAGGATGACGTCGGCGGAGATTGGGAGGAACACTTCATGGAGCTGATGCTCAACAACATGAAGGGCAGATCCTACAAGGAGGCGATGCGCTCTTCGCTTGAACCTCTTTACAAGTATATGCGTGAGGAAGTGGTGGATTTCCTGAAAACCACCGACCTGAAGACGTTCACCGTTGAGGTCGTGATGTAGGAGGAAACAGGAGCGTATGCCTGTTTCGTCGAAGGAAACTTGTGCATAAGGCTCATTCCTTATGCACAAGTTCGTAGATGATGTGGGCAGTCGACATCGACGGACTGTCGCTGCCAAGCTTCTCCCACACCTCCTCGTAGCCGTCGAGCATCCTTTCGCGCGGCTCTCCGTCGGGGAGAATGTGTGCCAGTTGGCGCGTGATGTTGGCGGGGGAGAAAGAGTCAGCCACAAGTTCGCTTACCACCTCCCGACCCGCAATGAGATTGACGAGCGACACGTACTTCACTTTCAGCACGAAGCGTCGGCAGAAGCCAACGAAACGCGCCATGTTCATGGCGTAGCAAACCACCTGCGGCACGCCCAAGAGCGCCGTCTCAAGAGTCGCCGTGCCACTTGTGACGACGGCAGCGCGCGCGTTGGAGAGCAAGGCGTAGGTGTCGTCGTAGACAATGCCCACTCCCGTGCCAGAAAGGAAGCGGTCGTAGTAGTCGCGTTCTATGCCGGGCGCTCCGGCAACTATCACTTGATAGCCCTCAAACTGCCTCGTCGCTGCAATCATGCCCGGCAGGTTGGCACTAATCTCCTGGCGTCGGCTGCCTGCAAGCAAGGCGATGACGGGCTTGTCGGGGAGAGCATGGCGCGAGCGAAACTGCGAGCCGCTCTCAGAATAAGACTCCTTGAACAGCCTCACCTCTTCTGCCGTCGGATTGCCGACATAGTGGATGGGGTAGTGGTGTTTCTTCTCGAAGAAGTCCACCTCAAACGGCAGTATGGAGAACATCTCGTCCACGTCGCGCTTGATGCGCTTGATGCGGTATTCCTTCCATGCCCATATCTTCGGCGAGATGTAGTAGTAGACGGGAATGTTGGTGTTGGCATGCACGTATTTCGCAATGTCGAGATTGAAGCCCGGATAGTCGACGAGAATGACGGCGTCGGGTTCCCATTCCTTGATGTCGCGCTTGCACAACGACATGTTGCGGAAGATGGTGCGCAGATGCAGCAGCACGGGGATAAACCCCATATATGCCAACTCACGATAGTGCTTCACGCGTGTCCCTCCGACGGCAGACATGAGGTCGCCGCCGAAGAAGCGAAACTCCGCGCTGTCGTCAACCTCGCGCAAGGCTGCCATAAGATGGGAGGCATGAAGGTCGCCGGATGCCTCGCCGGCTATCAGATAGTATTTCATACGTAAAAAAAACTACTAACTCAAAAATCCAGGTTAAAAATCGCAGGGCACAGCCCGGGAACAACTCAAAAATCAAATTTCAGATTCTTCAGCGTTTCATAGTCGGTTACGTCGATGCGTGTCGGCGTTATGGCTATGTAGCCATGCGTCAGCGCCCAGTTGTCGGTGTCGTCGGCGTCGGGCTCATCGTTGCGGTAGGAGCCCGTCATCCAGTAGTAGTCGTAACCGTGCGGATGGCGCATTTTCACACATTCGTTGTACCATGTGCCCATCGCCATGCGACACATCTTCACGCCGCGAAACTCCTTGAGCTTCGGGAAGTTGACGTTGAGGCACACACCCTTCGGCAATCCCTCGCGCAGCACTTTCTCTACAATGGAGCGCACGTAAGGGCGCAGCGGCGAGAAGTCGGCATCGTTGTCGAAGTCGCATAGCGAGAAGCCAACGGAAGGAATGTATTTCATGCAGCCCTCAAGCGTGATGCCCATCGTGCCACTGTAGTGTACGTTCACCGATTCGTTGTCGCCATGGTTGATGCCGCCGATGACCATGTCGGGCTTGCGGTCGTCGAGAAGCTCCTGCAGGGCAAGCTTCACGCAGTCGACAGGCGTGCCGTTGCACGACCACATCTCCATGCCATCCTCCTTGCGGCGCAGTTTCAGGCGCAGAGGCACCGTGGCGGAAAATGCCGTGGCAAAGCCCGAGCGTGCCGATTCAGGAGCGCACACCACGATGTTGGCGATGTCGCGCAGCATGTCGACAAGCGAGTTGATGCCCTTGGCATGGTAGCCGTCGTCGTTGGAAATAAGTATTAGTGGTTTTCTATTGTTCATAATTTTGCTTTTATTCACGTGCAAATGTACGAAAAAAGGTTTAATTTAGCCTTATGTCGCATAAAATATGTAACTTTGCCAAATAATTTTGACGATAAATGGGAAAAATAATAGCATTGGCCAACCAAAAAGGTGGCGTTGGCAAGACAACAACAACAATAAATCTCGCCGCGTCACTCGCCACTTTCGAGAAGTCTGTCCTTGTCGTCGATGCCGACCCGCAAGCTAACGCCTCAAGCGGACTCGGCGTGGACATAAAGGAAATCGACTGCTCGCTGTACGAATGTATCATCGACCACGCAGACGTGCACGACGCCGTGTACACCACCGACATCAACGGGCTCGACATCATTCCCAGCCACATCGACCTCGTGGGAGCCGAAATAGAAATGCTCAACCTCAAAAATCGCGAGCGCGTCATCAAGAACATGCTCGACCAGATACGCGACGACTACGACTACATACTCATCGACTGTAGCCCGTCGCTCGGACTCATCACCGTCAATGCCCTCACGGCTGCCGACTCGGTGATCATCCCCGTGCAATGTGAGTACTTCGCCCTCGAAGGTATAACAAAGCTCCTCAACACCATAAAAATCATCAAGAGCAAGCTCAATCCCGGACTGGAGATAGAGGGCTTCCTGCTCACGATGTACGACAGCCGCCTGAGACTTGCCAACCAAATTTACGACGAAGTGAAGCGCCACTTCCAGGAACTCGTGTTCAAGACAGTCATCCAACGCAACGTGAAGCTCAGCGAAAGCCCGAGCCACGGACTGCCAGTCATACTCTATGATGCCGACTCGGCAGGGTCGAAGAACCATCTGGCACTTGCGAAGGAGATAATCAACAAGAACGAGAAAACACCAACCGAAAAAGAAAATGGCAGTACACAAAAAATACAATAGAAGTGTCCTCGGACGCGGACTCGACGACATAGAAGGCGGCAAGGGACTTGACGCACTCATCGACACCGGCGGGGCACGCACGCAAGGCACGTCAACAATCAACGAGGTGCCGCTCAACCAGATTGAGGCCAATCCCAACCAGCCGCGACGCGACTTCGATCCCGACGCGCTACGGGAACTTGCCGCAAGCATCAGCGAGATAGGCATCATACAGCCCATTACGCTCAGGCAAATTGCCGACAACCGCTTCCAGATAATAGCCGGCGAACGACGCTGGCGCGCCTCGCAGATGGCAGGGCTTGACGCCATACCAGCCTACATCCGCACTATAGCCGACGAGAACATCATGGAAATGGCGCTCGTCGAGAACATACAACGCGAAGACCTTAACGCTATAGAGATTGCCCTCGCCTACGAGCACCTGCTCGATGCCGACGGCATGACGCAGGAGAAGGTGTCGGAACGTGTCGGCAAGAGCCGCACTGCCATCACCAACTATCTCAGGCTGCTGCGCCTCCCGGCGCAGGTGCAGATAGCTCTTCAGAAGAAGCAGATAGATATGGGACACGCGCGCGCGCTTCTTGCCATCGACTCTCCGTCGCTACAGATAAAGCTCTTCAACGAAGTCGTGAAGAACGGCTATTCCGTGCGCAAGGTGGAGGAAATGGCACAGATGCTAAAGAACGGGGAAGACGTCAGCAGCGGTTCGAAGCGCATCGTCGCAAAAGCGAAGCTTCCGGAGGAATACAACGCATTGCGCAGCCATCTCTCCGACTTCCTGCAGACTAAGGTGCAGATGACTTGCTCGCCGAAGGGCAAGGGCAAAATCACGATTCCCTTCGCCAACGAAGAGGAACTCGAGCGCATAATGGCGGTGTTCGACAAAATGAAACAACAGTAAAAGCAGCAGACACGTAAAGTGAAACAACTCTTGTCACATATATTGCAGACCATTGCGGTCGTGTTGGGCATGACGCTCTGTACGCCAAGCGCCAACGCGCAGGGAAAGTCTGTCGCAGCTGACAGCACGGCTATTGCCGCCGCGCCGCTCAAGGCAGGCAGCACGGCTATTGCCGACACGCCGCTCAAGGCGGACAGTGTCGCTGGTCCTACTACATCGCTGCTCACGTCTGCCGACTCGGCACGCCTCTTCGCCACGGGCGACACGGTGAAAACCGTGAAGCGGCGCGACTGGAAAACATGGCGTCCGAACGCCAAGCGTGCGATGTGGCTCGCTATAGTGCTCCCCGGAGCCGGACAAATCTACAACCGCAAATATTGGAAACTGCCTATCGTCTACGGAGGATTCGTGGGATGTATCTACGCCATGAGATGGAACAACCAGATGTTCCGCGACTACTCGCAGGCTTACATGGACATCATGGACGACGACCCCAATACGCAGAGCTACAACCAGTTCCTGCACCTCGGGGCAAAAATTGACAATACAAACCTGCAACGCTACCAGACGCTCTTCAAAAAGCGAAAGGACAAGTTCCGCCGTTGGCGCGACTTGAGCTTCTTCTGCCTGGTCGGCGTCTACGCTCTCTCCATAATCGACGCCTATGTCGATGCGTCGCTCTCGGAGTTTGACATCTCGAAGGACCTCAGTCTCAAGCTGGAGCCGACGATTATCAACGACAGCCGCGAGCGCAACCCCCTGAAGGCAAACAGCTTGGGACTGAGCTGTAGCCTGAACTTTTAGAATAAAACAAAATTTTGATTATTTTTTTGATGAAAAAGACATTTACAATTATTGCCACAGCGATTCTTGTATTCTCTACACCAGCCTTCGCGCAGAGCGAGGACGACGATACAGAAATCACTGTGACGAATGCTGAAGGCAAGCAGGAAGTGATAGACCTGCCGGAAGCCCTCACCAATGAGTACGACAGCTTGCTCAACAATTACAACAGCAAAACCTATCTGCATGTAAGCCCCGACTGCAACATGCCCGACGTAAACCCAGTCTACTCAAAGGACGTCTACAAGGAGCGTCTCAGCCGCATCCCTTCAGTCATTGAGCTGCCCTACAACGACGTGGTGCAGAAGTTCATCGACCGCTACAGCAGCCATCTGCGCCGCTCGGTAAGCATCATGCTTGGAGCGCAGAATTTCTATATGCCCGTGTTCGAGGAGGCTCTTGAGTCCTACGGACTTCCGCTTGAGCTGAAATATCTTCCCGTCATAGAGTCGGCTCTCAACCCCAACGCTGTCTCCCGTGTCGGAGCAACAGGCCTTTGGCAGTTTATGCTAACGACAGGCAAGCACTACGGACTGGAGGTCAACTCCCTCGTCGACGAACGTCGCGACCCCGTGCGCGCCTCTTATGCCGCTGCCCATTACCTGCGCGACCTCTACCGTATATTCGGCGACTGGAACCTCGTCATTGCAGCCTACAACTGCGGACCCGAGACCATCAACAAGGCCATCCACCGCTCGAAGGGCGAGCGCGACTACTGGCAAATCTATCCCTATCTGCCGAAGGAAACGCGCGGATATGTGCCGGCATTCATTGCCGCCAACTATATTATGACATACTATTGCGAGCACAATATCTGCCCTATGCAGGCGGACCTGCCGTCAAAGACCGACACTGTCGTTGTCAACCGCGACGTGCATTTCGAACAGGTGGCAAGCGTGCTTGGCATCGATGTCGAGCAGGTGAAGCAGCTCAATCCGCAGTATCGCCGCAATGTAGTCAACGGCTCCACTAAGCCGTCGGCTCTCCGACTCCCGTCCTCGCTCATTGGCAGCTTCATCGACAACGAGGATTCCATCTACGCCTACCGTCCCGATGAGCTCCTTACGAAGCGTACAGAGGTGGCTGTCAACGATGACGTTCCCTCCTACTCGCGCCATAGCTACAGCAGAAGCAGTAGAAGTGGCAAGTCGGCACAGCGCGGCAAGTCGGGCAAGAAACGCAACAAGCGCGAGCGCAACCAAAACGTTACCATACGTCAAGGCGACACGCTCTCTGAGATAGCACGCCGCAACGGCACCACCGTGAGCAAGCTGAAGAAGCTCAATAAAATCAGCGGCAGCAACATACGTGCTGGCAAGAAGTTGCGCGTGAAGTAACTTAATAAAAGGAGACCTAAATTATGGATGATCAGAATCTGAAAGACAAGCAGCGGGAAGCCACCGACGACCGCATGATAGAGCAGGCTTTCCAGGAGGTGCTCGACATATACACAGCTTCGCGCCACCGCAAGAAGATAGATATCATCACGAAGGCGTTCAATTTCGCGCGGCAGGCCCACAAGGGCGTGCGCCGTCTTTCCGGCGAGCCCTACATCATGCACCCCATCGCCGTGGCGCGCATCGCCGTGGAGGAGATGGGACTCGGCTCCACGAGTATCTGCGCGGCGTTGCTCCACGATGTCGTGGAGGACACCGACTATACCGTGGAGGACATAGAGAACATCTTCGGTGAGAAGATAGCTCAGATTGTGGACGGACTAACGAAGATTTCCGGAGGCATCTTCGGCGAGCAGGCGTCTGCGCAGGCGGAGAACTTCAAGAAGTTGCTGCTCACCATGAGCGACGACATACGCGTCATCCTCATAAAGATTTGCGACCGTCTCCATAATATGCGCACTCTTGCCTCGCAGCCTGCCAACAAGCAGTATAAGATAGCGGGCGAAACGCTCTACATCTACGCGCCTCTTGCCAACCGTCTCGGTCTCAACAAAATAAAGACGGAGCTTGAGGACCTTTCTTTCCGCTATGAGCATCCTGAGGAGTACGCCTACATTAAGAACAAGCTTGCCGACACCCAGGCTCAGCGCGACGTGCTCTTCGGCAAATTTACTGCCCCCATACGCGAGGCGCTCGACCGCATGGGCATTCAGTATGAACTGAAGGCGCGCGTGAAGAGTCCCTATTCCATTTGGAACAAGATGCAGAACAAGCACGTGACGTTCGACGAAATCTACGACATCCTTGCCGTGCGCATCATCTACACGCCAAAGGAGCGGAGTGAGGAAATCAACGAGTGCTTCAAGATTTACGTGGCGATTAGCCAGATATACAAGTCGCATCCCGACCGCCTGCGCGACTGGGTAAACCATCCGAAGGCCAACGGCTATCAGGCACTCCACGTCACGCTGATGTCAAAGCAAGGCAAGTGGATTGAAGTGCAGATTCGTTCCGACCATATGGACGAAGTGGCAGAGCAGGGCTTCGCCGCCCATTGGAAATACAAGGAGTCGAGTGCGGAGGTCATCGATGACGACTCTGAGCTCAACAATTGGCTCTCCACCATCAAGGAAATCCTTGACGATCCGCAGCCTGACGCCATGGACTTCCTCGACACCATTAAGCTCAATCTCTTCGCGAGCGAGATATTCGTCTTCACGCCCAAGGGCGAGATTAAGACGATGCCGGCGCGCTGCACGGCTCTCGACTTTGCTTTCCAGATACATACGTTCCTCGGTTCACATTGTATTGGAGCAAAGGTCAACCATAAGCTCGTGCCGCTGAGCCACAAGTTGCAGAGCGGCGACCAGGTGGAGATTCTCTCCTCGAAGTCGCAGCATGTGCAGGCGTCATGGATTAACTTCGTCTACACTGCCAAGGCGAAGCAGAAGATACAGGCCATACTCCGGCGCGACAACCGCGAGCTACAGAAGCGTGGCGAGCAGATACTCGACGATTGGCTGCGCAAGAACGAGCTGGAGATGACGACGCCAACGCTCAATCGGCTCTGCGAGATTCATGAGATGAAGAAGCATGAGGATCTCTTCCTTGCTGTAGGCAAGCGCACCATTCTTCTCGGCGACCGCGACCTCGACGAGCTTCGAGGCCATAAGGCTGAGGCTACAAGCGGATGGCGTAAGTACGTGCCGTTCTTCGGCAAGGGCGAACGCAAGGGGCAGGCGAAATCCGAATTCTTCGTTGTCGGTGAGGGTTTCAACAAGAAGAAGCCTGTAATTATCAACGAGGAGAACATTTCCACATTTATATTCCCTACGTGTTGCCATGCTATTCCCGGTGACGACATCATGGGCTACATCGACAACAAGAACCGTGTGGAAATCCACCGTCGTGATTGCGACGTGGCGTCAAAGTTGAAGGCAAGCTTCGGCAATCGTATCCTGGACGCCAAGTGGGACATGCACAAGGTGATGTTCTTCGACGCTACTATTGAGTTGCGCGGCATCGACCGCAAGCGTATGCTCCACGACATCTCGGAGGTTATCTCCGACAAGCTTGATGTGAACATCCACAAGATGACAATCTCCAGCGACGAGGGCATCTTCGACGGAACCATTGAGATACGTGTCCACGACCGCAGTGAGGTGCGCGTCATCATGGACGAGCTGAAGAAGGTGGATGACATAAAGGAAGTGCTGCAAATACTGTAATTCTACTATAAGCAAAAAGACGCAAACGGGACAGGCATAAAGCCCGTCCCGTTTGCGTCTTTTTACTTTTATAAATTAATTCTGAGCGATTGATTATTTCTTTAATCTTCTTTGTTTACTTTTTTCCTTTACTTTTTCCCTTCAATCTCCAGCGAGCATGTGATGCCTCTTCTCATCATGTCCTTCATGGTAGGTTTCAGTCGGGTGAGGAAGCCTTCCCATGAGCGGCTTTGCTGCTTGCTCCATCCCACTTCGGCGAGGGCTATGGCGCGAGGATATGCTTGGTAGAAGATGCGTTCGGGGGTAGTGATGCACTCGCTCCACAGAGTGCCAGCCACGCCAAAGAGATTGTTTTTCTCAAACTCTTCGCCCATGCCCCAAGACGGGTCGAGGTCGTAGGCGTCCTTGAGTGTTGTGGCAGGCATTCCCCAGTTCACTTCCGGCATGTCGCCCTTCGACATTGGATAATCGAAATAGCAATGGTCGCCGGGGCATAGCATTATTCGCGCGTTGTTGCGCACGGCGGCGTCGAGAGCCTCCTGCGTCTGTCCGGTACGCCATGCGAACGTTACACATCCTGGTTGGATTTCCTTGAAGTCGGCCTCATACCAGAACATAGGTGTCTTCTTGTAGGTGTCGCGTAGAAGTTTGATTACGCGGTCGAAGAGATAGCCCTGCAGGCGCCAGTTTTCAGAGCGGTCGGTCGATGTTATGCCGAGTTGCTTCTTCAGAGCCTGGCATTTCGGGCAGTCGGTCCAGCAGTCGAGAGCAGGATTGCCTGCCTCGTCGCCACCGAGATGGATGTATTTAGACGGGAAGATGTCGGTGATTTCCTTGAAGACATTGCCGAGAAACTCGTAGGTGAACTCGTTGCCGGGGCAGAGCAGTTCGTTAGACACGCCGCAGGTGGTGCGCACGGGCACTTGACGCTGATGGCAAGTCAGTTCAGGAAAGACGCTGATGGCAGCCACCTCATGGCCTGGCATCTCTATCTCGGGCACAATCTCCACATGGTAAGTGGCAGCGTACTTCACGAGGTCGCGCATCTGCTCCTGTGTGTAGTATCCCTTATATGGAGCCAGAAGGTCGTCCTGTCCCCAGCGCGATGAGGCTTGCTCCGTGAGTTGTGGGTATTTCTTAATCTCTATGCGCCATGCCTGGTCGTCGACGAGGTGCAGATGGAGAGCGTTGAGCTTGTAGCGAGCCATCTCGGGGATGAACGCCTTCAGTTCCTCGTAGGGTATGAATGTGCGTGCGGGGTCAACCATCAGTTCGCGCACGTGTGTGCGTGGCGAGTCTTTTATGGCGAGGCAAGGAATGGCGTCTACGCTTTCCTTCGTGCCCGAGCCGCGCAGAAGCTGGTCGAGTGTCATCAA
This sequence comes from Prevotella sp. UBA7594, assembly GCA_002490315.1. Lineage (GTDB taxonomy): Bacteria > Bacteroidota > Bacteroidia > Bacteroidales > Bacteroidaceae > Prevotella. The sequence continues at coordinate 5,481 of DLKG01000045.1, read as the reverse complement.
GCCCCAGAACACTCCTTGTGGCGTCTTGCCGCTGATGTTCACTCCCTTAGCGTCCACGGAGAGTGTGTAGGCTTCGTCGTCATCGAGTGATGGGTCGATGTTGAGCTTCAGTTGTGTGCCGCGTTGTCGGCTGTTTGCGATGTTGCCGAGGCGGTCGGTGAGCAAGCGGCGTGCCTGTCTGATTTCGTTGTCAAGAGCGTCTTGGCACTCTTTCGGGGCTATTACGTTCCATGCAGTCAGCACGTTGAGGGCTTTCTCTCCTTTCTTTATATTTATCTCGGTAGGCATAGGAGCGAGACAAGAGAGCGGATTGCTCGTTTCATGCGCAAGCTTCGGCTCGGCGAAAAGGCTACTCCATCCGGAAGCCTTTCTGTAAGCACCCTCGCTGCCCTTGGGTACGATGATGCTCACGGCGGAGCGGTCGATGCCGTAGAAGGCTGTTGGGTCGGCCTTGGGCGGCACTTTCGAGTTCACTCGCAGAGTTTTCAGTCCCGACAGACGTGCGAAGGCATAGGCGCCGAGGCGTGGGGTGCCCTCAATGGTCAGCGTCTCCAGACGCTTGCATCCGGAGAAAGCGGCGTCGCCGATGCCCTCTACGGATGCGGGAATGATGATGTCGCGCAGATTGTCGCAGGCGAAGAAAGCCTGCGAGCCAATGTTCTTGGCTGTCTTTGGTAGGAGCACGTGCTCAAGCTGGTGGCGCGAGTGGAAGGCGTTGTTGGGAATGGAAGGGCTTGTGGCGTCGCTGAGGTCAACGTTGCGCATCTGAAAACACAGGTCGCGCAGTTGGCGGTAGTCGGAATTGCCCGTGGAAGAGAGCTCTCCGGTTAGCTTCAGGCTTATCGCCATTGACTTCTGTTCGGGCTTGAGGTCGTCCATGCGGGCTACGGTCTGTGCCGACAACGCCGCCGAGACGATGGCTGCGGCAGACAGCAGGAAGATTCTTTTCATTTTTCTTAATTCAGGTTTTTTGTTGTTAGTGTGTGATGCTGGGGCACTTCAAATAGTCTACAGTGCGCTCATAATGCAAAATTACAAAAATAAAAATGATTTCCGTCTTTAAGTTTCTTTAAGTTTGCGGATTTAAGCGCAAGAAAAAACTTCTCACACGTCAGCTACCATATAGAAGTGTCATATTTGCCGAACTTGAAGCAATAATAACTGGGAGAGGGGGCACCCTCGCCCCCGACCAACAATGTTGTAACGTTGCCCCGATATAATGTAATAGCTTTCTTTATGTCGGGGGCGGGGGCGCCCCCTCTCCCAGTTATTTCCGCCGCCGTATGACCGTGAACCGAATAGTGCATCTTGTTCTGAACTGTCTTGAAGAACTTTTATTACGCTGGAACAACTCTGCCATCTGTTCAAGCGAGAGCCAGACAGTATCGTTTTGCAACTTCACCTCTATCTGTGAATCGTCGTCAGGAGTTTGATATAATAAAAAATTGCCCTTTATCCATTTGCATTACTATTGCTTGTTTCTCAGCTCCTCTATCAAGTCGTTAACAATATATGTATCACTCATCAAATGCAAGCCAAGTTCTTTGTCGTGAAGCATACGGCAGACATCGGAATCATAGAAAATCTGCAGTGCTCTGTCTGTTGATATATGCAGTGTGTCAGCTAATTGGGCTATGATACGAGCTATTTTGTTCCACAATAAGAAGTCTAACATGATTATATCTCCCTTTCCCAATTCTTAAGAGCCTCTACCACATCATTTGCAACGGCTTCTTTGCTCTCGGTATGCAGAGTGTCATAGTAATCCTGTATGAGACTCTTTATTAGCCCCACTTTATCCAACCGCCTTCTCATTTCAGATGGTGATATGCCCATCTTCTGTGCCGAAGCCTCAATAGCCAACACCGTAAAAGCGAGACGGTCGAAGTCGGGCGTATGTGTCATTGTCCCCATCGTATACTAACTTAATTCACGTTACAAACTTACATATAAATAACGAGATTTACGACTAAAGGATAAAAAACATTCATACATTTTGCAGTCTTGACTTTTTCAACTAACTTGGTTTTCAAAAATATTCATCTGACGCATTAAAACTTAAATGTTTTTAATGCACAAAACACTCTTCACCTTGTGGGAAGCATAACTGGGAGAGGGGGCGCCCTCGCCCCCGACAATAATTTAAATGCCGCCCCGAGATAATGTAATAGCCTCCTTTATATCGGGGGCGAGGGCGCCCCCTCTCCCAGTTATTTTCTCCATGTCACAAAAAAATCCTCCATAGTCCGCAACACGCACTATGGAGGATTTATTATTTTATAACTGATAAGATTATATCAATTACTTCTTGTTCAGGGCGAGGTCGATAGCCACGGCGATAGCTACAGTTGCACCTACCATTGGGTTGTTACCCATGCCGAGGAAGCCCATCATCTCTACGTGTGCAGGAACTGAAGAAGAACCTGCGAACTGAGCGTCAGAGTGCATACGACCCATTGTGTCGGTCATACGGTCGGCAATCTTCTTGGCTTCGCTTTATCCTTTGTCCATAATCCGTTGTAAACCAATAGCATATTTCAGCATTTCAGTCTTCGGAGTTAATATTTAAAAGAACTATTTTCGGACTGTTGGCATCATCTTGTACCAATAACGCCTGAATCCGAGTGCAAAATTACAATATTTATCTGAATTACGAGTAGCAAGTTCCCTATATATATAATAAGGTGAAATATTATTGTTCTTACTTTTCCTCTTTCTTGTCTCTTCCCATCAACCTTTTTTGTTCACGCTCAAATTTCTCCAAAAAGTGAATCTCTACAGGTGAAAGGTCATTCTTGGTACGCTCCTTGAATTTGTCGTATTCCTGGTCGGCTTTCTCTTTGGCGAGCTTGGCGGATATTTTGCCTGCATGGGTGAGGATGTCTTTTCGGGAGATACGGAGGAAGTCATCGAGAATATTAATCCAGTCCTTCATATACATAGGGCGGTGTTCCTCGGCTTGCATTTCGGCGAAGTCAAGATACAGGCTCACGATGCGGTTCAGTGACTTTATCTCTTCGTGGGTGAGGTAGTTCTTGGCTATTTCTGCTTCTGGTTTTGACGGCATTGCTCCAGACCACGTTGTAAGTCCCATAAAGTCTTTCTCGGCATCGGCTCTCTCGTATATTATTTCCGCCGCCGTATGACCGTGAACCGAATAGTGCATCTTGTTCTGTACTGTCTTGAAGAACTTTTGTGTCATTTCCACTCGTGGGTCATAGTCGATACTTAGGGCGTAAATCTCCAATACCTTACGATAGAACACTTTCTCACTGGAGCGGATGTCACGTATTCTTGCAAGCAACTCATCAAAGTAATTGCCACCTCCTGCTCTCTTCAACAGGTCATCGTTCATAGCGAAGCCTTTCACAATATACTCTTTCAATACCTTGGTTGCCCATATACGGAACTGAACACCACGGTAAGAATGTACACGATAACCAACGCTGATTATCATATCGAGGTTGTAGTAAGCCATTACCCTTTCAACCTTGCGAGTCCCTTCGTTTTGAACTGTTGCAAAATTTGCAATAGTTGCTTCTTCTTGTAATTCTCCATCCTCCAAAACGTTCTTTATATGTCGTGAGATCGTGGATTTATTACGTTGAAACAACTCTGCCATCTGGTCAAGCGAGAGCCAGACTGTATCGTTTTGCAGCTTCACCTCTATCTGTGAATCGCCGTCAGGAGTTTGATATAATAAAAATTGCCCTTTATCCATAATACATTACTTTAATGTCTTGATTTGGAGAAGAACTTGGTTTAACTTCTTAACAGATCTTTCATTTCGACACCAAGCAGTTTAGCAATGGCATTAAGTGAACTAAGGTTAGGCTGAGCTTTATTACTCGCCCATCTTGACACAGTACACTCTGATACACCCAATTCTTGTGCTAACCATTTTCCTGTCTTCTTCTTTTCGACAAGGACTAACTTGATGCGATTTAGATCTTGCTCCATATAAAATTTATTATCGTTTGATGCAAATTTATATAAATCCTTCGAAATTCCACCATTCTACACGTTAAATTAAGAAAAATAGCCCGATTTTGTTAATTTCTCGGCTAAATATTCTTGATTCTCACTTAATTTCCGTACTTTTGTCTCGCTGATTGGAGGCTCTGTGTTTACACATGGAGAAGAGCCAGTTAGTCAAGAAGGCGTATCAAGCTATTCATGCCGCTCTAAAATGTCTGGAAAACAATAAAGATTGGCACACGATGAATAGAGACGATATGCCCTTCCTTGGTGTATATGATTATGTTCGGTACAGCCCTAATTGTACCCCTACATATCAACACTGGGGATGGGGCTGTAGTTTCTGAACATTCGTGTACCAAAGGTTTTATTTCCAGACTACCTAGAGCGAGGGATGGCAGATTCGAAACTCCATCCCTTTCTTGTATCTATATACTAACCGCCGTGAGTTTGTGGAGTGTATCGGCAGAACATTTTCTAATTATGGCACGATTTAGAATCACAACCAAAAGAGTAAAGAATTCAAACGGTATTCGTATAGAGCCAGGGATGTCTGTTGAAGTAGTTACACAAAGCATGAGTAACCCTGTAACTACTAATGGAGGACAAGTTGTCGTTGACGCTTTTTATCGTATATATGGCATTGACATCAAACGTGCTGGTGCTCTTTCTATGACAGAACTCAATGTTGAACAATTATAATAATTTCTCTGATGAATAAATACATATCAGAAGTTGTAGACTATCTCATAGAAGAATATGGAGCCTCTGTCATTGAGGAAACAACTAAGTATGCAACGGAAAAAGTAGGCTATTTTATAAATTCATTCAAGACTGCACTAAAAACAGCTATCCATAGTGAAGATTGTGTTGTACTTGATATGAAACTTCTAAAAGAAATCAGCCAGAGATACCGTGTAAGTTGTAGTAATGGTGTTGCTGCGATGAAAGTAATAAAGGACAATTCTAACATTATCTATCTCGCCTATGTAAAAGACCGTGACTTGTTGCCTATTGAAGTTAATCATTACGTTGTGATTAAGGCGACAGCATTAACTCCTGAAGTTATTAGTCTATTTGATGGGCATGAGTTAGTAATCTTAAAATAAGTGTAGAATATGGAACAACTTTTAGATCTGATAAAACAAGCTTTTGCTTACATAAAGGAACTCATTGTAAAAGTCATTGAGGGATGTCTGAATTTTGCCAGAAATGTTGTAGGTTGGTTCAAAAGTCTTAATTTACGTCAAGGACGAGATGTGCCATTTATTGCAAATGCCAACCAACAAGTATTCAAAGAAATGCTACAAAAGGCTCCTGTCAAAGAAGTTGGCATTTTCAAGGGTGTTTACAATGAAGAAACTGACGAGATTACTCACAATGAATACATTGAGGCAGACGAATTAGATAAAACAACGCAACAGGTTCTTGGAAAAGAAGAGCTTGTTGTATTAGCATAAAAATAAAAACATAATTATTATGAATCAATACTCTGTTAATTCT
>DLKG01000087.1:34016-40956 GCA_002490315.1 Prevotella sp. UBA7594 | reverse complement strand
ACCACTCTGCCATCTCTCCAATGTTCATTGGAATTCCAGTAGATGCAGTCTCGCTATCAGCTACAACTTATTAAGCCGTCTTGCTTATTTGCGGGTGCAAAGGTAATAATTTTTATTTAATCTGCAAAACTTTTTACAGAAAAAGTATTGCAGCACATTATATATAACTTCTTTTATAACTTCTTTTCAAATGATTTTATGCCAAGCCAACGGTTGAACTTGCGTCCTACCTCAGTATAATAAGCCACCTGTTCAAAGCCAAGTTTCTCATGGAAGGCACGACTCTCCTGATTCTCGTCAACAGCATTGGCTATGAGAGCATGGTATCCTTCAGCCCTACATAACTCAATAAGATGGTTTATGAGCACAGCACCTATACCACCATGTTTTGCCTCATGGTCAAGATATATAGTAGTTTCCAAGCTATGACCTTTATATCCTGCACGTGTATTCCACGGATGGGCATAAGTGTAGCCAAGCACACGGCCTTCAGATTCATAGACAAAGTAGGGATATTTTTCAGAAATCTCGGCAATGCGGCGTGCCATCTCGTCAGCCGTGATAGGCTCAAGCTCAAGAGTTACTGTAGTATGCTCTATATAATAGTTGTATATTTCAGCCAATCGGGCGGCATCGGTGAGTCTTACGGGGCGAATGTTGTTTGTATCCATAAACAATCAGTGTGTGTTAATTAGAGTATAATACGATTTCATAATCGTAGTGCAAAAATAGCAAATATTCATGACAACACTTAATTTATGATGTGTTTTTTATGATTATTCAACAACCTTTGAGTAACTTTGCAATATGATTTATCCAAGCAACTTTGAAAACAAGATACAGTTCAGTGAGATACGCTCTCTTTTGAAAGGCTATTGTCTTTGCCAGTTAGGCAAAGACAAGGTCGACGCCATGACATTCAGCGATGACGCCGAAAAGATCAACACTGCACTAAGGCAGACACACGAATTCCGCCGTATGCAGGAGGAAACCGACGACTTTCCATTGCAGTTTTTCTTCGACATGCGCGCATCGATAAAACGCATACGCATTGAGGGTACGCATCTGGAGGAAAATGAGATTTTCGACTTGCGACGTTCATTGGAGACTATCGCAGCAATAGTGAAATTTCTCAACCGCAGCGATGACGATGACAACTATTTCTACCCCACCCTACACGCACTGACCGATGACGTGCTGACATTTCCCGACCTCATACGCCGCATCGACCAAATTCTCGACAAATACGGAAAGATAAAAGACTCCGCCTCACCTCGCCTCGCCGACATCCGCCTGCAACTGCGCAAGGCTGAGGGCAGCGTGTCGCGCACGCTCTACAACATTCTCCATGCCGCACAGAGCGAGGGACTGGTGGACAAGGACGTGACGCCCACTCTACGCGACGGTCGCCTTGTCGTGCCTATCGCCCCTGCTATGAAACGGCGTATAAAAGGCATTGTGCATGATGAGTCATCAACGGGCAAGACCGTGTTCGTGGAGCCTACCGAGGTGGTGGAGGCTAACAACCGCATCAGAGAGCTCGAGGCCGACGAGCGCCGCGAGATTATAATAATCCTGACTGACTTCACGAAACTTGTCCGCCCGAATGTTGACGCGATAATCCATGCCTACCAACTATTGGCTGAAGTGGATTTCATACGCGCCCGCGCCGAATTTGCAAAATTGACTGGCGCCATCGAGCCAGAGGTAAGCCAGCAGCCTGTCGTCGACTGGATAACGGCAAAACATCCTCTTCTGTGGCTTGCGCTGAAGAAGCAAGAAAAGGCCATCGTACCTCTCGACATCACCCTTACCCAAAACCGCCACATTCTCATCATCTCCGGCCCGAACGCCGGAGGCAAATCGGTGTGTCTGAAGACAGTAGGGCTGTTGCAGTATATGCTCCAGTGTGGACTGTCCGTACCAATGAGCGAGCGGTCGAAAGTCGGCGTGTTCAGCGACATAATGATAGACATCGGCGACGAGCAGAGCATCGAGAACGACCTCTCCACCTACTCCTCACACCTTCTCAACATTAAGAACATGATGAAGCAGGCATGCGACAGCACGCTGCTGCTCATCGATGAGTTCGGTACGGGTACTGAGCCGCAAATAGGCGGTGCCATGGCGGAAGCTGTGCTCAACCAATTTGTGAAGAAACATGCGTGGGGCGTGATAACCACCCACTATCAGAACCTCAAGCATTACGCCGATTCGCATGACGGCATCGCCAATGGTGCCATGCTCTACGATCGCCATGAGATGCGCCCTCTCTTCCAGCTTGCCATAGGGCAGCCCGGCTCGTCGTTTGCCATAGAGATTGCACGCAAGACGGGCATACCGGAGGAAGTGATACGCGAAGCAAGCGACATTGTCGGCTCCGACTACATCCAAAGCGACAAGTACCTGCAAGACATCGTGCGCGACAAGCGCTATTGGGAGAACAAGCGACAGAACGTACACCAGCGCGAGAAAGACCTTGAGAAGACCATCGCTAAATACGAGGAGGAAATTAAGGATTTGGCGCAGAAGCGCAAGGATATACTTCGCCAAGCGAAGGAGCAAGCACAAGAACTCCTGAAGGAGAGCAACCGCAACATTGAGAACACCATACGCGAGATACGTGAATGTCAAGCCGAGAAAGAGGAGACGAAGCGTATCCGCGAGGAACTCAACGCCTTCAAGGAGGACGTGAGCGAGATTGACACGAAGTCTGCCGACGACTCTATAGAGAAGAAGATGAGGCAGATTATGGAGCGTAAGGAGCGCCGCGAGAAGCGCAAGAAGGAAAAGAAAGAGAACGCCGGCAAGCCTACAACCATAGGCACAAAGTTGCCAACGCCAACAGCCGCCGCCGAGCAACAGACGTTCACACCTGGCGACACCGTGCGTATGCGCGGACTGACAACTGTCGGCACTGTAGACTCTGTGCAAGGCAAGGAGGCGACCGTTATTTTCGGCGACGTGAAAACAAAGGTGAAGATGTCGCGACTGGAACACACGACGAAGACACCGGAGTCCACACAGCCCGCAACGTTCGGCATAAGCCGCGAAACCCGACAGACCATCGACTCGCACAAGCTCAACTTCCATCAGGATCTCGACGTGCGCGGAATGCGTGGCGACGAGGCTCTTAACGCCGTGCAGCACTTCATCGACGACGCAATACTCGTCGGCATGTCGCGCGTGCGCATTCTGCACGGCAAGGGCAACGGCATATTGCGCCAACTCATAAGGCAATACCTGCAGTCGGTGCCAAACGTGACGAGCTGTAAGGACGAGCACGTGCAGTTTGGCGGAGCAGGCATCACCGTGGTTGACTTCTAATAAAAGGGGAACCTTTCCCCTTTTTCTTGACTATTTCTTGCCTATTGCCTTCAACACCTGGTCGGCAAAGCTTCTCATACCCTTCACGTTGGGATGGCCGCTCTGCTTGTCGATGTCGTGAAGCTTGATGACGGGCACGCCGTAGTGGGCGCACACCTCCTCCACCGACTTGTTCACTTCGTCCTTCAGCTCCGTGTTGAGGATAAAGTAGACGTCTGCCGTGGGGTAATGGAGCGAGATGTCAAAGAGCATCTTCGCCATGGCGGGACGGAAGAAATAGAGGTCGGCTTTTGTCCAGTTGGAATACTTGTAGTCGCCCATCTTCACGCCTGCCCATGAGTCGTTGGTTGCACCGCAGATGAGAATTACGTCGGGCGTGCCAAGACTCGTGCAGCGCGACACGAAGGAACGGTCGGTGTAGTCGTTGCCGTTGTAGCCCGTGTTGCAGATGGTGGAGCCGGAATAGGAATTGACAGCTCCAAGCTTGTAGCCTCCCTCCTTCACTACCTGCCACCACCACGTCTGTTCCACAGACGTCACGTCAGTGGCTTTCTGATTGGCGGGCTGCTTATACCAAACGGCATAACCCTTAGGAATGAAGCCCTGATAGGTGGAATAGGAGTCGCCAAGCACGGCGAGCGTAGGTTTCGACTGGGCCATAGCCTGCACGGCGGCAAGCAGAATGACCAACAAGAATGTTGAAAATCTTTTCATTGTATTCTATTATTATAATTAGCTCAAGTTTTACAAGTTTGCAACTTGCTCAACAGTAGACAAGATACGAGTAAACAAGCATTAATCAATAAGCATTAATAAAAAGGTGTGTCAAACGGAACGTTTCCCCATTCCTTTTGACACACCCTTTATATATGTCCTTTTATTACACTCTATTAGAAGGCATCTGTCGTTTCCTCTTTCTCCTCGTCGGTGAGCACAAGCTCACGATAGATTACTGCGTCTATCGAAATAGAAACACACTGAATGAGTACCACGAAGAGCAGCAAGAGCAGGAAGCAGAGGAATCCGCTGAATATCTTTGCTATAATGATGCCTATGATTATAGCCCCAAGAAGTACAGCAAACTTTATGCAGCACACCTTAAACTTATAGCCCATCATCAGGCGATTGCTCTCAGGAAGACAGTCTGCCCAGTTCATCTTCTTGCCCAACAGCAGATAGACTGCAAGCATCCAGCTGAGTCCGAGAACGATGCCCGGGATAATCATGAACAGCATCGCGGTGGAAACCGCCGTACCAATGATAGCCTGAAGAATGAAGTACTCACCCATAATGTGACGATACTCCGAGTCGAAGATAAATGTAGGACTTATCACCTCTCCCTTGCTCAGCTTCACTGGCAGCGTGGCCAATGCTATTGTCGTGCCTACATTGACATATGGAATCCAAATTGTGATGGCCCATAAAAGCACTGCGACAACTATTGACGCCATGTTCTTGGTAGCGATTGCCAACGCATCGGTTATCGTCGGCATGAATTGCAATTTTTCATTCATAAAAGTTAGTTTTTAAATTTGACATTAAAAGATTGTTTATTCTCTATTGCAAAGTTAATAAATTAATTGTATAAACCAACAAATTTCGGTCAAAATTTTAATATATCTTCATAACGGACGTATTTCGTAGTATTTTACAATGTTTTGGCACAAAGAGAATTGCACTTTGATTGTTTTTAAGTAACTTTGCAAAAACGGAACCATAACAAACGTACTAAATCTAAAAACATCACAATAATGAATCGAAAACCAATGATTGTCCTTTCCGTCCTTGCCTGCCTGACGGCAAATGCCGCCACAAGCAAAAAGGCACAGAAAGGCAACGAAACGCAACGGCCGAACATTGTATATATCATGTGTGACGACCATGCCTACCAATGCATCAGTGCCTACGGCAGCGAAATTTCAAAGTTGGCACCGACACCAAACATCGACCGTCTGGCGGCGCGAGGCATGCGCTTCGACCGTGCTTTCGTCGAAAACTCACTCTCCACGCCGTCGCGCGCCTGTCTCATGACCGGACTCTACAGCAACCAAAACGGACAACGACAGCTCGGCGAAGGCATCGACACCACACGCACCTTCTTCTCCGAACTTCTTCAAAAGGCTGGCTACGAAACGGCAGTCGTGGGCAAGTGGCACATGGGCTGCGACCCGAAAGGTTTCGACTACTATCATATATACAATGACCAGGGACAATACTGGAACCCGCAGTATCGCGGCACCGACACGCCCGACGGAAAGTATGTGGTGGAAGAAGGCTACAGCACCGACCTTACAACCGACCATGCCATCGACTTCATGGAGCACCGCGACCCGTCGAAGCCTTTCTGCCTGCTCCTCCACCATAAGGCGCCTCACCGCAACTGGCAAGCCAACCTGAAATATCTCGGCATGTACGACAACGTGGAGTTTCCGCTGCCGGAGACGTTCTACGACGACTATGCCACACGCGGCTCTGCTGCCAAGACACAGAAGATGATGGTGACGCGCGACATGCGATGGGAGCAGGACTTCAAGGTGCCCGAGATGCTCGACCTCAACAATGAAGACAGCAAGGACTCCTACAACGCGCTCATGGGCGAAATCAATCGCATGACGCCTGAGCAACGCTCGGCATGGGGACGCTACTACTTCCCGCGCAACCGCCGTCTACTTGAAGCACACCTTCAGGGAAAGGACATAGACAATTGGAAGTACCAGGTATACATACGCGACTACATGTCGGTCATAGCAAGCGTTGACGAGAGCGTGGGCCGCGTGCTCGACTATCTCGACCAGCACGGACTGACCGACAACACCGTCATCGTCTACACCTCCGACCAAGGCTTCTACATGGGCGAGCACGGATGGTTTGACAAGCGCTTCATGTACGAGGAATCACTGCGCACTCCGCTCATCATCAGCTATCCTGGCCATACAAAGCCAGGCACTGCCTGCACAAAGCTCGTGCAGAACATCGACTATGCCCCGACGTTCCTCGACCTTGCCGGAGTAAGCAAGCCAAAGGAGATGCCCGGACGTTCCCTCCTTCCCGTGCTCAACAACGGCGACAAGCAGAAGGCATGGCGCTCAAGCATCTACTACCACTACTATGACTACCCCACCTACCACATGGTGCGCAAGCACGACGGCGTTCGCACCGACCGCTACAAGCTCATTCATTTCTACGGCAAGGGCGGTCTGGATGCCGTGCCTGAAAACAAATACCAAGGCATGGAGGGCACACGCGAGAACGGTACGCTGAAGTCGCTCATCTCCATCGGATACTTCGAGCCGAAAGACTCCACTGTGGACTACTATGAACTCTACGACCTCAGCAGCGATCCGCACGAGCTCAAAAACATATATGGCAAACCGGGACTTGAGAAGATTACAGGCAACCTGAAAAAACAACTCAACGCCTACCGCCGACAATTCAACATAGATGAATACTAAGTAATCAAAAAAAGTCCATCCGAAAAAAGAAATGTCGGATGGACTTTACATCTATACGATACTCAAAAATTAACGGAATTAATACGAACTCAAAATTAACGGAATTAATACGAACTCAAAATTAACGGAATTATACGGAACAAAATTAACGGAATTATACG
>DLKG01000087.1:33829-33952 GCA_002490315.1 Prevotella sp. UBA7594 | reverse complement strand
GGATTCAAATGATTGTCGTCGCATTATTACCGTTAATATTATTCTCGTATAATGCCGTTAATTTTGTTCCGTATAATGCCGTTAATTGTATTATACGATACTCAAAATTAACGGAATTATACG
>DLKG01000087.1:28880-33759 GCA_002490315.1 Prevotella sp. UBA7594 | reverse complement strand
ATTACCGTTAATATTATTCTCATATAATGCCGTTAATTGTATTCTCGTATAATGCCGTTAATTGTATTCCGTATAATGCCGTTAATTTTGTTCCGTATGAGTGATGAGATACAGTTTTTGGCACGGCATCTCTCAAAATTGTCGTGTACCCCCCAAAAAGAAAAGAGCGGACTTTGCAGCCCGCTCTTTTCTTTTTTATTTCTTTTATGGCTTATTAATCCTGATAATACACTCTCTTCACTCTGTTGCTTATACCCGTCAGCACCTCATAGGGGATAGTGTCAATGGCGTCAGAGAGCACCGTTACAGGCAGTTCCTCACCGAAGATTATCACCTGGTCGCCCTCATGGCAGTCGATGTCGGTAACGTCAATCATCGCAACGTCCATGCAGATATTGCCCACGTACTCGGCTTTCTTTCCCCCAACAAGGCAATAGCAATGTCGATTGCCGAGATGACGGTTGAGTCCGTCAGCGTATCCGATAGGTATGGCGGCGATGCGCGAGTCGCGCGTCAGCACGCCCTTGCGACTATAACCCACGGTTTCGCCAGCCGGTATGTCGTGAATCTGGAGTATCGTTGTCTTCAAAGTCGTCACGTTGTTGATCATCGAGTTGTCGCGCGAGTCGTAGCCGTAGAGTCCCAAGCCAAGACGGCACATGTCGAGCTGGCGCTCCGGGAAATGCTCTATGCCGGCGGAGTTGTCGATGTGGCGCAGAATCTTGTGGGGAAAAGCAGCACAAAGCTGCGAGCTGCCCTTCTCAAAGAGTTCAAACTGATGAGCGGAGAAGTCATCGAAAGAGTCGCTGTCGCTGCCGACAAAGTGGGAGAAGACGGAGCGCGGAATCACCGACGACTGGTGTTGCAGGCGATTGATAAGCTCCGGCATGTCCTTCAGAGGATCGAAGCCAAGGCGGTGCATACCAGTGTCGAGCTTTATGTGTACGGGGAAATTGCTTATACCGTTCTTCTGTGCCTCACGCACGAGAGCGTCAAGCACGCGGAAGGAATAAACCTCCGGCTCAAGGTCGTAGTCAAACATCGTCTTGAAAGCCGACATCTCCGGATTCATTATCATGATGTTCGACGTGATACCATTCTTGCGCAGCGTCACACCTTCGTCGGCGACAGCCACTGCAAGATAGTCAACGCGGTGGTCTTGCAGCGTCTTCGCTATCTCCACGGCGCCTGCTCCGTAGGCGTCAGCCTTTATCATGCACACGAGCTTGGTTTCGGGCTTCATGAAGGAGCGGTAGAAATTAAGATTCTTGACGACGCCAGAGAGATTCACCTCAAGAATCGTCTCATGCACCTTCTGCACAAGGAGTTCCGTGATGTTGTCGAAGCCGAAGCGGCGTGCGCCCTTGATGAGTATCACCTCATCGCGGAGCGACTCAAAGACAGCACTGTGTATGAACGACGTAACGTCGTGGAAGAAGAATTTCTCCTGCACCTTTATCAGGTCGGCATGATCCATAATCTGCGGGCCGATGCCAATAATCTTATTTACTCCGCGCTGCACGCATAGATTTGACACCTCCTTATATAGATGGTCGAGCGGTTCGCCCGTCTGATAGATGTCGCTAAGAATGAGCGTGCGCTTGCGTCCCTTATGGTCGGGGCGGCGGCTCATGAAGTCGAGAGCAATATCGAGAGAATTGATGTCGGAGTTGTAAGAGTCGTTGATGAGCGTACATCCGTGCTGTCCTTCCTTCACCTCAAGGCGCATTGCCACGGGGTCGAGACTCCTCATGCGCTCAGCAAGACGGGCGGAAGACAGTCCAAGATGGAGCGCCACTACTGCAGTAGTGATGGAATTGCGCACGGAAGCCTCATCGATGAACGGCAGCTCGTACTCTCCCTCCTCACCTTTATATATATAATGTATGACAGACGTGAAGTCCTTTTTCTCCACACTCTTCACGAACATCGCTGCCGACGGGTCCTTCATCGACCACGAGAGGTTCTCACCCTTATAGTCGAAGCTCTTCACAACGTTGTCGACGAGCGTGTCGTCCTTACAATAGACGATGGTCTTTGCATCGTGGAAGAGAGTTATCTTCTCGCGACATTTCTCTTCAAGCGACGAGAAATTCTTCTGGTGGGCGTCGCCGATGAATGTCAGCACGGCAATCGTAGGCTGAATGATGTCGCGCAGAGCAAGCATCTCGCCCGGCTCACTGATGCCAGCCTCAAACACACCCACCTGGCTCTGCTCATTGAGCAACCAAACGGAGAGCGGCACGCCAATCTGCGAATTGTAGCTGCGCGGCGAACGTGTCACATTCGTCTCCGGCGACAGCAACTGATAGAGCCACTCCTTCACGATGGTCTTTCCGTTGGAGCCTGTTATGCCGACGATAGGAATATCATATTCGTCACGATGGCGCTCTGCAAGACGCTGCAATGCCACCAGCGTGTCCTCCACACGCAGGAAGTTGGCGTCAGAATAAGTCGAGGCATAGTCGACGGGCACGTGCTCCACCACGAAGTTTCTGACTCCGCGACGATAGAGGTCCTGTATGTAGTTGTGGCCGTCGTTGCGTCCCGACTTCAAGGCGAAGAAGAGCGTTTCCTCGGCGAAGCAGAGTGAGCGGCTATCAGTTAGCAAGAACCCGATGTTGGCGTCTGACGTGCCAAAGCGGTGGGCTCCAATGAGTGTGGTTACTTTTTCAATAGTATAAGTCATTTTTCAAAAAATGTTTTATAGGTGCAAACTTACTTATTTTCTCGCACATAAAGGCAATTACGACCGATTTTTTTTCTTTTTCCACCCTATATATTGCCACGATGTATTTCCACACGCCTTCCACGCTTCACTTGACATGAATGACAGTCATTCATGTCGTCTTATGCAAAATCGGCTTACAATCGCACTTTCAAAAGTGCTTTCACTTGCTTTATATCAATAAAAACAGCAGGAAATGTGGTTTTTCTGAAAATTGTTTGCGTACACAGAAAAACAATAGTACCTTTGCATCGTCAAAAAGATTAATAGATTGTTTAGGTTAGTAGTAATAGATTTAGGTTTTTAGTTATTAGGTTTAAGGTAAATTGAACGATTGTTTAACAGGTAGCATGGAGGTTCGTGAGAATCTTCATTGATTACGAAAAGTATTTTCAGTTAAACATAGTGATTGCGGCACCACTCGGCGAGAGTAGTGCCGCAATTTTTTTTCTCAAATAACTGGGAGAGGGGGCGCCCTCGCCCCCGACAAAATAACTGGGAGAGGGGGCGCCCTCGCCCCCGATATATCCATAAGTGCCACGTCTGTGCGGAACTTTGTCGGTGTGAACACATCGATGTCGTAGTTAAGCAGACATATCGTATATACTGGAGCCAAAAGATAGTTCCAGTTCTCTTTCTTGCCATTCTCCACTTCCTGCATTCCTTTCACACCTTGGTTCACAATGTTTCGCGATGTGTAGAAAATAGAGCGGTCGGTGAAATCGCCCCCGACTAACGACTCGTAATGAGACTTTTTTGCTTGTCGGGGGCGAGGGCGCCCCCTCTCCCAGTTACAGAATGTAAGCCAAGCTAATCACGCTTATGCTTATCCATAGCAACACGCCCTGTATGAGCGGCTTTATACCAACGCTGCGCAGCGTGTCACGTGTGAGCGACGCTCCGATGAAGAAGAGCGAGAGCGTGATGAGATGCTTCGCCAACTTGTTGACGGCTCCGCTGAACGCGCTGCCTGCGGTAGCGGCGGTGTCGCCGATGAGTGTGGCGTTGCTGAGAATGTAGGTGTTGAAGAGAATGGCTATGATGAACCACACGATGAAGCGCGGCACGCACTGATACCAAGGCTTTTTAGTGCCCTCGCCGTCGGCATTTAGGCGTTTGCGGAAGAAGAAGGGGGTGACAAGCGCGACGACGACAATCCATAGGGCACGTGTAAGCTTTATGGTTGTCGCCACCTCAAGTGCGCTCACGCCCTGCGACGCCACAAGCTCGGGGTGCATCTGGTCGTAGGCTGCTCCGGCACCCACCACCGACGACGTGTCGTGAATGGCTATTGCCGCCCACATTCCGAACTGCTTCATCGTCATTCCCAAGGCGTCGCCTATGTAGGGGAACACAAACAGCGCAATGGCGTTGAGGATGAACACCACGCCTAATGCCACCGACATGCTCTCCGCCTTGGCTTTAATCACAGGGCCGACGGCTGCAATGGCAGATCCGCCGCATATTGCAGTTCCCGACGACAGCAGATAGCTTGTCTGCCAGTCGACCTTCAGCAGTTTTCTGCCGAACAGCCAGCCAAGAGCGAGCGTGCCGAACACGCTGACGATGGTGAACATCATACCCTCGGCTCCCGACGCTATCGCCTTGTTTACGTTCATGCCAAAACCAAGACCGATGACCGAGTACTGCAACAGCTTCTTCGACATCGCCTTGTTGAAATCGGGAAACGCCTTGCCAAACAGCAAGGCAAACACAAAACCTATGGCAAGCGCGACGGGCGACGACACCCAACGCGCCACCCACGACCAGTTGCCAAGGTCAATTCCAAACACTTCCACGGCGAATCCGGTCAACAGCGACACGCCAAGCAAAGCTACAATCGCTATGTAGCACATTTCTTTCTTTTTCATGGCTGCAAAAGTAGTCAAAAGAAATGGAGCTGGCAAGCATAGCATAAAAAATAACTGGGAGAAGGGGAGTTCTTGTATTTTGAGTTTTGAGTTTTGAACCAACCTATATTTCGAGTAACGCCATGACAAACAGTAGTATTACCCGTGGCGGAGGTCTCCGGCCTCCGCAGCAAGTAGCGACAATATTATCCTATTGTTTATATAGTGATTGTATGTAGCGGAGGCCGTAGACGTCCGCCACGGATAACGGCATTATACGGAATAATATTAACGGTAATTA
>DLKG01000087.1:4447-28820 GCA_002490315.1 Prevotella sp. UBA7594 | reverse complement strand
CGTATAATTCCGTTAATTTTTGAGTTCGTATAACGGCATTATACGGAATAATATTAACGGAATTATACGAAATCTTAAAAATAACGGAATTATACGAAATCTTAAAATTAACGGAATTATACGAAACTCTATTAGCGGATATAGAGTTTAATCGTTAATTCCGTTAATAATATTCCGTATAATTCCGTTAATTTTTTTCACTCCAAATTAAGGATAAACCATATTCAATGGTTGTTGGCGTGTCGGGGGCGGGGGCGCCCCCTCTCCCAGTTACTGTTCAATGCCCCCTCTCCCAGTTACAGTTCAATGACCTCCAGGTCGTCGGGCACGACGATGCGGCCCTTGAAGTTCTGGGCGGCTTCGCGCGTGTAGGTATCGCGGCGAGTAGAGAGCGTCTTTTCCTCTGTATGGTAGAGTATGAGGTTCTTCACAGCAAGCTCGCTGGCAAGCTTGCCGGCATCAAGGGCTGTGCTGTGGTTCTTCTCGTAGGGCTTTCTATTGCCAGTCGTGGCGTTTATTCGTCGGCCTGTTCCTCAAGCGTGTATGCGCTCGATCCGTCGAAGCAGTGGGTGCACACCTTGCACTTTGGCAAGCCTATGGCAGCAATGAGTTGCTCGATGGTGTTGAACTTCAGCGATGTGAGTCCAAGCTCACGACGTATCTCCTCCACCATGCGCTTGTACTGTGGCGAGTCGGTAGTGGCATATTTGTCGAGGTCTTTGTTTGCGTCGCCCTCAAACTTCTCGATGATGCGTCGTGTGATAAGCTCCATGTCGCTCTTCGACGACGTGAAGCCGATGAACGGACAGCCATAGACGAGCGGCGGACAGGCTATGCGCATGTGGCACTCTTTGAGTCCGGCCTGGTCGAACAGCACCTTCACATTGTCGCGCAACTGCGTGCCGCGCACTATAGAGTCGTCGCAGAAGAGCACACGCTTGCCCTTGAGCATCGCCTTGTTGGGGATGAGCTTCATCTTTGCCACAAGCGAGCGCATCGACTGGTTGGAAGGCATGAACGAGCGGGGCCATGTCGGAGTGTACTTGGCGATGCAGCGCTGATAGGGCACACCCTTGCCGGCAGCGTAGCCCATAGCCATGCCCGTGCCCGAATCGGGAATACCCGAGCAGCAGTCTACCTCCACATCGTCGGTCTTGGCGAGGTTGTAGCCGTTGGTGAAGCGAGCCTCCTCGACGTTCTTTCCCTCGTAGGTTGACGTAGGGAATCCGTAGTAGACCCACAGGAACGAGCAAACCTGCATCTTCTTGTTGGCTGGGCGCCACTGCGTGATGCCGTCGGCGTTGAGGCTCACCACCTCGCCTGGTCCGACGTTGTAGCACTCCTCGTAATCAAGATTTGGGAAAGATGTCGATTCGCTCGAAGCAGCATAAGCGCCGTCCTTCTTGCCTATGATAATAGGTGTGCGTCCCCATGCGTCGCGGGCACAGATAAGCGAGTCTTCTGTAAGGATGAGCATCGAGCACGAGCCCTTGATGTTGTGGTACACATTCTCTATGCCCTCAAGGAAAGTCTTGCCTTGAATAAGCAGCAAGGCAACGAGTTCGGTCTGGTTGGTGGCGCTTTGCGACAATTCGGCAAAGTGCATGTTTTTCTCAAGCAATTTTTTCGTCAGTTCCTCGATGTTCACAATCTTTGCCACGGTGCAGATGGCGAAGCGTCCGAGGTGAGAGTTGATGACAAGCGGTTGGGCGTCGGTGTCGCTTATCACTCCTATGCCCGCCGTGCTTCCCTCGAAGCGGTCGAGCGTGGGTTCAAACTTCGTGCGGAAATACGAACTTTCCAGGTTGTGGATGGAGCGTGTGAACCCCTTTTCCTTACTGTACATCGCCAGTCCGCCGCGGCGTGTTCCGAGATGTGAGTTGTAATCAGTTCCATAGAAAACGTCTGCCACGCAGCTTTTCTTGGAAATGGCGCCAAATATGCCTCCCATAAAATTCTAATGTTTTTTGTTGAAAATACGTGGTGCAAAGTTACAATTATTTGCTGAAAAAACGCCCTAATGCAACTATTATTCAACAAAAAAAGCCGCTGCCAAGCAGCGACTTTTTAGATGGTTGGGTGGAGCTGGTGGGATTCGAACCCACGTCCAAACAGGGAAACCATACGCTTTCTACACGCTTATTCCGGCCTTCGGTTTTCGAGTTGCGACAAGACCCGGACCACCAATCGCAACCTTATCCTCTAAATTTTCACCACGACGGCGAGGCACGCCATGGCTATTTCCGATTTACCTGCACCGCTTGACCCTCAGATTCGGAACAACATCCTTGGAGCGATGTCTCGTTCCGCCAACCTTGTGGCGGAATAAAGCTAATCTACTGTACTTCGATTAAGCAGCGAGAGCGTAGTTGTTTTCGCCAATTAAATTTTTGATCACTCAGATTTAGGAGCTAGCCATCGAGGCTCCGCGTGCTTACATACCATTTCATCCCGCTGTCAAATCCAGTCAACCCCATGAAACGATAAAAGTCAGCCCGACTTGTGCCTTACGACACGTCGCGCTGACTTTCGCGGAGAGGATAGGATTCGAACCTACGATACCCTTTGGGGGTATACACGCTTTCCAGGCGTGCCTCTTCAACCACTCGAGCACCTCTCCTTAAAAGCGATTGCAAAGGTACGTTTTTTTTATGTAAGAATAGAATATACGAAAGTTTTTTAATCTTCGTTAACTAATTTTCTTGAATATCCTTTTCACGTTCGCGTTAGTGGCTTCGGCAACAGCCTCATCACTGACGCCGTAGCACTGTGCGAGCTTCTCAAGAACGAGCTTCACGAAGGCGCTCTCGTTGCGCTGTCCGCGCATCGGTACTGGAGCCATGTAGGGAGAGTCGGTTTCGAGCACGATGCGGCTGAGCGGCACGACGGAAGGAAGCACATCCGGCAGATGACTCTTCTTGAAGGTGAGCACGCCGCCGATGCCGAGCACGAAGTTGTCGAACTGCAGCAACTCTTCCGCCTCGTGTGCGTTGCCCGTGAAGCAATGGAAGACGCCGCCGGGCAGGTCGGCAGCATAGCGGCGAAGCAGCTGCACCATCTCGTTCTGTCCCTTGCGGCAATGTATCATGAGCGGCAGGCGCGTCTCCACCGACCATCTCACTTGCTCCTCAAAGGCTTCAAGCTGCTCATCTGCAAACTCGCGCGACCAATAGTAGTCGAGCCCCACCTCGCCGATGGCTATAAAAGGATTGTCGGGCGTAAGCATCTCGCGCATGGCGGCAAGCTGGCTACGCCAGTCGGCCTTCACTTCCTCCGGATGCAGACCTATCATCGGATAGGCATAGCCGGGATACTGCCTACAGACGTCGAGCACCGTGGCTACAGAGGCAAGGTCGATGGCAGGCAGAAACACCTTCTCCACCCCAGCCTCACGGGCACGCGCCATGACCTCGCTGCGGTCGGCGGCAAACTCTTCCCCGTCGAGATGCGTATGTGTGTCTATGAAGTTCATTGGTTATACTCTTTTTTCCTTTTTTCAGATACGTTCCGTTCTTCTTAGTACTGGCGTTTCATCATGCGCTCTACATAGGCAAGCAACTCCTTCTTGCGCTCGCCAGCCACTGACACGGCGTCGATGTACTGGCGGCTGGCATCGAAGTAATGCCTTATTTTCTGCTGAGCGAGGCGGTCGATGCCGATGGCGTTGTAGAGGCGCGTCACAGCGGCTATCTTCTCCTGGCGGTCGAACTGCTTCGCGTCCACCCACTTCTGGAGTTCGGCGCGCTGCTCGGCATCGGCACGGTTGAAAGCGTTGATGAGCATGTAGGTCTTCTTGTTGGACGTGATGTCGCCCCCGATGGCCTTGCCGAACACCTTCGTGTCGCCGTAGACGTCGAGATAATCGTCCTGCAGCTGGAAGGCAAGCCCCACTTGCTCACCGAAGCGATAGAGATTGTCGGCATCCTCCTTGGACGCACCGGCAAGGAGGGCACCTATTTTCAGCGCACAAGCTAAAAGAACGCTTGTCTTCAAGCGTATCATCTCGATGTATTCCGCCTCGGAGACGTCGTTGCGGTGTTCGAAGTCCATGTCGTACTGCTGTCCCTCGCCAATCTCAAGAGCCGTTTTCGTGAAGAGCGAGAGCACCTCAGCGAGATGTTCCGACGGGCATTGCGCCATGCGCTGATAGGCGAGCACGAGCATGGAGTCGCCGGAGAGGATGGCTGTGTTGGCGTCCCAGCGCCGGTGTACGGTTTCGTGTCCGCGCCGCAGGTCGGCGTTGTCCATGAGATCGTCATGGAGAAGAGTGTAGTTGTGGTAGGTCTCTATGGCGCTTGCCTGCATGAGTATCGACTCAGGATTGTCGCGGAACATATTGTAGGCGAGGAGCATGAGCACCGGGCGTATGCGCTTGCCGCCGAGCGACAGCACGTAGCGGATAGGGGCATAGAGCGACGCGGGCTTACGGTCGTAAGGCATTGCGTCGAGATAGCTATTGAAGAGCTTGAGAATTTCGTCGGATGTCAACATTGTCTATTGTGTTAAGAGGGTTGTTATTTATCAGATTTTAAAATCTATCGGTATGGCGAAAAGCGTGCGGCAAGGCTTGTTGTTGGCTATGCCTGGCTTCCACCGCGGCATCATGCGTGCCACGCGGAGCGCCTCGCGGTCGAGCAGAGAGCCTGCCGACTTCATTATTTTTATGTCAGCCGTGCTTCCGTCGCGGTTGATGACGAAAGAGACGACGACACGTCCCTCCATCTTCTGCTGCTGGGCGGCATAGGGATAGCGAAGGTTGTCGGTCAGCCATTTCACGAATGCCGACATTCCGCCGGGAAACTCCGGCAGTTGCTCAACGACACGGAAGTTGAGCGGATTGTCGCCCATGTCTACTGCCACGGGCTGCAGGGTTTGCGCGTCGGAGTCGTCGCTCTTGCCGCCCGACGCGGCGTTGCCGTCGCCGTTTGCGTCGCCGTCGCCGACGGTGCGCATCTTCGTGATGTCGTTGAGCTTCTCCATCTGCGTTTTCTCGTCGACGATGTTGACACGACTGGAGGATGCCTTCTTTGCTTGCGGCTCAACGGCTGCCACCATGTCGTGCTGGTCGGGCGCGGGCAGCAGCTCGCTTTCCTGCAGGAAGTCGTCGGGCAGGTCGGCATCGGCGTCGTTGGAGCTGCCTCCCAAGGGAAGCTCCAGCGCCAGCACAAGCAGCAGAAGCGGTGCCACGAGGCCTATCAAGAACCATAGTGGGCGTCTGTGCTCAAGGTCTGCTTTCTTCGATTTTTTCGGTTCCACTTTTATTTATGGGTTTATTTTTATGTTTTAACCAAATGCAAAGTTACATCTTTTTATTCATTGTGCAAACCATGAGGCTAACGAATTGAGGTTATTAGCTTTTATTCAAGTTTGGGTTTTCTTGTTGCTTTGGGGCATTAGAGTTAGCTCGCCACGGTCGAGGCACGCATCTTCAACAGCCGTGGCACGCATCTTCAACAGCCGTGACACGCATCTTCAACAGCCGTGACACGCAATAAAAAAGTTAACGGAGGGATAAAAAATAACTGGGAGCGGGGGCGCCCTCGCCCCCGACACGCCAACAAACATTGAATATGGTTTGTCCTTAAATTGGAGTGATAAAAATTAACGGAATTATACGGAATCTTAAAATTAACGGAATTATACGGAATCTTAAAATTAACGGAATTATACGAAACTCTATTAGCGGATAGAAATTAATCGTTAATTCCGTTAATTCAATTCCGTATAATTCCGTTATCCGTGGCGGAGGTCTCCGGCCTCCGCTACATACAATCACTATATGAAACAATCGGATAATAGAGTCGCTTCTTGCTGCGGAGGCCGGAGACCTCCGCCACGGGTAAGATTAATTGAACCATAACTGGGAGAGGGGGCGCCCTCGCCCCCGACACATTCAACGAAATTATACGGAACTCTATAATTTGGCGAAGAGTCGTATAATGACCTGTTTGTATCGGGGGCGAGGGCGCCCCCTCTCCCAGTTATATTACCAAATGTTCTTTGGCGTTACGCCTTAGAAATCTTCATCTTCTTCATCCTCCTCGTCATCCAGAGGGTCTTCCCAGATAGAGCCAAACGCCTTACGCTTTACACGACCCAGGCTGGCACCAACATATTCTGTTTCTTCAAGATTTCCTTTCGTACCATCACCATTCAGAGAGGAGCCTGCTGCAATAGCAGGCAATGTCTCCATCTCCAAGGCATCGATTTCCGGTTTAATATATTTCTTCATTTCGCAATTCCTTTCCTTATTTTACAATATACTTCCTTCCATTAACGATGTATACACCCTTCGGCAGAGCCTTTACGTCGTTGCCTACATACTGTCCACTGAGGTTGTACACCTTGCCATTCGTCGTAGCAGCATTGCCGTTGAGAGCAGCTATCGATGTTGTTGTGTCGTCGATGCGGATGCTCATCAGTGCACCCGATTCTCTCGACGGAGCAACGAAATAGCCACGCAGAGCCTTCAGCGTGTGGTCTTTCTCGGTTGGGATGTAGAACTTGTTTCCTGGTCCAAGGAAGAGGTTGGTGCCGTCGGTTGCGAGGTCTGTAGTGCCTAATGTTGCATTAAATTCATAACCTTTGTCACCATCTGTTGAGTTATCTCCTTCATAAAGAGTTACGCCTTTGAATACCGGATTCTTGACATCCTTTGTCGGCTTAACAAGATAAGCATGTCCAGCTTTAAGCTCTGTCGTTGCTTCAAACTCCATGATTGAGCCGTTCATTGACTTATATTTACGAACTTGAGCGCCAGCCAACTCTGTAGTGTTCACATCGGCAACATTAAACGGAACGCTGAAGGTATACCAACCACCGTCAGCTACCATTGTACGGATAAGCTTTGCATTAACCACTTTATCTGCATTGTCTATTATAAGATTAAGAAAATCTTCTACAGTAGAATCTTCATCTAAAACAACTTCTGGACATTGTGTATAGCTAACTGTCATTGAAGAGAACGTTCCTGCATTGGTAAAGTTCATTGTTACACAATTAGCATTACCTTCCCAGGTTTGTGTTTCTTTAGTCAATGTTCCAGAATCACAAGTAAAGTTTGCACACTTATTACCATCAACATAAACAATCTTTGTAATATTGTACCCTGCAGGGACGCTTAAAGAAAGTATTGTATTTTGGTAAGCACGAAGTGTTATAGTATTTTTTTTATTCCAAAATCTTGTAGCAGTTGAAGCATTCTTTTCATTTTTAAAGGTAACATCACCTTGAGTAATTGTTGCTCCTTCTGCTAAATCTGTTCCATCACCATCCGAAGGTTTACTATACCCAAGCGTAGTCGGATTTGTAAAGTCAAACGTCACCTCAATCTTATTCGGGTCCTTAACATTAATATCATATTCTACAGAAGTAGCCGCATTATAATAATCATTACCAGCAAAGGCAGCAGTAATCTTTGCATTACCCTCAGCTACAGCATTAACATTGCCATTTTCATCAACAGTGGCAATTTTTTCATCTGAAGAAGAATATGAAACTGTTGCATCCGAAACCTCTACATCGTTAGCTTTCAACACAGCCTTTACAGAAAGACTCTTGTTTACATCAACAGAGTGTTCACCCTCTACAAATTCAATTGTTGTATTGGCTTTTTCATAGTTAAGTGAATAAGACGCTGACATATTATCATAGTCGCCCCCAATAACTAAAGCCACAATAGTTACATTTCCTGGCTTTATCCATTTCGTTATTTCACCAGTTTCATCATTAATCTCAACGACACCACTATTAGTAGGCGTTACATCATACAATAAGGTTTGACCTTTTACTTCATTACCTTCTGCATCGAGCAAGGTCAAAGTAGGAGCAATGAATTCTGATTCTTTACCATATACAACCGTTACAGTAGATTCCGAGAAAGCAAGCGTCGCCTTAGCCTCAACATTCTTTACCTTATAAGAGATTTCCTCAGAATTGGTATAATTGCCAGTACCGATGAACTGTGCGGTAATAGTTGCCTCTGTATCATACTTCGTTTTACCTGCGAAGTTCAAAGTTCCATCCTCACCAATTTCAACAACATCTGTATCACTACTCTTATAAGTAACTTTACCAGTTGCTTCCGTTGGATTTACAGTTACAGTCGGTTTTGTATATTCAGATGGAGCGACGCCGTTTCTAAAGGTATATGTTTTTGTGGCATCGAAATCGGAGTTGAAAGAGAGGGTTGTGGCTACAACAGAAGATTTAACAATGATGTCGTCTTGTGACCAAATAGATAGTTGATGTTCATCTAAATTTTTTGTTTTCCAATATATTGGATAGCCAACAAAATCACAAACATCATCCTGATTTACGTCTAATCCAGAAACTTCTCCATGGATAAGATAAGTTTGATCACCTTGAGTAATTGTAGCCTTTTTCGCCGTACTGTATGCGGAAGTAACAGTTGCGTTCTCCACTTTAACTCGAACACATTCATACTTACTGTAGTCCGAGCCGTTCAATTCTGACAAAGTAACTGTCTTTACAGGAATTTCTACATTCTCTTCCTTCACAACATCTGCAGCAGGAGTCCACGCCATTACCTCCGCCATACCATTATACATACATGCAGTGACGTCTATTTCACCTGTGAACTTTTGTCCTGCAGTCAGATCAAAGGCATTACCTCCATCCTTTTTTGAAGAATCATAGAGAAATACACCAGTTGTTGCATCCTGTACATATGCGTCAGTACCATTTACATAAGTAACAATAGCATCTGTAAGTTTCAGAGAGAAAGAAACCGGGGCTGAACTTGATGCGGTAGAAGGTATAGCGTTCTTAAACGAAGCTAAGTCAGAGTAAACCTTATTTACTTTTATAGTATAAGATCCAGTAGTAGAGGCGTATGTACCGTCGCCTGCGAATTTTGCCGTCACAGTAGCAGTTCCTTCATTGCCGTTCAAAGCAAGTACACCTGTTTTCTCATTAAAAGAAGAGAAAATATCATCACCCGATTTTGAATAAGTGAATGATTTGCCTGTCAAAGTCTCGTCGCCAGCCGTAAGGGTTGGAGTCTGACCTGTGAAAGAAGAAAGGTCGAGAGTTGTAAGAGCTACAGAAGATTGGTCAAAAGAAAGAGTTGTGGGTGCAACTACGGTCAGCCCAGTTACAGAATATGGTGCACTTGTTATATCACCTACAGTTGCAGTAACTGAACAAGAAGTTGTACCAAATGAAAGTGTTTCAGGAGTTGTTGCCCATGTAATGCCATCAGTGATTGTTGCGCTTGACTCGTCATCGTAAGTACCTGTTACAACAAGTCCTTTAGGGTCGAATGGGTCTCCGACATTATAGGTTTTCTTGGAGGGTGTGCCGGAGATAACGAGAGAGGTAAGTTTTTTTGATGCAGCAATAGTTACAACAATCTTAGAAGCCTTTACCTGATTCGATGTTTTAAAGCTAACTGAATTTGCAGAACCTTTCCACGTTCCTGTTTGTAAACTATAAGTATAATCACCTAAACTTGGAGTATTCAAACATCCAGGACCGCCTTTGCTAGTATTTTTTGCTGTACATGTAAAAACAATTTGTGTTATATTGCCTACAGAAGATTTAACAATCAAATTATTTCCAGAATAAGCTCTATAATCTGTTCCATTATTAAGTTTTCCCGAACTATTATTTGAACCCTTCTCTAAAATTATTGAGACACCTTCTTTCGTTAGTGTTTCTGTAGCACTCTTATCTTTTGTAGCATCGAATGTCACTGTAGTCTGCGCATACCCCCCCAAACTCCATACCGTCGCCAGTATGAGGGTAATCATAAATCGTAAATAATGTTTCATAAACATAGAATTTAGAAATTTAATTATGTATGTTAATTATTAAAAATCAGCAACTTTAGTATGTGGAATGTTTGAGAATAAGAAAAAGACTTACTGATGGCGTTGTGCGAAACGCCTCGATGCGGGAATCACTGCGCAAAGGTATATACAGGCGATTACAATAGAGTTACGACGATGTTAACTTTCGCGCAATATACATTTATATTTTTATTTTGGCGCAAAATTATATATTTTATAGAAATTAAACAAATAAAAACGATACAAGTTGCAAATTTAACATAAAATATAACTGGGAGAGGGGGCGCCCTCGCCCCCGACATACAAAAGAGCTACTCTCCTTATCGGGGGCGGGGGCGCCCCCTCTCCCAGTTACAGTAAAATTAGTCTTACCCGTGGCGGAGGTCTCCGGCCTCCGCAGCAAGTAGCGACACTATTATCCGATTGTTTATATAGTGATTGTATGTAGCGGAGGCCGGAGACCTCCGCCACGGATAACGGAATTATACGAAATAAAATTAACGGAATTATACGATTAATCTCTATCCGCTAATAGAATTTCGTATAATTCCGTTAATTTTAAGATACCGTATAATTCCGTTAATTTCTATCACTCCAATTTAAGGACAAACCATATTCAATGGTTGTTGGCGTGTCGGGGGCGGGGGCGCCCCCTCTCCCAGTTATTGTAACCCCTCTCCCAGTTATTGTAACTTTTGTTTTGTTATTCCCTTAAAAATGCTTAATTTTGCATTCGATAAGATTGTTTGCAAGGATATAGGACAAAAGATAACTATTCACATATTTTATAATACAACACTAATTTCGACGGATGAAGACATTCGATTTCAAGCCCCAGCTAATTGCCTCGCTGAGGGCGTACAACAAGAAAACTTTTGTGTCCGACCTCATGGCTGGCATCATCGTAGGCATAGTGGCGCTGCCGCTTGCCATCGCCTTCGGCATCGCCTCCGGCGTTACGCCAGAGAAAGGCATCATCACAGCCATCGTGGCTGGCTTCCTCGTCTCGTTGCTCGGCGGTAGCAAGGTGCAGATAGGAGGCCCCACGGGAGCCTTCATCATCATCATCTACGGCATCATACAGCAATACGGCATCGAAGGACTGACCATCGCCACCATCATGGCAGGCGTGTTCCTCATACTCTTCGGACTGCTCAAGCTCGGCACCATCATCAAATACATCCCCTACCCCATTGTCGTTGGCTTCACGAGCGGTATCGCCGTCACCATCTTCACCACACAGATAAAAGACCTCTTCGGACTCCACATCGACTCCGTGCCGTCCGACTTCATTGAGAAATGGGGATGCTACATACAGCATTTCTCCACTGCCGACCTATGGTGCTCCATCGTGGGCATTGTGAGCGTAGCAATCATCGCACTTACACCGAAGTTCAGCAAGAAAATCCCTGGCTCGCTCGTCGCCATCATCATCATGACCGTTGCCGCGCTGCTGCTGAAGCAATACTGCGGCGTTACCACCATCGAGACCATCGGCGACCGCTTCTCCGTGAGCAACGCCATTCCAGACGTGAACGTGCCCACAATGACATGGGAGACAATAAAAAGCCTCGTTGCACCGGCACTCACCATCGCTGTGCTCGGAGCCATTGAGTCGCTGCTCTCTGCCACCGTTGCCGACGGCGTGACGGGCGACCACCACAATTCCAACACCGAGCTGGTGGCGCAGGGCGTTGCCAACCTCGCCTCGCCACTCTTCGGCGGCATACCCGCCACCGGCGCCATCGCCCGCACAATGACCAACATCAACAACGGCGGACGCACACCCGTTGCCGGCATCATCCATGCCGTTGTGCTGCTGCTCATCTTCCTCTTCTTCATGCCGCTGGCAAAGTACATACCGATGGCGTGTCTCGCAGGAGTGCTCGTTATCGTGAGCTACGGCATGTGCGGATGGCGCTCGTTCTTAGCACTGATGAAGAATCCGAAGAGCGACGTCACCGTATTGCTCATCACCTTCTTCCTCACCATCATCTTCGACCTCACCGTCGCCATCGAGGTGGGACTCATCATCGCCTGCCTGCTCTTCATGAAGCGTATGTCGGAAACGACGGACGTGAAGGTCATCATGGACGAGATCAGCGAGGAGTCGGACATCGTCAAGGGCAACCTTGAGCACATCACTATTCCGAACGGCGTGGAGGTGTACGAAATCAACGGCCCCTACTTCTTCGGAGCCGGCAACAAGTTTGAGGAAATCATGGCTGCCTTCGGCGACCGCCCGAAAGTGCGCATAATAAGAATGCGCAAGGTACCGTTCGTTGACTCCACGGGCATCCACAACCTCACCAACCTCTGCAACATGAGCAAGAAGGAGGGCATCAGCATCGTGCTGTCGGGCGTAAACGAGAAAGTGCACGCACAACTGCAGAAGGCACGTTTCTACGACATCGTGGGCGAGGAGAACATCTGCAGCCACATCAACCTGGCGCTCGAACGTGCCAAAGAGATTGTGGGCGAGAAATAGACTCACCACGAAGGAAACAACAACAAGCATCATCGAGGAGAGGGTGTGTCAAGCGAGTTTTGACACACCCCCTCGTTTTTTATACCGGTCTACTCATTAACCACAAATTTAAGCATCTACTTATCCATCAATACAACAAAACCGAAATTGTTGCGTTATATAAAAGAGGACGACTGCATTAAATAAAGAGTGTTTGGCAGTAACGTTTATAATAAAAATGACTAACTTTGCAGAAGAATGAAGAAAGCGATATTGACAACAATAGCCGTGTTGACGGCAACGGCAACGACAGCGCAGGAGAGCCAGACGGCATACAACTTCCTGCTCCTGCCCGTCAGTGCACACGCGGCAGCGCTGGGCGGCGACAACGTGACGCTCGTAGAAGACGACGCCTCACTGATATTCTGCAACCCTGCCCTCCTCTCTTCTGTTAGCGACAAGACAATAGGGCTGAACTTCATGACCTACATGGCGGGAGCCAAGACTGCGAGTGCATCGTTCAACCGCATGGCTGGCGAACGCGCGTCATGGGCAGTCACCGGACAGTTCATCGACTACGGCAAGATACGCCACACCGACGAGAACAACCAGCAGCTCGGCACTTTCGCCGCACGCGAAATAGCCGTGGCGGGCTACTTCTCCTATATGCTCGGCAGCCGATTCGCGGGCGGCGTCACGGCGAAATTCATTACGTCGCACATCGCCGGATACACGTCGACTGCAGCGGGGGTGGACCTCGGAGTGAACTATTACGACAGCGATCATGAATGGTCGCTGTCTCTCGTGGCGAAGAATCTCGGCGGACAGCTCAAGGCATACGACGACGAGTACGACCCGATGCCTATCGACGTGCAGTTTGGCGTGAGCAAGCAGCTTGCCCACACGCCACTACGCGTCTCTGCTACGTTTGCCGACCTAACCCATTGGAACTACGGCTTCTTCAATCATCTCGTGCTCGGACTCGATGCCAACATCTCGCAGTCGATATGGCTTGCCTTGGGCTACAACTTCCGACGCGCCAGCGAAATGAAGACAGCGTCGGCAGACGGTGAGAGCACACACATGGCAGGACTGTCGTTCGGAGCCGGAGCAAGCCTCAGCAGGTTTAAGCTCGGCATAGCCTACGGCAAGTACCACGTGTCGAGCTCATCTATTACCGTGAACCTCGCCTACTCACTTTAAACAACAACATTTTATTACATACATTACAACATGAAGAAGATTGTGATAGCCATCGACGGTTTTTCCTCTTGCGGAAAGAGCACGATGGCGAAAGACCTCGCCCGGGAAGTGGGCTACATATACGTGGACACGGGTGCCATGTATCGCGCCGTGACGCTGTTTGCAATGCGCCATGATCTGTTCGCAACCGACGGCTCCATCAACGAGGAGGAGCTGAAAAGGCTGTTGCCCGAGGTGAGCGTCTCGTTCCGCATCAACGCCGAGACGAAAATGCCGGAGACTTGCCTCAACGGCGAAG
Organism: Prevotella sp. UBA7594; assembly: GCA_002490315.1. Taxonomy (GTDB): domain Bacteria; phylum Bacteroidota; class Bacteroidia; order Bacteroidales; family Bacteroidaceae; genus Prevotella. The sequence continues at coordinate 15,040 of DLKG01000087.1, read as the reverse complement.
GCGTGGAACGCGAGATACGCACTCTTGAAGTGTCGCAGCATGTAAGCCCCGTCGCCGCCCTGCCGTTCGTGCGCGAGAAACTCGTGGAGCAGCAGCAGGCCATGGGCAAGGAGAAGGGCATCGTGATGGACGGCAGAGACATCGGCACCGTCGTCTTCCCCGACGCCGAACTGAAAATATTTGTCACGGCTTCGCCAGAGATTCGTGCCGAGCGACGCTTCAAGGAGCTTCAGGCGAAGGGTATGCCTGCCGACTTCGACGAGATTCTGAAGAACGTGGAGCAACGCGACTACATCGACACCCACCGCGAGACGTCGCCACTGCGACAGGCCGACGACGCACTTGTGCTCGACAATAGCCACCTTTCCATTGCCGAACAGAAGAAATGGCTTTTGGAGAAGTTTGAGGAAAGAACAAAATAAAGAAGACCGATTATGGAAACACTACAAAACGAACTTTTGACAATCGAAGTGTCTGAGCTCGGAGCCGAACTTCAAAGCATCAAGGACGACGAAGGCAAAGAATATCTTTGGCAGGGCGACAGCCGCTATTGGGGACGCCGCTCGCCTATCCTCTTCCCTATCGTCTGCGGACTCTGGAAGGGCACCTACCGCACAGATGGCGACACTTACCAAATGGGACGCCACGGATTTGCACGCGACATGAACTTCCACCTTATCAAGAAGGCTGACGACCGCGTGACTTTCGTGCTCACCGACACGGAGAACACTCTCCGACAATATCCCTACCACTTCATGCTCTCCGTGACCTACAAGCTTGTCAAAAACGAGATACACGTCATCTGGCACGTACACAACACGGACAACCGCGAAATTCACTTCCAGATTGGTGCCCACCCTGCTTTCTATCTGCCGGGCGTTGAGGAAGGCTCCCCCGTGCGCGGATGCCTGCGCTTCGACAACGGAGAAAAGATTGAGCGCATCTTTGGCAACCACGAGGGATGTATCACCGACGACCGCTACGAACTGGAGGGATGCCAAAACGGACTTTGGGCTTTCAACGAGGAGAGCTTCAAGGACGACGCCGTCATCATCGACCACTGCCAACTGCGCGAGATTGAGATTCTCGATCCTGCCACGGCAAGCCCCGCTGTAACCGTGAGCTTCAACGCTCCCTGCGTAGGACTCTGGACGCCTTACGGCAAGCACGCGCCGTTCCTCTGCATCGAACCGTGGTATGGCGTTCACGACCACTTTGAATACCGTGGACAATTCCACGACAAGTATCTCATGAACCATCTCCAGCCGGGTGCGTCATTCATGAGTGAATACATTATTAAAATCCGATAAGATGAAAAAGATATTGCTATTGGGCTCGGGCGAACTGGGCAAGGAATTTGTGATTGCCGCAAAACGCGCAGGACAATATGTCGTGGCATGCGACAGATACGACAACGCGCCTGCTATGCAGGTGGCTGACGAGCACGAGGTGTTCAACATGCTTGACGGCGACGCCCTTACTGCCGTCGTTGAGAAGCACCGCCCCGACATCATCGTGCCGGAGATTGAGGCTATCCGCACGGAGCGTCTCTTCGATTTCGAGCGCGAGGGTATCCAGGTGGTGCCGAGTGCAAGAGCCGTAAACTTCACGATGAACCGCAAGGCCATACGCGACCTCGCTGCCAAGGAACTTGGACTGCGCACGGCAAAATACTTCTACGCCACGACGCTTGAACAGCTCCGCGAACACTCTAAGGAGATTGGCTTTCCTTGCGTCATAAAGCCGCTCATGTCGTCGTCGGGCCACGGACAGAGCATCGTGCGCAAGCCTGAGGAACTGGAGAAGGCATTCAACGACGCCATGGAAGGAAGCCGCGGTGACGTGAAGGAGATTATCATCGAGGAGTTTATACATTTCGACTCCGAATTCACACTTCTCACCGTGACGCAGAAGAACGGTCCAACGCTGTTCTGCCCGCCAATAGGCCATGTGCAGAAGGGCGGCGACTATCGCGAGAGCTGGCAGCCGTTTGCCATCCCCGAAGAAGAGCTTCGCAAGGCTGAGGATATGGCAGAGAAGGTTACACGCGCTTTGACGGGTGCCGGATTGTGGGGCGTGGAGTTCTTCCTGACGAAGCAGGGAGAAGTGATATTCTCCGAACTCTCACCACGTCCGCACGACACGGGTATGGTGACGCTTGGTCACACTACAAATCTCTCGGAATTTGAGCTTCACTTCCGCGCCGTAATGGGACTGCCCATCGCCGGCATCCATCTGGAGCACGCAGGTGCAAGCGCCGTGGTGCTCTCGCCGGAGGAAAGCAATGAACCTCTGCCTTACAACTTCGTCGACGCATTGCGCGAGGATCGCACGCGCATCAGAATCTTCGGCAAGCAAGAGGCACATGTCGGCAGACGTATGGGCGTAGTGCTGTGCTACGGCAATCCTGACGACGCAACCACTCCGCTCCGCGACAAGGCGAAGCGCCTCGCTGCCACCGTTCTCGGCACCGACCCTTATATGGAGAAATAATGGAGGAGAGTGGGGAAAAAAGTTGCAATTCTGCCTTTTTACCCACTCTCAAAAACGAACTCTGAATAATTAAAGCAAGATGAAAGTTTCAGAAGCCAAGATTATCGAAATAAAGAAAATCGTCGATCGCCGTGGCAATCTCTCTGTTGTGGAGGAGTACAAGGATGTGCCCTTCCACATCGCACGTGCCTATTGGCTCTATGACGTTCCTGGAGGAGAGAGCCGCGGAGGTCATGCCCACCGTCGGCTGAAGCAACTGCTCATAGCTCTCAGCGGCAGCTTCACGGTGACGCTCGACGACGGAAAGGAGAAGCGCAAGTTTCTTCTCAATCACCCCTATCAAGGTCTGATCATCGAGACGGGCATTTGGCGCACGCTCGACGATTTCTCCTCTGGTGCGGTGTGTCTTGTGCTCGCCTCCGAACCGTATGACGAGTCTGACTACATCTACGACTATGAAGAGTTTCTGAAATACAAGAAAGCGACAGAGAACGGAAAGGGCGAACGATGAAGATAACCGAACTTTCAAGTGAGGAGTACGCTCGCCTCTACAAGCCCCAGCACGTATTCAACAGCGTTCGGTTTGCCGAACTCAACCGCGAGAAGGCGGATGACATTCGCTATCTGTCGTTCGACGACACAAAGCACCGCTTCGGCATGGTACTCGGAAGACGTGGCGACCGGCTTCTTTCGCCGTTCTCCGCACCCTTCGGAGGCTTCACGACGAACGGCACGCAGCATCTCTCCTGCATGGAGGAGGCTGTGCAGTTGCTCATTGACTATGCCAAGGAGCGCGGATTAAAGCTGTGCATAACTCTCCAACCGCTTGTCTACGACGAAACGCAACTCTCCAAATGGGTAGGCGTTATGGCAAGGAAGATGCGAGTGGAGCACGTCGATCTCAACTATCATGTCGACCTCGCACGCATCCCACGCTACGAGGAATTTATCGACCGCAGCGCACGCAAGAATCTTCATCATGCCTTGAAGGAGAACTTCCGTCTGACAAAACTCGACTCTGGCTGTCGCGAGCAGGTGGCACGAGCCTACGACATAATCAGGCGCAACCGCGAGGAGCGCGGCTTTCCCCTACGCATGACGCTGGAGCAGGTGTGGCAGACGGTCAGCAATGTTGTACGGGCTGACTTCTTCGTGCTTGAGCACGATGGCAACGACGTTGCCGCGGCGCAGGTGTTCCATGTGGCAGAGGGCGTGGCGCAAGTTGTTTATTGGGGAGACATAAGGGAGTTTTCCGCCCTGCGCCCAATGAACCGCCTCACGTATTCACTCTTTCTCCACTACCATGACGAGGGATTGCACATTCTCGACATCGGTCCGTCAACGGAGAACGGCATACCCAACTACGGACTCTGCGATTTCAAAGAGAACATCGGATGCTCCGTGACTTTAAAATACTGTTTCACTCTATGATAAAATATCTCGACCTAAAAGCTGTAACCGCACTTCATGCAGAAGAAATCAACAGAGCCGTGAAGCGTGTCGTCGATGGCGGATGGTACCTGCGCAGTGACGCCACCGAGCAGTTTGAACACCACTACGCCTCATTCATCGGCACACGCCATTGCATAGGATGCGGCAATGGACTCGACGCGCTCACGCTCATCCTGCGCGCCTACAAGGAAATGGGAATAATAAATGATGGCGACGAGGTCATCGTGCCAGCCAACACCTTCATCGCCACCATCCTTGCCATCACAGAGAACGGCTTGCAGCCAGTGCTCGTCGAGCCACGTGAGGACACTCTCCAGATTGACGACAGTCTAATCGAAGCAGCCATAACACCACGCACACGTGCCATAATGATTGTTCACCTCTACGGACGCTGCGCCTTCACGGAGCATATAGGGGAATTGTGCCGCAAGCACAATCTCAAGCTCATCGAGGACAACGCACAGGCGCACGGTTGCCGCTTCGCATCCTGGCGCACTGGTTCGCTTGGTGACGCGGCTGCCCACAGCTTCTATCCAGGCAAGAACCTGGGAGCGCTGGGAGACGCAGGAGCGGTGACGACGAGCGACGACGCCTTGGCAGCCATGGTGCGCAAACTCGGCAACTACGGTTCTGCACGCCGCTACGTCTTTGACACTGTCGGACGCAACAGCCGCATCGACGAAATACAGGCTGCCGTGCTCGACGTTAAGCTTCCATATCTTGACAAGGAGAACGAGCGCCGACGCGAGATTGCGCGACGATACATCGACAACATAAGCAACAAGGCGGTCAGACTACCGTCCATCGACTATTGGCAGCACAGCGTCTTCCACATCTTCCCATTGATGTGCGGGCATCGCGACGAGCTAAGGCAGTTTCTCCTCGACAATGGAGTGCAGGCAGACGTACACTACCCCATTCCGCCACATAAGCAGAATGCCTACTCGGAATGGAACCACATGACGCTACCCATAACGGAGCGCATCCACCGTGAGGAGCTGTCATTGCCTATCAGTCCTGCCATGACAGACGACGAAGCCGACATTGTCATCAATGCCGTCAACAAATGGAAATGAACGTATGTCGCGACAGTTTTTCCGCTTGCCAAGCAAAATAAATAACTGTCGCCTCCACGTGTATCATTTTTTTTTCCTACTTTTGCATAAGAAACTTACTGATAAAACTAATAATTACAAAACAAAATTAATGGAACCAAACATTACTAAGGGAAGAAGCCCCATTTCGTGGGTGCCGACGCTTTATTTCGCCATGGGTATGCCATTTGTCGTGCTCAATATGGTGTGTGTACTAATGTTCAAGGGGCTTGATGTAAGCGACGCCCAAATAGCCTTCTGGACATCGCTCATCATGTTGCCATGGACACTGAAGCCACTTTGGAGCCCGCTTCTCGAAATATACAAGACAAAGAAATTCTTTGTTATCGTAACCCAGATAGCCACGGGATGCCTCTTTGGACTGGTGGCACTGGCTCTTCATCTGCCCAATTTCTTTGCAGTGTGCATTGCCTTGCTTGCCGTCATTGCTTTCAGCGGCGCCACGCACGATGTGGCTGCAGACGGCGTGTACATGGCTTCGCTGTCCAAGGACGACCAGGCGCGCTACATAGGGTGGCAGGGCGCGTTCTACAACATCGCCAAGATTGCCGCCACGGGAGGACTTGTCTATTTGGCAGGCGTGCTCATCAACAGTTACACAGGCGATACCGCTGGACTTGACGCTGCCGCCATTGCCGCTGCCAAGCGCCATGCCACAGTGCTCGCGTGGACAGTCATTATGGCTGTCATCGGCATTGTCATGGTGGTGTTAGGACTCTATAATATGAAGTTTGTGCCGTCCGAGACCCCAAGAGACAAGACTGAACGTCCGGGCTTCAAGGAAACGATGGTTGAGCTGGGCAATGTCTTTGTCGATCTCTTCCGCAAGCGCCACATCGTATATTACATCGTCTTCATCATTCTCTACCGTTTTGCCGAGGGATTTGTCATGAAGATAGTGCCGCTGTTTCTCAAGGCCGACCGTGCCGACCAGGGACTCGGACTCTCCGAGCAGGAGATAGGCTTGTGCTACGGCACGTTCGGTGCAGCCGCCTTCGTCATTGGAAGTATTCTTGCCGGATATTATGTGGCGCATCGTGGACTGCAGAAGTCGCTCTTCTCGCTCTGCTGCGTGTTCAACCTGCCGTTTGTGGCATATACGCTGCTTGCCATTTACCAGCCCGAAAGTCTGTGGCTCATTGGCGGTGGCATCGTGCTCGAGTATTTCGGCTACGGTTTCGGCTTTGTTGGGCTTACGCTTTTCATGATGCAGCAGATAGCGCCGGGCAAGCACCAGATGGCACACTATGCCTTCGCTTCGGGCATCATGAACCTCGGTGTAATGCTGCCTGGTATGCTCAGCGGATATGTGAGCGACTGGCTTGGCTACCGCGACTTCTTCATCTTCGTGCTCTTCTGCACCATTCCGGCATTCCTCATCACATGGTTTGTGCCGTTCACGTATCCAGACAAGAAAAAATAAAAAACTTCTAAATATTAACAACTATGAGCAAACTTATCATTTCAGGCAATCCGCTTCCCAACATGCCTTGGGAAGAGCGTCCGGAAGACGCACGCTCTCCGCTGTGGCGCTGTTCAAAGAACCCGATTATTCCGCGCGACTTGCTGCCTACGAGCAATAGTATATTCAATAGTGCAGTAGTGCCTTTCGGCGAGGGCTTCGCCGGAGTGTTCCGCTGCGACGACACCAACCGCCGCATGGTGCTCCACGTCGGCTTCTCCAAGGACGGCGTCAACTGGAACATCAATGAGGAGCCGCTGCGCTTCCAGTGCGACGACAAGGAAATCGGCGAGTGGGTGTATGGCTACGACCCGCGCGTATGCTTCATCGAGGACCGCTACTACGTGACATGGTGCAACGGCTATCACGGCCCGACCATCGGCATCGCATGGACAAAGGACTTCAAGACATTCCATCAGCTTGAGAATGCCTTCCTGCCCTACAACCGCAACGGCGTGCTCTTCCCCGAGAAGATCAACGGCCGCTTCGCAATGCTCTCCCGTCCGAGCGACACGGGCCACACTCCCTTCGGCGACATCTTCTATAGCGAGTCGCCCGACATGGAGTTCTGGGGACACCACCGCCACGTAATGGCTCCTGCTGCCTTTGAGCTTTCGGCTTGGCAGTGCATGAAGATTGGTGCTGGTCCAGTGCCCGTGAAGACATCTGAGGGATGGCTTCTGTTCTACCATGGCGTGCTCCGTTCTTGCAACGGCTACGTTTACGCCTTCGGTTCGGCTCTGCTCGACCTCGAGCAGCCTTGGAAGGCTACCCACCGCTCAGGTCCTTACCTCATCTCCCCGCAGACTCCCTACGAGTGCATGGGCGACGTGCCAAACGTTTGCTTCCCCTGCGCCGAGGTGCACGACCCGGAGACTGGTCGCATAGCAGTTTACTACGGCTGCGCCGACACTGTTACCGGTTTGGCTTTCGGATATATTCCTGAAATCGTGGAGTGGACTAAGAAGAACAGCATCATCTAAGTATAATTTTATTTAAGTTTCGCATGTCTTCGACATGCTGTCAGTAAACGAGTTTAGGAATTATGCGCCATAAAGTGACGATATACACACAATTAAAGAAAAGTGTTGTCGGCTCTTTATGGCGTATTTGATTATTACGTATTTGATTGTGACGTATTTGATTGTGTAAGCATGATAAAGAATCTGATTTTTGATTTTGGTAAGGTATTGGTCGACTATGACTATTTCCTTATACTCGACCAGTTGTTTGACAAGCATGATGATGCTCTCGATTTCTACCGTCATCTCATGGACGACCATTGGAATGAGCGCCTCGACCGCGAGTCAAAACCTTTCAGCCAAATAATCAACGATATGCAGCAGGCAATGCCGCAGTATGCCAAGCAGATAGAAGAGTTCGGCAATCGCTATACCGAGTTTGTCATCGGGGAGATGAAAGGCATGCGCCAACTGCTTGCGAGGCTCAAGGCTGAGGGCTACAAACTGTATGGATTGACAAACTGGTGCAGCTGCGTGCACACCACAATGCAGCAATATCCTATATTCCAGCTGCTCGACGGCAGAATAGTATCCTCTGAAGAACATATAGTTAAACCAGAGCGTGGCATATATGAGTTGACATGCCGACGTTTCGGACTTACCCCCGAGGAATGTGTCTTTGCAGACGACAAGCAGGAAAATGTAGATGCTGCTATTGCTTTCGGAATGAAAGCAATACGGTTTGAAAACGCCATGCAATACAAGGAGAGGTTGCGCGAGATTATAAAAGAATATGAATAAAGCGTTTGTGAAACATTCATTTAAAACATTATATCTATGGAACTTGATTTAAAGAAAAATAAGGAAGAATTCAACGAACTCCTCCGTTCTACCGGACGCGACGGAGTGGAAGACGTGATAGCCGACCTTGAAGATATGGGGTTCTACGAAGCACCCGCATCGGCTGGCCATCATCTCAACACTGCGGGTGGACTCGTGCTACACTCGCTCAACACCTGCAAGGCGGCTCTTGCCGTATATGAGGCGATGCAGCCGCTTGAGCCGACACTCGCCAATGAAGTAAAACGCGAGAGCGTAATTCTTGCCAGTTTGCTACACGATGTATGCAAAAGCGACATCTACGAGCGCACCGTCAAGCGCCGCAAGACACGCCTCGGCACGTGGGAAGACTCTGAGGGCTACAAGGTGACGTACAAGAATTTCCCTATGGGACATGGCGAGAAGTCGGTAATCCTTCTTCTTTGTAGCGGACTCGACCTGCAGGACGACGAGATGCTCGCCATACGCTGGCACATGGGAGCCTTCGGGCTCAACATGAACAGCTACGAGGACGAGCGCTGCTACGACACGTCGCGCAAGCTCTATCCCCTCGTTTCTATCATTCAGGTGGCTGACGGGCTCGCTGCCTCCATTATGGAGCGGAAGGGCGAAGATCTCGACGAATTGTAGTTAGCTATTTATCCGTGGCTGAGACCTCCGCCATGGATAATCCATTTGCGAGTCTTTTGCACACCCTCATGAGCTATTTACCCATTCTTGCTAAGGCAAGCGACAAGCCGAGCGCGGTCTGCGCTCGGCTTATTATTTTGACACAGCCTATTCTTTTTATGTAGGGTGCGAGGGCTCTCCCTCTCCCAGTTATGCCATTATGTTAGATAACTTAAGTTTCTGATTTGTGGAATTTAAAGAAATTAAAGAAGTTAGAGAATTTAAAGCCATATGCAAAAGTCTATATGTATAGTTTTTACACACGATTTTGCCATTTTTTGCTATTGTCTTTAACTTCTAAGCCGCCATTGGCGGCGATAACTACTTTAAATTCTTTACATTCCTCTAAATCCGAAAGTTGAATTAGATAATAATATTCTTTGAATTGAGTAATATCTGACATGCTTTTCCTTTTTTATACTAATAAAGAAGAAAAACAGAGCATCATTTTTGTGATGCTCCCTTTTTGCGTGTATGTAAATTTGTGTAAATTTGCAGACATAATAAATAGTAAGGTAATAAATAATAGAAAACAATTATGCGAGTACGTCTTATCTACACTATTGTGTTTTTGGGAGTCATTGCATTGCTGACATCTTGTTCTGACAAAAAGAAGGAGAGACAAAGCGAGGCAGTGGTTGTAGGAGTTGTTGCTGTGGGAAACACTTCAGGCAACGAATATGGTGATTATGTAGGAACAGTAGTTGAAAAGACTGGCACTTCTTTAAGTTTTGAGGTACCGGGTAATATCGTAGCTCTCCGTGCCGACAATGGCGACCACGTAGCCAAAGGGCAACTTCTTGCCACTGTCGACCCAATATCGCTTCGCGATGCCCACAAGATGGCTCTTGCCACATTGAACCAGGCAGAAGATGCCTATCGTCGTTATGAGCCACTCCACAAGCAGGGTGTCATTTCCGACATACGGTGGGTGGAGGTGCAAACAGCCCTTGAGCAGGCGCAAACCTCAGAACGTCTTGCACGCACTCAGCTTACAAGAACATCGTTGACAGCTCCTTTCGCGGGTGTAATATCAGAGCGCACTGCAGAGCGTGGAATGAACGTGATGGCAGGTCAACAGATATTCCGTCTTGTCGATATATCGAGTGTTGATGTGAAAATATCTATACCTGAGAAAGAAGTGTCGGCTATTAAGATTGGTGCTAAGGCAAAAGTTGTTGTTGCAGCTGTAGGTGGACAAGTATATGATGCCTATATTACAGAGAAAGGCATTGAAGCCAATGCCGTATCGCATACTTACGATGTGAAATTGGCCATTAAACATACCGACGGAAAGCTGATGCCAGGAATGGTGGGTAGAGTTAAACTCACAGATGTAGGTAGAAGCGCAGAAGGAGATGGAGCTGCAACATCAGGCTTTGTGATACCTATTAATGCTCTGAAGCTCGACTCTGACAACCGCCGCTTCGTGTGGCTTGCTGCTGGCGGAAAGGCAAAACAACAGTACATCACACTCGGAGATTTCACCGATAATGGCGTCATCGTCACGTCTGGACTTGCCGCTGGCGACAAGGTTATAACGGATGGAAGCCAGAAAGTGTCGGAAGGAATGAGTGTTAGAATTAGGAATTAGGAATTA
>DLKG01000087.1:319-4371 GCA_002490315.1 Prevotella sp. UBA7594 | reverse complement strand
AGGAATTAGGAATTAGGAGTTTGGAGTTAGGAATTAGGAATTTTTATACACCAATGAAGAAAGATACAGCTTTACACGATCATATCAAGGCACGCATAAAGCGCAAGCCCAACCGCATGATGAAGCGCAGCTTCATCGAGTCGGCTATGTGCTACCACAACATTGTAATATTGTTGATGGGAATGCTTGTAATCATGGGATTTGCCGGACTTCTCTATATGCCTAAGCAGGAAATGCCGGTGTTCACGGTAAGGCAAGGTGCTGTCGTGGCAGTGTGCCCGGGATGCACGTCATCCGAGATAGAGGAGCGTGTCACGAAGCCTCTTGAGGATTTTCTCTTCGGCTACAAGGAAGTTAGAAAAGACAAGACATATTCAAAGACCAAAGACGGAGTGGTCATCATCTACGTTGAGCTAAACGCCGACATTGAGGACAAGGACGCCTTCTGGTCGAAGTTCAAACACGGCTTGGCGGCATTCAAGTCGTCGTTGCCGTCATGTGTCGCCGCCCTGCAGGCTGTCGACGACATTGCCGACACGTCTGCCTTGCTCATTACTATCGACTCAAGCCAGAAGACCTATCGCGAACTGCGCCAGTATCTCGACGATCTCAAGTCGCGTCTGCGCGGCATTGACGCCATTTCCAACCTCCGCACTTACGGCCAGGAGATGGAACAAATCAGTGTCTATCTCGATCAGGACAAGCTGGCAAAATACGGCATTGGATCTTTCACCATACTCAACTCCCTCGCCATGCAGGGCCTGACGACCTACAGCGGCAGCGTACAAGATGCCGACTACAAGATGCCCATTCACATCAACGACTCCTACAATACAGAGCTTGACGTACAGAACCAGATTGTCTACTCATCCCCCACGGGCGACATCGTGCGCCTGAAGGACGTGGCACGCATCGTGAGAGAGTACCCGAGGATGTCGAAATACATCCGCAGCAACGGCAACAAATGTGTGCTTCTATCAGTGGAAATGCGCCCCGGCAACGACATTGTGAAGATGGGTCAGGATGTACGCAAGCAGATTGCCGACTTTGAACTCACCCTTCCCGCCAATGTCCACCTCAACATCATCACCGATCAGAGCAGCGTTGTCAGCGAGTCGGTGGTCAACTTCCTGCGCGAGTTGCTCATCTCCGTCATCGCCGTTATCGTTGTCGTCATCCTTCTCATGCCGCGAAGAGTGGCAGAGGTGTCGGCAATGTCCATCCCTATAACGATATTCTCCTCTGTCGGCATATTCTATATCTTCGGCTTTGAGCTAAACACCGTGACGCTCGCCGCGCTTATTGTCACTCTCGGTATGGTCGTCGACGACTCTGTCGTCATCATCGACAACTACATGGAGAAGCTCGGTCATGGCATGTCGCGCTGGCACGCGTCAATTGCCGCCCCGAGAGAGTTCTTCATGTCGGTGCTCTCCGCAACGCTCTCCATCAGTCTGACATTCTTCCCGTTCCTCTTCACGATGAAGGGTGAAATGGCCGACTTCGTGAAGTCGTTCCCCTGGGCAATGTTCATCATTCTCAGTGTGTCGCTGACAGTCTCACTTGTGCTCACGCCCTATCTCCAGTACATGCTCATCCACGAGGGCATAAAGGAAGCCCCGAAGAAATCCGGCACACGCATGAAGCCGCTCGACTATCTACAGAATGGCTACACATGGCTTCTGAAGCGCTGCTTCAACCATCAGGCGCTCACGCTGTGTGGCGGCTTAGTCGTTGTTGTCCTCGGAGCCGTACTCTTCACGAGAGTGCCGCAAAGAATGATGCCTCTTGAGGAACGCAATCAGTTTGCCGTGGAAATATACCTCCCCAACGGCGCCACAGCCGAGCGCACCGCCAAGGTGGCATCGCAGCTCGAGTCTATCATGAAGAAAGACAAGCGCATCACAGCCATCACGACGTTTATCGGACAGGGTTCGCCACGCTTCAACACTACTTACGCCCCACAGATAGGCGGTCTGAACTTCGCGCAGTTCATAGTGAACACCGCCGACAACGAGTCGACAGCCCAAGTGCTCGACGAGTACGCCGACCGCTATTGCAACTATTTTCCCGACGCCTACGTGAAGTTCAAGCAGATGGACTACAACAATGCGCCCTACGCCATAGAAATGCGTATCAGTGGCGACAGTCTTGACGCCCTGAAAGCGGCAGCCGCAAAGGTAGAAGAGTGCATGCGCTCGACGGAGGGTCTTGAGCTTGTGCGCACCAACTACGAGGAGGCGCAGCCTGGCGTTTCCGTAGCCCTTGACGAGACGGAAGCCAACCGGCTTGGCATCAACAAGGCATTGCTGACAGCCAATCTTGCGCTCCACTATGGCGACGGCATACCGATGGCATCAATGTGGGAAGGCGACTATCCGATAAGCATCGTGCTCAAGTCCGATCATGAGGGAAAGAGCGAGTTTGCCTCGCTCGGCAAGGAGTACATCCCCGTCATGGGCGGCACTACGTCAGTGCAGCTCAGCCAGTTTGCAAAGGTAAAGCCCGACTACACCGACGGCTGCATCGTGCGTCGCAACGGCAGGCGTACCATCTCCGTCATTGCCGACCCCATGCGTGGCTACAACGCCAACAATCTCGCCAAGAAAGTGACGGGAAAAGTAAAAGGTCTGAAGTTGCCTTCAGACCTCACTGTAAAAACGGGTGGTATGTACGAGAAAGACTCCGAGACGCTGCCGCAAGTCGTCTCCGGCGTAGTCATCGCCATATTCATAATATTCTTCATTCTACTCTTCCATTTCAAGCGCATCTCGCTCGCCTTGGTCAACCTCTCGTCAATGTCTCTTTGCATCTTTGGAGCCGCTGTCGGACTCCTCTTGACGGGCTACGATCTCAGTATAACGGGCGTGCTTGGCGTGGTGAGCCTTATGGGCATCCTCGTGCGCAACGGCATCATTATGATTGACTACGCAGAGGAACTACGCCGCGACAAGGGAGAGTCTGTCGCAGAAGCAGCTTTCCATGCAGGCGAACGACGTATGCGTCCTATCTTCCTCACATCTGCAGCAGCCTCAGTAGGCGTACTCCCGATGATGCTTGAGAACAACACGCTGTGGTCGCCAATGGCAGCCGTCGTATTCTTCGGCACACTCATCTCTATGGTGCTCATAGCCACCATTCTCCCTGTGCTCTACGCCGTAGTGTTCACAAAGAAACTGAAGCAGACATCGGCAGCCTAACTTGCCGACTTGTCCTTGTCGTATTCGGCAATTATTTCAGTATACGTGCGGTCCATTTCGTCCGTCATCACCGTGAAGTTGCGCTGTGTGCGACAAACCTTCATAAACAGCGAGGCAAGATCATTTGCCTCGCTGTTTTTGTAGTCGGCAGCCTCGTCGAGCAGAAGCACGTTCATAGCGTCGAGCATAAGGCGGAAGAGCGTAGCCTGACGCAGTTGCTGACGGTCTTTGCTTATCTGTCGGAGTCCACGCGCATACGCGAACATCACGACGCGCACTGTCAACTCAATTGCCCGCTCCTCATTTATGGAGTTTTTCTCTTGCATGTTATCCTCTTTACGCCGCGTGTAAGAGGCAAGATGATCTTCGTTGGATGCAAAGTGCCCAGCAAGCAGATTGGAGAAATTGCGCTTGTACTCTTCCACCATCGCCTCATACAACGCCTTGTCGCCACATGCCGTCCTCACGAGTGCCATCATGTCATCGCCACGCTGCTGCGCCTCTCTCACGAGCGCAGCAATGTCCTCATAGCTATAGTTCATGGCAGCGAGCGGAAAGAACATCGTATCGAAGAAGACGGGTGCGATGTGCTCATAATGATCAAGCATCAGTTTCTTCACGGTCCGTGGCTTCGTCTTCTCCTTTGCATCCTCCACTTGGCAGTCGATGATGCCGGAGGAAAAGGCGTCGAAGAACGAGCGCACCATAGCCGCCAATACCTTGTATTTGTCTATTCTTGCTTCCATAGTTAATTGTTTTTCTTTAGTTATATATATAAAAGGTGTATATACAAAAAAACGAGACAAAACCTTAGTCTTGTCTCGCCATATTCTTGAGCCTCTTGTCGGATTC
>DLKG01000087.1:0-229 GCA_002490315.1 Prevotella sp. UBA7594 | reverse complement strand
TAAAGAGGCGGGTGGGCAAGCTACTTACATCGCGCCGCTACAACCAACTACCTTTGCTACGTTCCCGTCCTGGAGGATTCGAAGGGAGCTGGCCGTGTAAGACTTGCCCGTGTTTCTTAAAAGCGAGTGCAAAGGTACAAAAAAGAAATGATACTGGCAAGACACAACGACAAAATCATTTGAAGATTAACATAAATTAGGAGGTAGAAAAACATGTCTTCATGTCCAA
>DLKG01000050.1 GCA_002490315.1 Prevotella sp. UBA7594 | reverse complement strand
CTCGTAAGCGAGGAAGAGACCTGTAGACTCAACTACATACTCTGCACCTACTTCGTCCCACTTCAAGTTCTCAGGATCGCGCTCAGCAGTAACACGGATGTGGTTGCCGTTTACGATAAGCTCGCTCTTCTCAACGTCAGCCTCGATAGTGCCGTCGAACTGGCCGTGCATTGTATCATACTTGAGCATGTAAGCCATGTAGTCAACAGGGCAAAGGTCATTGATAGCTACTACCTGAACATCCTTTGCGTTCTCAGCCTCAACTGTAGAACGGAATACGAAACGACCGATACGGCCAAATCCGTTAATACCAATTTTGATCATTTTACTTTAATTATTTTAAAGGGTTAAATTAATATTCTTTTCCAGCCGGAAGCTTTCAATTAGTCCGTTTTTCTTGCTAATGAGGCATAGAAGCGTAAAAAATCTCCACATCCAGTAGGATTTCTCCTTTTTTACGCTGCAAAGATAATAATTATTTTCTAATTTTGCAGAAAATAACTGTATTAAAATATATAAAAAATACAATACAAAAGCGTGTCATATAATACATTATTTATATTATGGCATTATTGACATATACAGTTGGCAAAATCAGCTTGAAGGAAGAACAATTACAATAACACTTTAAAACATTAACTTAAATGGGAAAATTTCTGAATGAATTCAAGGAATTCGCCATGCGCGGCAATGTGCTCGACATGGCGGTAGGTGTAATCATCGGCGGCGCATTTGGCAAAATCGTCAGCTCTGTGGTGGATGACATTATCATGCCTCCTATCGGCTGGCTCATTGGCGGAGTAAACTTTTCCGATCTCAAGATCACACTGCCTACTGTAAATGTGGCTGGCGAGGAACTCAAGGCTGCCACCATCAATTACGGCAACTTCTTGCAGACTTGCTTCGACTTTTTGATTGTGGCATTCTGTATCTTTATGCTCATCAAGGTTGTCAACAAGGTCACAAAGAAGAAGGAAGAGCCTGAGGCGCCAAAACCTGCTCCTGCTCCTTCCAACGAGGAAAAACTCTTGATGGAGATACGCGACTTATTGAAGAACAAGCAGTAGTAGCTGTTATTACAAGCATCTCTTTCTTGGGAGGAGATGGCATAAAGAAACTTATCGGTTTTGTTATGTTGCTTTATCTATCCATTCGAGGATAAGCAGGGACGAAATCGGGGACGGTTTTGAGGATTTTGTACAAGAAAGGGGATTTGTTGACAATCAGCGATTTACGTCAACGAATCCCCTAACTTATTGAGTATAAATTAATTCTTTATATCAGAGTGGCTGTTTATCGGCATTCCGACTATTCCCACTCGATTGTTGATGGCGGTTTTGACGAGATGTCATAGCATACGCGGTTTACACCGCGTACCTTGTTGATAATCTCATTGCTCACCTTTGCCATGAAGTCATAGGGCAGATGTGCCCAGTCGGCAGTCATGGCGTCGGTGGAGGTCACGGCGCGTAGAGCAACTGGATGCTCATAGGTACGCTCGTCGCCCATCACTCCTACGGAGCGCACAGTGGAGAGAAGCACTGTGCCAGCCTGCCATATCTGGTCGTAGAGCGACACCTCAATCTCGCCGTTCTGCATGTCGGCGGGTACGCCGGCAGCAAGCACGCGACGAGCTTCATCGCCTGAGAGCTTTACCTTATAGTCGCGCAATCCGCGGATATAGATGTCGTCGGCGTCCTGAAGGATGCGCACCTTCTCCGGCGTGATGTCGCCAAGGATGCGCACTGCCAAGCCCGGTCCGGGGAACGGATGGCGCGTAATCAGGTGTTCGGGCATACCCATAGAGCGACCAACACGGCGCACCTCGTCCTTGAAGAGCCACTTCAGAGGCTCACAAAGCTGAAGGTTCATCTCCTTCGGCAGTCCGCCTACGTTGTGATGGCTCTTTATCACCTTACCCGTGATGTTGAGCGACTCGATGCGGTCGGGATAGATTGTGCCCTGGGCAAGCCACTTGGCACCCGTTTGCTTCTTCGCCTCGGCATTGAACACCTCGACGAAGTCGCGGCCGATAATCTTGCGTTTCTGCTCGGGATCGGTAACTCCTGCGAGATCGGCGAAGAACTTTGCGCTGGCGTCAACGCCGATTACGTTAAGACCGAGACACTTGTAGTCTTCCATAACGTCACGGAATTCATTCTTGCGCAACATGCCGTGGTCGACGAAGATACACGTGAGGTTCTTGCCGATGGCCTTGTTGAGGAGCACGGCGGCTACGCTTGAGTCAACTCCGCCCGAAAGACCGAGTATCACTTTGTCGTCGCCGAGTTGCTCTTTCAGCTCCTTCACGGTCGTTTCCACGAACGAGTCGGCGCTCCAGTCCTGGCGACTGCCGCAGATGTCAACGACGAAGTTCTTCAGAAGTTGCGTGCCCTGAAGAGAATGGAACACTTCTGGATGGAACTGCACTGCCCACACGGGTTCCTTGGTAGAGGCGTATGCAGCAAACTTAACGTTGGCTGTCGACGCAATACACTTGTAGCCCTCAGGTATGGCGGTGATGGTGTCGCCATGACTCATCCACACCTGCGAATTTTCTACAAATCCCTTGAAGAGGGGATTGGATGCGTCGAAGTGCTCAAGATTGGCGCGACCGTACTCACGTGAGTCGGCTGCCTCAACCTTTCCGCCGTTGGCGTAGCTTATGAACTGTGCGCCGTAGCAGATGCCGAGCACCGGGATGCGTCCTACAAACTGGCTCAGGTCGACCTTGAAGGCCTCCTTGTCGTGCACCGAATAGGGGCTTCCGCTGAGTATGACACCAATCACGCTGGGGTCGTCCTTCGGAAACTTGTTGTAAGGCATAATCTCGCAGAAGGTATCGAGCTCACGCACGCGGCGTCCAATGAGCTGCGTGGTCTGTGAGCCGAAGTCAAGAATTATAATCTTCTGTTGCATTTATATATAATGTTAAATGTTGAATGTTTAATGTTGAATGTCGGGTGGCAAGGTCACAGCATTGAAAGGAAATCCTCGGCTTGCGCCAAAGTGTCGAGCTTGCCAATGTCCATGAGTTTAAGGTTTTCCTTGAAATGTCCTATAATATTATGTGTGGCACATGTCTTCAGATAGAAGTCGATTATTCCAAACTTGTCGGGAAACTCGTCCATCAGAGGCAATAGCCGTGGCGATATGACGTGTATGCCTGCGAAAGCATACATTCGGCAGTCCTTCGGGTTAAGATTTGGATAAGGGCTTCTTACCTCTCCCGTCTCTATATTTGTCCATCCCATAAGCCGCATGTCTTCCGAGAAGAGCAGATAGCGTTTTGTCTTGCGCCAGCTAACGAGCAACACGGCGTCGACCGTCTCCTTTCCTTCTGCCTCGCTTTCTGCCGCTAAGGCATAGAACTCGCGCAGATCTACATTGCTCAGAATGTCAACATTGTGTATAAGTATGGGAGCCGAAGGCGAGAACAAAGGAGCCGCTTTCTTTATGCCTCCGCCAGTCTCAAGCAACCCAGCTGTCTCGTCGGATATACGAATGTCTATACCGAAATTGCTGTTGGCATTAAGATAATCGATTATTTGCTGTGCGAAATGATGCACGTTGACGACAATACGGTCAACACCTGCGGCTTTCAGATTCTCTATCACGCGCTTGATTAGCGGCTCGCCCCCTACCCTCACCAAGGCCTTTGGCATAGTGTCGGTGAGAGGCTTAAGGCGCGTGCCCAATCCTGCCGCGAATATCATTGCTTGCATCATAGATGATTGTTTAAAAATATGTTGCCAACAAAATTACTCAAAATCCCGCAAACGGCAAAGCAAAACGGATATTAATCTCATATAAACAGGATTATCAGATAGCCAAAACCTATACTGACAAATGTTGTGATGAAGCCAGACAACTGAAACGGAAACTGGCGGCAACCCCGACAAGATAGTCGAGTCCGCCAGCCGCCTGGAGTACCGAGGCAGCCGTTATAACAAAGAATGTCAATATCTACTTGCGTGCCTCGAAGGTTTGCTCTATGCCTTGCTCACGGTGGCAGACATGCACCTCGATGCCGAACTTGTCGTGCAGATGTTCAGCCAAGTGCTGTGCGGAATAGACGCTGCGGTGTTGTCCGCCGGTGCACCCGAAGGAGAACATGAGGTCAGTGAAGCCACGGTCGATATAGCGTTGCACGTGGGCGTCGGCAAGTTTGTATACGCTGTCGAGGAAGGTCAGAATTTCGCCGTCGTCCTCCAGGAAACGTATCACGGGCTCGTCGAGACCGGTGAGCTTTTTGTAAGGCTCGTAGCGACCGGGATTGTGCGTGGAGCGGCAGTCGAACACGTAGCCGCCACCATTGCCCGACTCATCGGCAGGGATGCCCTTGCGATAGGAGAAGCTGAAAACGCGCACCTTAAGCGGACCCTTGCCGTCATATTTTGAGAATGTTGCGGGCCCGTCCTGCGGATGAGCATCGTAGACATTCTTGTCCGTTGTCTTATAGCCGTCGGCGCGAGAGACAGCCGCCTCCTCTATATGAGCGTACTGCGGCATCTCCGTGAGCCGGCGCAACATATCCATCATGTAGGGATAAGGGAACACGGTGTCGCCGAGTTTCAGCAGTTCGCGCAGGTTGTCCATGGCAGGAGGGATGGAGTCGAGGAAGTGTTTCTTGCGCTCAAAATATCCGCGGAAGCCATAGGCGCCAAGCACTTGCAGCGTACGGAAGAGCACAAAGATACTCAGACGACCGACGAAATGGCGCACACTCGGCACCTCCGTGTACTGCTTCAAAGCGTTGTAGTACTCAGCGACAAGTTCACGGCGGAGTTTGTTACTGTAGCGTGCCGACGCCTGCCAAAGGAAGGAAGCGAGATCATAATAGAAAGGTCCGCGGCGTCCGCCCTGAAAGTCTATAAAGTGCGGATTGCCGTCGGCGTCGAGCATGACGTTGCGTGCCTGAAAGTCACGATAGAGGAAAGAGTCAGTGGTCTCGGAGGTCAAGTCCTTGGCAAAAAGGCGGAAGTTGGCCTCAAGTTTCAGCTCATGGAAGTCGAGCCCTGAGGGTTTAAGGAAGCAATACTTGAAGTAATTGAGATCGAAGAGCACTCCCTCCTCGTCGAAGGCAGGCTGCGGATAGCAGTTTTGCCAGTCGAGTCCGCGAGCGCCACGTATTTGCACGTTTGGTAGTTCGCGTATGGTCTTCACGAGGAGAGCTTTCTCGCGTTGGTTATAGCGTCCGCCCGCCTCTCGTCCGCCGCGTATGGCGTCGAAGAGCGACGTTGTTCCGAGGTCGCTCTGCAAATAGCGCAATCCGTCATCACTGGTTGCAAAGACGTGTGGCACGGGCAGTTGTCGCTTCTCGAAATGCTGCGCGAGATACACGAAGGCGTGATTTTCGTCGCGGCTTGTGCCCACTACTCCAATGACGGTTGAGCCGTCAGCCGCCGTAAAACGATAGTATTGCCTGTTGCTTCCCGCTCCTGCGAGGTGTTCAGTGCTGACTGGTGCCGCCCCGCTCCATTCTGTGTAAAGCTTAATGAGTTTCTCCATCCTGGTCTGTCTCCTTTGTTCCAAAATACTGTTTGTCCTTCTTGTCAGCCCAAGCGCCAACCAACGTGTCTGCCACAAACATCAGTATTGCCACACCGGCTGTTATGGCTATAGAGCCGGTGAGGGCGTAGGTGCCAACGACAATTATGACGAAGCACACCAATATCTTTATGTTCAAAAGTCTTTTCATATTGCGAAGTTACAAAAAAACGGAAAGGCAAGCAAATATTAACTAAAGATAAATTCCTGTTTTTTGCCACATGATATCCCGGACATTTCTGTTATAGGGTAAAGCGATAACCTGCTGTGAACGTCAGAACGCGGTTTTTCGACGAGTCCACTTCAGGAATGTTTTGGAAGCCTGTAAGTCCAAAATGGTAGCGTGCGTCGATGATTACGTTGGAGAACTCATAGCTCACGCCGACGGGTATGGCCACGGTAACCTTGGAGAGCGTAGAGTTGAGATTGTAGGTTGTTTTCTCTGGCTTCTCATATTCAATGCCCTCCTTTGTCTGCGTGAAATTCTGCGAGGTGTACTTCATCTTACCCGACACTGCAAACCCCAGCTGTACACCTGCCTTAACAGCAAATCCTGGAGCCAGATAAGCGTTGAGCATAAGCGGCACGTTGACATAGTGGAGCGTAGTACTCCAATCGCTATAGCCAACACCTTTGTTTACGGCGTCGCCATATACAGTTGCTGTGGTCTTCGCGTCGTTCTTGTACTTGCATCCCTGCTGCGTGTAGATTACGCCCAGCGTGGCTGAGAGATTAGGCATAAACTGCCAGTCGATGTCCAAGCCGCCCGTAAATCCAGCCTTGTAGCGTGAGGAGAATGGCAGTTCGTCACCAACCGTCCCGCTTACATACACCTTATCGCCTGGCAAAGAGGAGAGGCTGACTCCGACGCGCGGAATGATGGAAACTGTTCCAGCTGCTGGATGCTGTGCCTTGACAAACACAGAAGTGGAGAGAAAGAGAAACAGGAAAAGTATTTTTTTCATCGTATATTAATTT
>DLKG01000093.1:2228-2979 GCA_002490315.1 Prevotella sp. UBA7594 | reverse complement strand
GTTGACGGTCCTTCTATGAAGGATTGGCGCGGTGGCCGTGCTGCTGCAGGCAACATCATTCCTTCTACAACTGGTGCTGCTAAGGCTGTAGGCAAGGTAATTCCTGAGCTGAACGGTAAGCTGACTGGTATCTCTATGCGTGTTCCGACTCTCGACGTTTCTGTTGTTGACCTCACCGTTAACCTCAAGAAGCCGGCTACTAAGGAGGCTATCTGCGCTGCTATGAAGCACGCTTCTGAGAACGAGTTGAAGGGTGTACTCGGCTACACAGAGGACGCTGTTGTTTCTTCTGACTTCCTCGGCTGCCCGCTCACATCTATCTTCGATGCTAACGCTGGTGTATACCTCACAGACAACTTCGTAAAGGTTGTTTCTTGGTATGACAACGAGATTGGCTACTCTCACAAGGTAGTTGAGCTCATCAAGATCATGAAGAAGCACAACGGCTAATTCATAGTCAAGAAGCTATAAAAGCATAGGCCGCAGGGTTCGTAAGAACTCTGCGGCTTTTTGCGTTTTACAAACACTGCTATTATCCGTTCGCTCGGCTTTGCCGCTTGTTCTGCAAGAACTTCCATCCGTCGAAGACAGATTAACTTCCTTTCAACTTCCTATAAATTCTGTTTTGGCACGCCCCTCGTAAGCACCCCTCGAAAAGAAAAACAGCATTTTTCCTTGGAAAAAGTTGTGCCGATGAAAAGGATTTTGTAAGTTTGCATATTAAATAATGTATTCAACTTTCTGATTTACT
>DLKG01000093.1:0-2048 GCA_002490315.1 Prevotella sp. UBA7594 | reverse complement strand
CAAATCCGAAACTTAAGTAATGTAAAGAAAGAATCCTGTATTTAAAAATGCAAACAGAATGGTAGAGAAGAAGATGGTGACCGTACTCGGTCCGACGGCGAGTGGCAAGACTGCTGTAGCCGCGGCTCTCGCCTACCGCATTGGCGGCGAAATAATAAGCGCCGACTCAAGGCAGGTCTATCGCCGCATGGACATAGGAACGGGTAAGGATCTCGCCGATTATGAGATAGACGGCACGCACATTCCTTACCACCTCATCGACATCGCTGAACCCGGCACAAAATACAATCTTTTTCAATACCAGCAAGATTTCCACGAAGCCTACGCCGACATTCTTCGGCGAGGCAAACATCCGATTCTCTGCGGAGGTACGGGTCTTTACATTGAGGCTGTGCTCGGTGGCTACAACTTGTCGCCGGTGCCGCAGAATCCCGACTTGCGCGCGCGCCTTGCCTCCAAGTCGCTTGAGGAACTGACAGCTATGCTTGCCTCGCTCAAGCAGCTCACAGGCTCCGCCATGCACAACCGTTCCGATGTAGACACTGTGCAGCGTGCCATACGCGCCATTGAGATTGAAACCTACAACCTCGAACATCCAACGCCCGAGCGGCAGTTGCCGCCCGTCGACTCTATCATTGTCGGCATCAACATCGACCGCGATTTGCGCCGAGAGAAAATCACGCGCCGCCTCAAGGCACGCCTTGATGAGGGCATGGCCGACGAGATACGCTCACTGATAGGGGAGGGAATCAATCCAGAAGACCTTATTTATTATGGTCTTGAGTACAAGTACATCACGGAGTACGTCATAGGCAATACTTCCTATGACGAAATGTTCCGCTCGCTTGAGATAGCCATCCACCAGTTTGCCAAGCGCCAGATGACGTGGTTTCGTGGTATGGAGCGTCGTGGCTACAACATCCATTGGATAGACGCCACGTTGCCAACCGACGCAAAGGTGGACTCCATTCTCCAGCTGATGCAAACATCAAACGACAAATACCAAACAATATGATTAGCCAAAACCGTTGGGGCATCATCTACTGCCCGAAACATGAAATGCTCTCCCGCGGCAATCGCTGGGAGAAGATAGAGCGTTGCCTCAAGGACAATGGTGTCGAATACGACCACGTGCAGAGTGAGAACTCAGCCAGCGTCGACCGTCTTGTCAAGATGATGATCAACAACGGCTACCGCACGATAATCATCGTTGGCGGCGACTCCGCTCTCAACGATGCCGTCAACTGCCTTATGCAGTGCGATTCGCGTGTGAGAAGCGAGGTGGCACTCGGCGTCATCCCCAACGGAATGATGAACGATTTCGCCCATTTCTGGGGATTTCGTGAGTCCGACTACGAGCAGACCATCAAGTGGCTCAAGCAGCGTCGTGTGCGCAAGATCGACCTCGGCTGCATACGCTACACCAACAAGCACGGTGAGGCATGCCGCCGTTATTTCCTCAACTGCATCAACATTGGACTTATCGCCGCCATAATGAATCTCCGTCGCCAGACGCGCCATTATTTCGGCTCGCGCACGCTGTCGTTTGTCTTCTCCTTCTTGCTCATGATATTCCAGCGTCTTGAATATCGCATGCACCTCAAAATCAATTCCGACGACATCAAGCGCAACATCATGACCGTCTGCATTGGCAACGCTTCCGGCTACGGACAAACGCCCAATGCCGTGCCCTATAACGGACTTCTTGACGTCAGCGTCGTTTATCATCCCGGCATGACGCAGCTCTTTGAAGGCTTCTACCTCTTCTTGCGCGGCAAGTTTCTCAATCATCGCAGCGTCCATCCCTACCGCACGCGTAAAGTGGAAGTGCTTGAGGCACGCAAGGCTTTCGTCGGTATTGACGGCAGGCTCATGCACACGCCCGTCGGTCCCTTTACGATTGGCGTTGAGCAGGAAGTGATAAATTTCCTCATCCCCGAATAGCCGACTCTTCGCTGCCGGAAAGCAGCATATCGCATACCCCCTTTCTAAAGTGCCGCTTTAGCCTTGCTAAAGCGGCACTTTTGCTTGTATGCTCGGCATGAGCA
>DLKG01000083.1 GCA_002490315.1 Prevotella sp. UBA7594 | reverse complement strand
AGGGGTGGGAAACTTCAGTCATTAATTGCGAGTTATGAAACGTCCTCCACGGATGACCTGAAATTAACGGAATTATACGGAATATAATTAACGATTATTACACGAATTCAAATTAAGATTGTCGTATAATCCGTATAATTACCGTAAATTTTCTTCCGTGTAATTCCGTTAATTGTATTGTCGTATATCAATACATTAGAGTGATATTCTCTTGCAGCGGAGGCCGGAGACCTCCGCCACGGATAATCCCAATTTTGAGTTTTGAAACGTCCTCCACGGATAAGACCGTTTTGTCATGGTGTCATTCGGGAAATGTAGGATGAAGCTACACTTATAATATAGGAAAAAAATAAGGGCGTGTCCTCATTTCAGACACGTCCTTATTTTTATTGGTATTTTCTTGTTCTTTATATTTCCATCCGCCTTACTCGTTCTCCGGGGCCTTGTCAATGAGGTCCATGAACTGGTCGAGCTTAGGAGTGATGATAATCTGTGTGCGGCGGTTGCGCTGCTTGCCTACCTCAGTAGAGTTGGCAGTTACAGGGTTGTACTCGCCACGTCCGCCAGCCGTAAGGCGCTTCGGGTCGACACCATACTGGTTTTGCAGAGCCTGAACGACGCTTGAGGCACGCAGACAGGAGAGGTCCCAGTTGTTGCGGATGTTCTTCATAGAGGCAGCGCTGGCGTTGACGGGCACGTTGTCGGTGTTGCCCTCGATGAGCACCTCATAGTCCTTGTAGTCGGTGATAATCTTTGCAATCTTGCTCAGAGTCTCGGCAGCGCGGTCGTTGATTTCGTAAGAGCCGCTCTTGTAGAGCATGTTGTCGGCAAGCGAGATGTAGACAACGCCTTTCAGCACCTGCACGTCAACTTCCTTCGACTCCTCCTTGCTCAGTGAGCGTGTGAGATTGTTGGTGAGCACCATGTTGAGAGAGTCCGACTTCGACTTCACCTCCACGAGGTGGCGGATGTACTGGTTGGACTCGTTAATCTGGTCGACGAGTTTTGAGATGTTCACGTTGTTGGTGTTGGCGTTGGTGAGACTCTTGTCGAGAGAACTCTGCAGCGAGGCATAGTCCTTCTTTGCCTGGGCGAGTTGCTCTTCGAGCGAAGCCACGCGTGCCTTCTGGGCGGCGAGGTCTTCCTTGGCGCTCTGGTAGTTGCCGGTCAGCTCCTTGTTCTCAAGGCGGCAGTTCTCAAGATCCTTCTTTGAGGCGCAGCTTGTGAATGTCAGCAAGCCTGCGAACATCGCGATTGCGAATAGGTTTCTTTTTTTCATATCTTTTCTCCTTTTTTATTGTTATTGTCTGTTTCTGTAAAGTTATTCTGCAAAGATAGCACAATAAAGTTATACGTACTATCATTATGACGCTTTATTAGCTAAAAGATTGAATGTCTTTAATTTATTTTAACTTGTCGGGTCGCTCTCTTTACTTGTATTAGCATTGCAATGAGACGTTGTATATCCGAAAAAAACACTAACTTTGCGCAAACAAATGAAAATCCCAACTATGTATAAACTGAAACAAATCGCGCTCTGCGCAGCCCTTGCGTTTGCTGTCGGCGCGCAGGCGAAGGACAACGTGGACTATGTTGACCCCTTCATCGGAACAACCAACTTCAGCATCTGCAACCCCGGTGCCATACGCCCTCATGGACTGATGTCGGTCGTGCCCTTCAACGTGATGGGCTCCGACCTCAACGTGCAGGACAAGGACAAACGCTGGTGGTCGGCAGTGTACGAGTACAACAACAAATATTTCACGGGCTTTGCGCATGTAACGCTGAGCGGTGTGGGCTGTCCGGAGATGGGCACGCTGCTCACGATGCCAACTGCGGGCGACCTCAATGTCGACTATCATGCCTATGGTTCGGAGTATAAGAACGAAACGGCACGTCCGGGCTATTACAGTACGGTGCTCACGAAGTATGGCATACGCGCCGAGGTGGCAGCCACCATGCGCTCCTCAATAGAACGCTACACATTCCCCAAGGGCAAGGGCAACCTCCTCTTCAATCTCGGCAACGGACTGACCAATGAGATTGGCGCCTCTCTGCGCCGCGTCAGCGACACGGAGTTTGAGGGAACGCGCCTGCTCGGCACGTTCTGTTACAATCCGCAGGCTGTCTTCCCGATGTACTTCGTCGTGCGCGTCAGCAAGAAGCCGTCAGCCTTCGGCATGTGGAAGAAGCAGCCGGCGCTGGGCAATGCCCAGGCGCAGTGGGACTCCGACCAGGGCAAGTACAAGCTCTATCCCGGCTACGGCCGCGACATGGCGGGCAACGACATCGGCTACTACATGACCTACGACTGCGAGGAAGGCGAGCAAGTGGAGGTGCAGGTAGGCGTCAGCTTCACGTCGATTGCCAATGCACGCGAGAATCTCGACCGTGAGCAGCAGGGCTTCGACTTCGACAAGGTGGCACGCGAGGGTCATGACGAATGGGCTTCCACGCTCAACCGTGTCAGTGTGGAGGGCGGCAGCGACGACCAGCGCCGCGTGTTCTTCACGGCTCTCTACCATTCGCAGATACATCCCACCGTGCTCCAGGACGTCAACGGCGACTATCCGCTCATGGAGAGCAACGCCAACGGCAAGTCCGACCACGACCGCTACACCGTCTTCTCCCTCTGGGACACCTACCGCAATCTCTCGCAGCTCGAGACGCTGCTCTATCCTGAGAAGCAGGTGGACATGATACGCTCCATGATTGACATGTACCGCGAGTGGGGATGGATGCCCAAGTGGGAACTTTTCTCGCGCGAGACATGGACCATGGAGGGCGACCCCGCCATTCCTTACATCGCTGACGCCTACATGCGCGGCTTGCGCGGCTTCGACATCAACACTGCCTACGAAGCGTTCCGCAAGTCGGCCACCATGCCCGGCAAAGACAACCGCATGCGTCCCGACATCGACCCCTACATCGAGAAGGGCTACATACCGCTCGGCTACTATGCCGCCGACATGTCGGGCGACAACTCCGTGTCGCACGCTCTTGAGTACTATCTCGCCGACAACGCCCTCTCCATCCTCGCCTCTGAGCTGGGCCACAAGCAGGACGCAAAGCTCTTCCGCCAGCGCTCACTCGGCTATCGCCACTATTACTCGAAGGAGAGCGGCACGCTGCGCCCGATAGAGAAGAGCGGCAAGTTCCTCTCGCCCTTCAATCCCGAGGACGGCTACGACTTCACCAACGCTCCCGGCTTCCATGAGGGGTCGGCATGGAACTACACGTTCTACGCGCCCCACGACGTGACGGGCATGGCGAAGCTCATGGGCGGACAGCGCAAGTTTGTCGACAAGCTGCAGATGGTGTTTGACAAGGGACTCTACGACCCTGCCAACGAGCCCGACATAGCCTATCCCTACCTCTTCTCCTACTTCAAGGGCGACGAGTGGCGCACGCAGAAAACCGTGGCCGACCTGCTCAGCAAGTACTACACAGCCAAGCCCGACGGCATACCGGGCAACGACGACACGGGCACGATGTCGGCATGGGCAATCTTCTCCATGATGGGCATCTATCCCGACAATCCCGGCTCGCCATGGTTCACCCTCACGTCGCCCGTCTTCGACAAGGTGACGCTCCATCTCGACCCGAAGTACTATCCATGCGGCGACATCACCATCGAGGCACACCGCACGTCGCCCGACGAAGGCTACATCAAGTCGATGACGCTCGGCGGCAAGCCCCTCACGTCTTTCCGCATATCGCAGAAACAGCTCATGGAGGGCAAGACGCTGCGCATGGAAATGAAAAAATAAAAAATTAAACTTGTTAGGAATGCTTCTGAAATTTTTTCTCACCTGCAACAAGATAGGTGCGTTCACCCTCGGTGGAGGGTATGCCATGATTCCGATAATGGAGCGTGAGTTTGTCGACAAAAACAAATGGATGGACCGCGAGGAGTTTATGGACATCATGGTTGTGGCGCAGACGACGCCAGGAATCTTCGCCATCGACATGGCAAGCCACATCGGCTACAAGCTGCGAGGCGTGTGGGGAGGCATCGTGGGGGCAGTGGGCATCGCCCTGCCCTCCATCATTGCCATCATGATTATCGCCATGTTCTTCCAGAACTTCAAGGACAATGTCTACGTGGCGAAGTTCTTCCGCGGCGTGCGTCCGGCTGTCGTAGCACTGATAGCCGCCCCATGCTTCAAAATGGCACAGACAGCCAAACTCTCATGGAGCAACGCCTGGATACCCGTCGTGGCAGCATTGCTGATATGGCTCGTCGGCGTCTCACCTATTTATATTATAATAGCGGCAGGCGTCGGAGGCTGGCTCTACGGGAGAATGAAGAAAGCGTAATTCGCCATCCCGTCAGCAAACAACTCGTCAACTAACAGCTCGTCAACTCGTCAACTAATAACTCGTCAACTAAGAAAATGATATTTCTGAAGCTATTCATTATCTTTACAAAGATAGGTACATTCAATTTCGGCGGCGGCTACGCAATGCTTTCGCTCATCCACAACGAGACCGTCGTGAAGAACGCGTGGCTCAGCAACTCTGAATTCACGGACATCGTAGCCATCAGCCAGTCGACGCCAGGTCCAATAGGCATCAACGCCGCCACGTACGTAGGCTACACGTCCGTGCTCAACCAAGGCTATCCGGAGTGGGCAGCAATGCTCGGTTCAGTGCTCGCGTCGCTCTCCATCATTTGGCTGCCGTTCATCATCATGATTCTCATCTCGCGCTATCTCATGACCCATCGCGACTCAAAGATCGTGAAGGACATCTTCGCTGGACTGCGCCCTGCCATCATCGGTCTCATAGCCGCAGCCGCCATGCTGCTTATGACGAAAGACAACTTCGGGTCGGTTGAAGACAACCCCCTGTACTTCGCCATAAGCGTAGCGATATTCATAGCGTCGTTCTGCCTCACACGCTTCCGCAAGACCAACCCCATACTCGTGATGTTGGTCTGCGGCGTGCTCGGACTGCTCATCTACTAAGCAGGCGCTCCGTTGAAGCGCAGATGGCGCATCTCGTGTCCGCCCCACACGCTGTCGTCGCAATAGGCGAAGCCGATGGAGCGATAGAGCTTCTCCGCACGCGGGTTGCCCTTGTCGACGAGTAAGGCGGCAGGAAGCTTGAGGCTTGCGGCATGTGCAATCATGGCGCGCAGCAGCATCGTGGCTATGCCCCGTCCACGATAGTCTTCAAACACGGCAAGAGAGTCGATGTAGAACTCCCCGGCACTGGTCTCGTCGTCCATCACGGAATAGTCCATGCCAAGGTCGGCAAGGGCTGCTTCTTGGAAGCGTCGGCGAAGGCGATGGAGGTCGGCGCCGTCGTAGCCAACGATAGCTCCGGCGACGGGAGCCGACGCAAGGTCCACGTCAGCCGCCTCGTCGTCAACAGCCACAAGGGCGTTGCGCCAGCTGTATTGCGAGTCGTCCATGGCAACAAGACGCTCCATCATGTGGCGGAAGTCGTCGAGCGAGTGGCTTGCGCCGGCAAGAAAGCGGCAGCAGTCGTCTGTCATAGCTGTCATGATGAGCCGTGTAATGGCAGGAATGTGGTTGGGTGTGGCTTTGATGATTTTCATAATTAAACGGTTTTTGGTTATTGCAAAGGTAGACAAAAGTCGTCAAAATTCATTGAAAATCTTGCAAATATGGATTTAAATGCCTAACTTTGCAAAAGCAAGGACAGAAGAAGCGTTCATGTTTCATTATCTATAGACTGTCCACAAGCAAAGCATTTAACATTAAAGGAACTGGAAAATGAGAATTCCGACAGTAAGACCAGTGTCGGAATTCTTGTTTTTTTTGTTGCCGGCTACAAACTTATAAAAACAAAAAAATTAAGATTCATTATGGCTTACATGTCACAGGAAGGCTACGACAAACTCGTTGCCGAACTCAAACAACTCGAATCCGTAGAGCGCCCCAAAGCTTCAGCCGCTATCGCTGAGGCTCGCGACAAGGGTGACTTGAGTGAGAATGCAGAGTACGACGCCGCTAAGGAGGCACAGGCTCACCTTGAGGAGAAAATCAACCGCATCAAGCTTGCCATCGCCGAGGCAAAGATTGTTGACACGTCGCGTCTGAGCACCGACTCGGTGCAGATTCTCTCCACTGTGGAGATGACCAACCTCGCCAACAAGGCCAAGATGACCTACACCATCGTGAGCGAGAGCGAGGCAAACCTTCGCGAAGGCAAAATCTCAATCACGACGCCGATAGCACAGGGCCTGCTCAACCACAAGGTGGGCGAGGAGGTTGCCGTGAAGATTCCGCGCGGCACTATCCACCTTCGCATCGACAAGATTTCCGTAGGATAAGAATACTTTTTAAATGGAAAAAGTGGCATTTTAGATAGTCTAAAGTGCCACTTTTTTTGTTACTAAAGCCCTTTTCGCAGACCCCTTCTTGTGTGCAATTGTTATCTGATTATGTAGCCGAAGTTGAGGAACACGGCGAACGTGTTGTAGTCGTAGTAGGGCATATTGGTTTGCTTCTTGATGCTGTAGTTGAATTCCGGTCCGATGTTGAAGCCTCCGAAGTTCAGTTTCAGCGAAGCCTGTATGCCAGCCTCCACGCGGTCGAACTGGTCGTAGACGTTGTATACATAGCCGTCTTCGTCGACGTCAGAGCCCGACACGCCCACCGATACATAAGGACCGGCGAGGACGGAGAGGCGGTTGCTGTCGCCAAGTCTTGCGTTGTAGCCGAGCATCAGGGAGAAGTCGCAGGCGTAGCGATGGAGCATTCCGCTGATGGCTTTGTCCTGAAAGGCATAGTCTGTGATAGCCAATGCGGGGTTGACGCAGAAGCCTCCTCTCTCGGGATAGAAGCTGACGCCAGCGCCAGCCTTCCATGCGAAAGCCGTCTTGAAGCCGTTTTCTTCGCCGCTCGACAATAATGATGATGCGCCAATGCCGACGAAAGGCTCAACGTGTGCTCTCATCTGAGCGCGCATTCCGATACATGTTATTGATAGTAAAAATGCAAGAAAGAATTTTTTCATATCAAATAGATTTTAGAGTTATTGGAAAAGTAGTGATGTGTTGTAATAAAATATGAATGCAAAGATAATGATTTTTTTTGTACCCTATGGCAAACAATAAAGAAAATAATGCCTAACTTTGCACTGAAAACATTCATAGTAATCAGACCAAACACTTGTAATAAATGAACTCCACATTTCGCGGCACACTCTGTGGCGTTGCCGCTGCAGTCTTTTACGGCACCAATCCGTTCGGTGCCATGAATCTTGCCGCCGACGGCATCAGCATGAACTCCACACTTTTCTATCGCTTCGGACTCGCTGCCCTCATTCTCGGAGTGATGATGATGGTGCAGCGCAAGTCGTTCGCACTGACGTGGCACGAGCTTGGCGTGCTTGCCCCGCTTGGCGTGCTGATGGGCTCGTCGTCGTCGTCGCTCTACATCAGCTTCAACTATATGGATGTGGGCATCGCCTCCACGCTCCTCTTCGTCTATCCCGTCATGGTGGCGGTGATAATGGCGGTATTCTTCAAGGAGAAGGTGACGACGGCGACAGTGGTAGCGATAGTGCTTGCTTTGTGCGGCATTGCTCTGCTCAACCAATCTTCCGACGGATCCTCGCTGAGCGCGTTGGGCGTGGCGCTCGTGATGATTTCGTCGTTGACGTATGCTGTTTATATTGTGGTGGTCAACAAGTCGGCGCTTAGGATGTCGTCGGTGAAGCTGACGTTTTACGTGCTGCTCTTCGGCGTGCTCACCATCCTTGCCATAACAGCCTCCATGGGCGAGCATCTGCAGTGGCTCTCAACGCCGCGCCAGTGGCTCTTCGCCACGCAGCTGGCACTAATGCCCACCGTTCTCTCGCTCGTGCTCATGGTGATAGCCGTGCACGACATAGGCTCCACGCCGGCAGCTATTATGGGCGCTCTTGAGCCGCTGACGGCAGTAGCCATCGGTGTCGTTTGCTTCGGCGAAGACTTCACGGCGCGCCTGGCCTTCGGCATCGTGCTCATCCTCTCCGCCGTGTTGCTCATCATCGGCGGAAAGGAGATGTCGCCTCACAAGATAACAGTGGCTGTGACGCGGCTCGGACGCCGCATCGTAAAGGTGTGGCGTTGGAAATAGGCGACGGAAATGTCACTTTTACGCCGCCTTGGTGCAACTTTCCCGCTTCAAATGTAGTCTAACAGAAAGTATGATACAACTAAAGGACATAAACAAAACCTATCAGGGTGCGCAGCCGCTGCACGTGCTGAAGGGCATCAATCTCGACATAGCCGACGGAGAGTTCGTGTCGATAATGGGCGCATCGGGCTCCGGCAAGTCCACGCTGCTCAATATTCTCGGCATCCTCGACAACTATGATTCCGGCGAGTACAGGCTTGCCGGCAATCTGATAAAAGACCTCTCAGAGACGCGCGCTGCCGAGTACCGCAACCGCATGATAGGCTTCATCTTCCAATCGTTCAATCTCATCTCGTTCAAGACCGCCGTGGAAAACGTAGAGTTGCCGCTCTACTATCAGGGCGTGTCACGTCGCACGCGCCATCGCCTCGCCATGGAGTATCTCGACCGTCTCTCGCTCACGCAGTGGGCCGACCATTACCCAAGCGAGATGTCGGGCGGACAGAAGCAACGCGTAGCTATAGCAAGGGCGTTGATAACGAAGCCACAGATAATTCTTGCCGACGAGCCCACCGGTGCGCTCGACTCTAAAACCTCCGTGGAGGTTATGGAACTGCTCAAGCGCCTCAATGCCGAGGAGGGAGTTACGACGATTGTCGTGACGCATGAGAGCGGCGTCGCCAATGAAACAAATAAAATTGTACACATCAAGGACGGACTCATCGGAAAGATTGAAGAGAATCTCGACCACAACGCCAGTCCGTTTGGCATAAACGGAATAATGAAATGAAGGGATGTGTCAAAATACGAAATTGCAACTTTATCCGTGGCGGAGGTCTCCGGCCTCCGCAGCACCCATTATCCCGAATTAATCATATATCAATACATTAGCATTATTTGCTTGCTACGGAGGGCAAAGACCTCCGCCACGTATGATTCCAATTTGCGAGTTTTGACACACCCTCTTCAAAATTCATAATCGGTGAAGCTGACTAATTCAAAACTCAAAATTCAAAAATCAAATATGCGCGACATCCTCATCGAAATATGGACTACCATCAAGCATAACCGGCTGCGCACAGCCCTCACGGGTTTCAGCGTGGCATGGGGCATTTTCATCCTCATCGTGCTGCTTGGAGCAGGCAACGGACTCATCAATGCCATCATGAGCAACAACGACCGTTTCCTCTCCAACTCGATGGTTGTCTACGGCGGATCGACATCGAAGGCCTACGACGGACTGGGCGAGGGGCGCTCCGTAGAACTTGACGACAAGGATCTCGGCGTCACCCGCGAGGCATTCAAGGGCAACATCGAGACCGTGGGTGCCGAGCTCGACAAGGCGGGACAGACACTTTCCTACGGTGGCAACTACACGACGGGTATCAACGTGAGCGGCGTCTATCCCAACGATGTGGAAATCAACAAACGCACGATGCTTCGCGGACGCTTCATCAACACGCCCGACATCAGCGACCGTCGCAAGTCGATTGTCATCGCCTCCGACATGGCGAAGGAGCTCATACCCGAAGCTCCCATGGACATTCTTGGAAGAACAATCAATGTTGCCAATCTCGCCTTCCGCGTCGTGGGCATCTACGAGAGCGACAAGAGCACGATGGGCAACGACGCCTTTATTCCCTTTTCTACGTTCCGCTCCATCTACAGCAGCGGCGACAAGGTCGGCAACATCGTCTTCTCCTTCCACGGACTGAAGTCGGAGGCCGACAACGAGGCTTTTGAGAATCTCTACCGCGCACGCATCAACGGCAACCACCGCGCCGCCCCGGACGATGACAACTCCATCTGGATATGGAACCGCTTCACGCAGAATCTGCAGATGAACACAGCCTCCGGCATCATACGCACGGCACTCTGGGTGATAGGCATCTTCACACTGCTCTCCGGCATCGTCGGCGTCTCAAACATCATGCTCATCACCGTGAAGGAGCGCACGCGCGAGTTCGGCATACGCAAGGCAATAGGTGCCAAGCCGTGGTCGATACTGCGGCTCATCATCATTGAGAGCGTAGTCATCACGACGTTCTTCGGATATATAGGCATGGTGCTTGGCATCGCCGCAAACCAATATATGGATGCCACCATCGGCCACACGAAGGTGGACAACGGCCTCTTTGCAGCACAGATATTTGTCAACCCAACCGTCGGCATAGGCATCTGCGTGCAGGCCACGGTGCTCATGATTGTTGCCGGAACCATCGCCGGACTCATTCCTGCTCGCCGCGCTGCAAGAATACGCCCCATCGAGGCTTTGAGGGCGGAGTAACATCCTAACAAAAATATTCTTTATGATAATACTTGACACTGACCGCTTCCGCGAGATTCTCGACACGCTATCCCGCAACAAGTCGCGCACGTTCCTGACCGGCTTCGGCGTGTTTTGGGGCGTCTTCATGCTCGTGGGACTGATTGGGGGAGGCGACGGACTGAAGGAACTTCTCAACAAGAATCTTGCGGGCTTCGCCACTAATTCCGCCGTCGTATGGGCACAGCAGACCACAAAACCCTACCACGGATTCCGCAAGGGTAGGCAATGGTCGATGACCTACTCCGATGTGAAGCGCCTCAAGGCGCAGGTGCCGGAGCTTGATGTCGTCACGCCGACCATATCGCGATGGGGCGCCAACGCTACTTTTGCCGACAAGAAGTCGTCTGTGATAGTGAAGGGAGTGATGCCCGACATGCAGAAGGTGGCTACGCCAAAGATGTACTACGGACGCTACATCAACCAGATGGACATCTCGCAGGGACGCAAGGTCTGCGTCATAGGAAAACAGGTCTACAAGAATCTCTTCACGAAGGGCGGCAATCCGTGTGGAGAGGTGATACGCATCGACTCCATATATTATAATGTAGTGGGCGTCAACTACAGTGACGGCAATATGAATGTCAACGGCAACGACGAGCAAGCCGTGTTCCTGCCGCTCTCGCTTATGCAGCAGGTGTACAACCGTGGCGAGAGCGTCGACATGCTTTGTCTCACGGGTAAGCCGGGAGTGACGATGAGCGACATCACCGACCACGTGCGCGACGTCATCGCCAAGGCTCACGACGTCGACCCCAAGGACGAGAAGGGCGTCATGATATTCAATACGGAGATGATGTTCTCAATGGTCGACAACATGTTCCGCGGCATCAACATGCTGATATGGCTCGTGGGCATAGGCACGTTGCTCGCCGGAGCCATCGGCGTCTCCAACATCATGATGGTCACCGTGCGTGAGCGCACTACGGAGATTGGCATACGCCGCGCAATAGGAGCCACACCGCGAAGTATCCTCTCGCAGATAATCTCGGAGAGTATCCTGCTTACGGCTGTCGCGGGAATGAGCGGCATACTCTTCGTCGTTGTCATCCTGCAGGCTCTGGAGATGGCAAACACGTCCGACGGCATTGTCTCCGCCCACTTCCAGATTGACTTCTGGACGGCTGTCGGTGCCGTGGTGATGCTCTCAGTGCTCGGAGTACTTGCCGGACTTGCGCCTGCCATTAGAGCAATGCGTATCAAGCCGGTAGATGCCATGAGAGACGAGTAGAGTTATCGGAAGTTATTGGAAGTTATCGAAAGTAGAAATTTAAAAATCAAAGAATACGCAATGAAACGCTATTTCAAGTACATCCTCATGGCACTCGTTGCCGTCGTTTTCATAGGAACCTTCGTGTTCCTCTACATCAAGTCGCAGCCGCAACCCGTGGAGTACGACGAGTTTGCGCCAAAGCGCATGGACATACGCAAGACCACTGTCGTCACGGGCAAGATAGAGCCACGCAACGAGGTGAACGTCAAGCCGCAGATTTCGGGTATCATCACCGAACTGCTGAAGCAGGCTGGCGAGACCGTTACGGAGGGCGAGGTGATTGCCAAGGTGAAGGTCATTCCCGACATGGGGTCGCTAAGTTCAGCGCAGGCGCGCCTACGCCTTGCAGGTATCAACGCCAAGCAGGCACAGACCGACTACGAGCGCGAGAAGACGCTCTTCGACAAGGGTCTCGTCGCAGCCGACGAGTACGACAAGGTTGCGCAGACTCTTCGACAGGCTCGTGAGGAAGTGAAGGCGGCGGAGGAAAATCTTGAGGTGGTGCGCGACGGTGTGTCGCGTTCCAATGCCTCGCAGTCGTCAACGCTCGTGCGTTCCACGGTGACCGGTCTCATCCTCGACATACCGGTGAAGGTGGGCAACTCCGTTATTCTCGCCAACACATTCAACGACGGTACGACCATCGCCACCGTCGCCAACATGCACGACCTTATCTTCCGCGGCAACATCGACGAGACGGAGGTTGGGCGTCTTACGACGGGCATGACGATGAAAATCACGATAGGTGCCTTGCAAGACTTGAAGTTCGATGCGCATCTGGAGTACATATCGCCTAAGGCCACCGACCAGAACGGCGCCAACCAGTTTGAGATAAAAGCCGCCGTCAGCCTTCCGGAGAGCGGCAGCAAGATACGCAGCGGCTACAGCGCCAACGCCGAGATAGTGCTTGCTGAGGCTCGGGGAGTGCTGTCGGTGCCGGAGAGCGCCATAGAGTTTGAGGGTAATGACACGTATGTCTATGTCATAAAGGGCACTGGCGAGAAGAAGACCTACGAGCGCCGCAAGGTGAAGACGGGTCTCTCCGACGGTATCAACATCGAGATACGCAGCGGCCTCTCCGCATCGGAGCGCGTGAGAGGTCCGAAGAAGGTAGCGGCAGACAATCAGTAAAAAAACTTCGCAAATATTTTGCAGTTTCTGAAAAAAGCAGTAATTTAGCGGTCGCTAAGCTAATAGGGGCGTAGCCCAGCTGGTTTAGAGCGCTGCAGTCACATTGCAGAGGTCATCGGTTCGAGCCCGATCGTCCCTACAACAACACGAAGAGGGTGTATCAGAATTTCTCATGATACATCCTCTTCTTTTTTTAATACACTTTCGCACGATGAGCAAGCAAATGACATTCGCCATATTCGGCAACACCTTCCAGCCCCGCAAGTTGACACCGCTTACAAAAGCTCTCGCCTTCCTGCACTCGCAAGGCGCGCGCGTGATTTTCGACCGTCCGTTCCGCGACTTCCTTGTAGCGGAGCAGCATCTCGACCTCGGCGACACCGGAGTGTTCGACGGCTACGACTTCAGTGCCGACTACGCCATCTCTATGGGTGGTGACGGCACGTTTCTGAAGACGGCAGTGCGCATCGGCAGCAAGTCGATACCCGTCGTGGGCATCAACATGGGGCGTCTCGGATTTCTTGCCGACGTGTTGCCGGGCGAGGTGGAGACGGCACTTGCCGCCATCATCGCAGGCGACTACACGACGGAGCGCCACACGGCAATAGAGATAGTCACCGACGGTGAGGACTTCGAGGGCTGCCACTATGCCCTCAACGACATCGCCGTGCTGAAGCGCGACATCGCTGCCATGATAAGCATCCGCACGTGTATCGACGACTCTTTCCTTGTCAACTATCAGGCCGACGGTCTCATCGTGACCACGCCCACCGGCTCCACAGCCTATTCCCTGTCCAACGGCGGCCCAATCATCGTGCCGCAGACGAGCACCCTCTGCCTTACGCCCGTCGCTCCGCACAGTCTCAACATCCGTCCCGTGGTAATCTCCGACAGCAGCACAGTGCGCCTTGAGGTGGAATCGCGCTCCCACAACTTCCTCGTGGCTGTCGACGGCCGCAGCTACACCATGCACGAAGGCACCGCCGTCACCATCCGCAAGGCACCATTCGCCACGCTCATCGTGAAGCCAAACGGCCGCCGCTACTTCTCTTCGCTTAGGGAGAAGATGATGTGGGGAGCCGACAAACGTTGAGGCTCATCTCAATGCTTGCACTTAAAAGGAAAAGAATGAAACTATATAAACAAAAATCAAAGTATCCCGCCTCGCGTGTGCTCCGCTGGCTCTGGGCGGCATGGCGCGGCAACAGGCTGCAGGCAGTGCTCAACGCCGCCATCGGCATTGCCGACGTTGTGTTGAGTCTTGCCCAGGTGTGGGCTGTGAAGCACGCCATCGACGTGGCATCGGGCGTGGCGCAAGGCTCCATCTATTGGGCTGTGGCGACGATGGGCGCACTCATTCTCCTTGGCTTCGGATGCAGCATCTCCGGTGTATGGGTGCGCAACATTCTCGGCATAAGGGCGCAAAACCGTATGCAGCAGGCGATGCTCGCAAGAGTGTTGCAGGCAGAGTGGCACAGTCGTGAGCGCCATCACTCCGGCGACGTGCTAAACCGTCTGGAGATAGACGTCTCGAGCGTCGTCACGTTTCTCACGGAGACCATCCCCAACACGCTCTCTGTCGTTGTGATGTTTGTGGGCGCCTTCGCCTGCATGTTCGCCATGGACAAGGTGCTCGCCGTGATACTCGTCATCATGATACCGCTTTTTCTTGCCGTCAGCAAGATTTACATGCGGCAGATGAGAAGGCTGACACGCGAGGTGCGCGATTCCGACAGTCGCGTGCAGGCTACCATGCAGGAAACCATACAGCATCGCATGGTGGTGAAGACGCTCGAGGCATGCTCTGCTTGTGTCGCACGTCTGGAGGCTACACAGGCGCAGTTGCGCCACAATGTCGTCAGGCGCACGCGTTTCTCCGTATTCTCCCATTTTGTGCTCAACTTCGGCTTCGCGCTTGGCTATCTCATAGCCTTCCTTTGGGCTGCCGTGCGCATGGCTGCAGGCTCGCTGACGTTCGGCGGCATGACGGCATTTCTGCAACTCGTCAACCGCATACAGTCGCCTGCGCGTAGTCTGACGAAGCTCGCGCCTGCATTCGTGTCAGTGTTCACGGCGGCGGAGCGCCTCATGGAACTGGAGGAAGAGCCCCTTGAACCTTCTGGCGACCCCATACGCTTCGACGCTCCGTGCGGCTTGCGCCTCGACGACGTGAGCTACCGCTACGAGGACGGCACGCGCGACGTCATCAATCATCTGTCCTTCGATTTCCGACCGGGCACCGCTACGGCTATACTCGGCGAGACTGGGGCCGGAAAGACCACACTCGTGCGCTTGCTCCTTGCTCTCATGCGCCCGCAGGACGGGCGCATCGTGATGTACGACAGCCATGGCGAGAAGCTTCTTTCTCCACTTATGCGTTGCAATTTCGTCTACGTGCCACAGGGCAACACGCTCATGAGCGGCTCCATACGCGACAATCTGCTGCTTGGCAAGCCCGACGCCACCGACGAGGAGATGGAGGACGCTCTCAGACGCAGTTGTGCCGACTTCGTGCTCCGATTGCCCAACGGACTGCTGACGCTCTGCGGCGAGCAGGGCGGCGGACTCTCCGAGGGACAGGCGCAGCGTATCGCCATTGCGCGTGCACTGCTGCGCGACCGCTCCATCATGATTTTCGACGAAGCCACCTCTGCCCTCGACGCAGAGACGGAGCGCCGCCTCCTCAGCAATCTCCTTGCCGACAACTGCCGCACGGTAATCTTCATCACCCATCGCCCTGCCGTGCTCGACTACTGCGACCAGACGCTGACGCTTTCCTGATGATGCGTCAGGCTTTCCGCTTCTTCACCTCCATCACCACTGCGCCGATAATGCTGCCCAGCGTGGCGCCGATGGAGTTGGCGGCGAAGTCGAGCCAGTCGCCACTGCGCCTGCCGCCCGTGCAGTATTCCTGGAGAATCTCTATGAGTCCGCTCATAAGCATTGGCGCAATCCATGCGAGCAGGAGAAGGCGTAGCATACTGACAGGGGGCTTGTCGGCAGGCGTCGCGATGTGTATCGGCGAACAGTTTTTGAAGCTGTGCAGACGGAGATATTCCAGCCATATCGTGGCGCATGTGCCGCAGTACATGGCTATGTGTACCCACTTGTCGATGAGCCGCACGTTGTCGAGAGGAGTGTGGGGGATGGAGGCGAAACAAAGAATCCATATCATAAGTATGTAGAAACTTGATATGGGATAAAATTTTAGCAAATGCTTGAGATATTTCATGCTTTAATTACAATTTACGATTAAAAGTGGGAAATAATTTATAATTTTGCAGCCGAATAGAGAGTTTTATTTACATTCGACAAATTTCTACAACAAGCAAACACAACAACAATGACGCAGGAAAGAACCAATTTTGGCAGTAAGCTCGGCATGGTGCTCGCCACTGCGGGCTCTGCAGTCGGGCTCGGAAACGTATGGCGTTTCCCCTATATGGCAGGCGACAACGGAGGAGCAGCCTTCATCATCATCTATCTCGTATGTGTCGTCGTGCTCGGCATTCCGTGCATGATGAACGAATTTATCATCGGGCGCCACGGCGCTGCAAACACGGCGCGTGCCTACGCCCGTATGGGCACCCACGGCTCGTGGCGAGTCGTCGGCTACATGGGCGTGCTGACCGGCTTTCTCATCACCGGCTACTACGCTGTGGTTGCAGGCTGGTGTCTGCAATACATCTTCGCCTCTGCCCTTGGGCAGCTCAAGGGCGACCCAGACTATATTGCCCATTACTTCTCCGACTTCTCGCAGTCGCCCTTCTTGCCCGTGGCGTGGACGGTGGCGATACTTCTGATGACGCATTTCGTCATCGTGCGCGGCGTGCGCGGCGGCATAGAGCGTGCCTCGAAAGCAATGATGCCTACACTTTTCGTGCTGCTTCTTGTAGTGGTCGTAGGTTCGTGCATGTTGCCCGGTGCGGGCAAGGGCATAGAATTTCTCTTCCGTCCCGACTTCTCGAAGGTGGACAGCGGAGTTTTTCTCGGTGCCATGGGACAGTCGTTCTATTCGCTGAGTATCGGCATGGGATGTCTCTGCACCTTTGCAAGCTACTTCTCGCGCGAGACCCATCTGATGCGTACAGCTGTCAACATCGTGTTCATCGACTCCATGATAGCCATTCTTGCCGGACTGATGATTTTCCCGGCGGCGTTCAGCGTCGGCATCAATCCCGACAGCGGTCCGTCGCTGATATTCATCACGTTGCCCAACGTCTTCCAGCAGGCGTTTCATGCCATGCCGCTTGTGGGCAGTGTGGTGGCTGTAATGTTCTACATGCTTCTCTCCCTTGCCGCCCTCACGTCGCTCATCTCGCTGCATGAGGTGAGCACGGCGTTCTTCCATGAGGAGTTGAACGTCACGCGCCGTGGTGCGGCGCGCATCGTCACCGTCACGTGCGCCGTCATAGGGGCCTTCTGTTCGTTGTCGCTCGGCGACCGTTCGTGGCTGTCTTTGTGGGGCACGCGTCTCTTCGATTTTCTCGACTTCCTGACGGGTCAGATATTGTTGCCCTTCGGAGGCTTCCTCACGTGCATCTTCCTCGGATGGTTTGTGCCGCGGAAGACAGTCAGGGATGAGTTCACCAACTGGGGCACGCTCCGTCCCGTGTGCTTCGGCATCTACATGGCACTCGTGCGCTTCGTGTGTCCGCTGTGCATCCTCGCCATATTCCTCAATCAGATGGGGCTGCTCAGCTTCCTGCGCTAACGGTTTTCCCCGTCTTCTCCTTTCTCGCTTTGCCGTGAGCTTATCAGTTCCGGCATGATGAACACGGAATGTACCTTCTGCTTCTCCTTCGGCGGTATCTGCATGTAGTCGCGATAGAGGTCGCGCAGATAAGCGTCGGGATTGGCAGGCGCGGAGAAGCGCTTGCCTTCAAACTCTATTGTGGAGAGTGGAAAGATGGAGTCGCGTCGGTGCATAATGCCATATCCGTTGTTGATGAGGACGTTTGACATGAACGTGCCCTTCTTGCGTGTGGCGAAAGCCAGCTTCCACAGAGCCTTGTAGAAGGCGTAGCGTGCACCGAAATAGAACAGTTCGGCTGTAGCGCGCCATGAGTACTGATGGGAATGGTGGAGGATGGAGTAGCATTTCGACATGCCCTTGCCGTATTTCTTGCAGAACTTGGCTGACACGTCGGGATAGTCAATCATCGGGAAGATGTCGACGAACAGGCCCTTGGAGTAGGGTAGGGAGAAGTCCTCGTTGCCCTCGACGTAAAACGAGTTGAGATCGCGCACCTTCATTATAGGCTCGCGTGTAGGCTCAGTGGCGGGAGTTTGGAGCTTCAGTCCTTCGGGCAGTTCCAAGGGAGCCACGCTGGCAAACTTCCTCGCATCGTCGATGGTCATGGCAATGTCGATGTCATCGTCCCATGGGATGAATCCTCCATGGCGCACAGCCCCAAGCAACGAGCCGCCGTCGAGCCAGTAGCCGATGCCGTGTTTGCGGCAGATGCGGTCGATTTCCTCAAGTATTGACAGTTGCTTTAGTTGTGCGCGGCGTAGGGTTTGTTGCTTGAATAATTCCAGATAGTCCATAGATAATTATGAAAAACGAATGCTTTGTTGGTTCGTATCGAACGATATGAACACTCATATCAAACGTTACGAACATTCATTTCAAATGATATGAGCACTCACATCGAACGTTACGAACATTCGTATCGAACGATGTGAGTGGAAAAATAAAAATTTTTAGCAAGACTATGCGTTAGCCCTTCTGACGTCGATCACCTGTCCCGTGCAGTCGGAAGCCAGGGTACGCAGCGTAGCCTCCGCCACTTTCTCCGGCATGAGCAGCGAGTCGTCGGGCTCGATGCCGAAGTTCTGCTGTCGCATAGGTGTCTTTGTACGTTCGGGATTGATGCAGTTGATTTTGATGCCGTCGCCGTCCCACTCCTGTGCCACAGCCTGCACGAAATTGACTATTGCAGCCTTCGTGGAAGAGTAGATGCTGTAGAAAGCCCTTCCGCGGGTATAGGAGCTTGACGTGAAGAAGACGAGCTTGCCTTCCGTCTGCTTCAGATAGGGATAGGATTCGAGCGCCACGTTCACAGTGCCCATGTAATTGGTCTGCACGGCAGTCTGGATGGTCTGGTAGTCCATGGCGTTGAGCGGTTCCTTGTTGAGCACGCCCGCCGTACAAACGACGTAGTCGATGTGTCCGACCTGCTCGTGTGCCTCGGTAAGCGCACGTGCCACGTCGTCGCGTTGTCCCACGTCGACATGGTTTTCCGAGCGTGAGAACGAGAACACCTTCGCGCCGTTCTCGCGCAGCATCTCCACCACGTTCTTGCCGATGCCGTAGCTGCCGCCGAACACCACTGCTACCTTGTCACGGAACACGTCGCTCACGTGCGCGATGTCTTCCGGCTCCGTGTTCTTCAGTTGGAAGAGCTTGTCGAGCATATAGGTGTCCTCACGGTAGGTGAGCTTCATGTTGCTCTCCTCGCCGCGCACGACATAGACAGGCACCTGCGGCATGTACGTGACGACTACGCCGCAGTCGTCGGTGGTCTTGAAGTTAGGGTCTTTCAGTGCCTTGTCGTAAGCCTCCTTGATGACGGCAATGTCGAAAGCCTGCGGAGTCTGTCCGCGACGCAGGCGCGAGCGGTCGGGGATGTGGCTGATGAAGTCGTCCTCCACCTCAATAATCGTGTCGGCAGACGGGATGGCGGCGTCAACGGCCTTGTATTTGCCGAGAGCGTCGATGACGTCGTTGATGATGCGCTGGCTCACGAGCGGGCGCACGGCGTCGTGGAAGATGAGGTTGACGTCCTCCTTCTCGTAGGCGCGTATGGCGGAGAGCGATGAGTCGTAGCGTTCCTTTCCTCCCTTGAGGATTTTCTTCACCTTGCGCCACTTGTTGCGCAGCACGATGTTCTCAAAGTCGTTGATGAGAGCGGGGTTGGACACGATGGCAATCTCGTCGATGCGCGGGTTGCGCTCGAAGACGTCCACCGTGTGCTCCACAACCATCTTGCCCGCCACCTTGAAGAATTGCTTCGGGGTGGACATGCCGAGGCGTGTGCCTACGCCGCCGGCAAGGATTATGGCAAT
This sequence comes from Prevotella sp. UBA7594, assembly GCA_002490315.1. Taxonomy (GTDB): domain Bacteria; phylum Bacteroidota; class Bacteroidia; order Bacteroidales; family Bacteroidaceae; genus Prevotella. The sequence goes on along the minus strand of DLKG01000083.1, from coordinate 24 downwards.
GTTTCTTTTCATCGTATATTAATT
>DLKG01000003.1:9607-37704 GCA_002490315.1 Prevotella sp. UBA7594 | reverse complement strand
AGAATTAACAGAGTATTGTTATATACATTTTCCTAATAATTACGTATTGAAGTTTCTCATGTATTCGACATGCAGTCAGTAAACGAGTAGACAAGTAAAATAAGGAGATTGGCCATACCTGTTTAAGCCTCGTAAACAACGTTTTCTATAGAAAAGGCATATTTCCTTGTCTACTCGTCTACTTGTCTACTCGTCTACTTGTCTACTGTTGAGCAAGTTGCAAACTTGCTCAACTTAAGTTACGTATTTTTATGTTTAAAAGCAATAAAACGGGGTGTTTGGCGTTATCCTTATATTATGAATGACGCAAAGAGAACATTATACAAATCAGCCACCATGGCCGTGGCGGTTGCTGCAATCGTCTCCATGGCTGCATGTGGCGTGGAGAAGAACCTGAAAAAGGGAGAGAAGTATCTTGCCGTTGGCGAGTACTACGACGCGGCGACGCAGTTTAAGCGTGCCTATCAGCGCACCGCTCCTAAGGAGCGTGAACGCCGCGGACAGATTGCGCTGAAGGTGGCATACTGCAACGAGCGCATCAACTCCACGCAGAAGGCAATCGCTGCCTACAGCAATGCCGTGCGCTACAACCAAGCGACGCCGCACGACCGCCTACTCTACGCGCGGCAATTGCTCAAGAACGGCTCCTACAAGCAGGCGGAAACGGAGTTTCGCGCCGTGCTCGACTCCATGCCCGACGACATCCTCGCCAAGAATGGACTTCTCTCGGCACAGAACGCGCCACGCTGGAAGCAGGAGGGCTCACGCTATCAGGTGAAGCGCATGGACCTATTCAACTCGCGACGCGACGACTACAGCCCCGTGCTCGGCGGCGACCAGCACGACATCCTTTACTTCACGTCGACACGCAACGACGCGCAGGGCAACGAACTGAGTGGCATCACGGGCGCAAAACCTGCCGACATCTTCATGTCGCAGAAGGACGAGAAGGGCAAATGGCAGAAGCCAGAACCGGTCAACGGCGGACTTAACACCGACTATGACGAGGGGGCGTGCTCCCTCTCGCCCGACGGACGCACGATGTATCTCACGCAATGCCAGACCGACCCCTCCTACCCACGCTACGCACAAATCGTTACGTCAAACCGCGCCGATGCCGCATGGGGAAAGACGGAGGAACTGAAAATCACCAACGACACGCTCTCAAGCTACGCCCACCCTGCCGTGTCGCCCGACGGCGAATGGATCTACTTCGTGTCGGACATGCCGGGCGGACTCGGCGGACTCGACATCTGGCGCGCACGCATCACAGCCACTGGTCTCGGAGGCGTGGAGAATCTCGGCGAACCGATAAACACTCCCGGCAACGAGATGTTTCCAACGTTCCGCCCCAACGGCGACCTCTACTTCTCAAGCGATGGGCACCCGGGCATGGGCGGACTCGACATCTTTATCGCCTCGCCGGGCAAGGACGGACGCTACAAGATTGAACATCCTGGCTATCCGCTCAACTCGCAGGGCGACGACTTCGGCATGACGTTTGAAGGCGTACATAACAGGGGATTCTTCTCCTCCAACCGCAACGACGGCAGGGGATGGGACAAAATCTACAGTTTTGAAAATCCGGAGATAGTGCAGAGCGTCAAGGGATGGGTGTACGAGCAAGACGGCTATGAATTGCCTGCCGCTATGGTGTACATCGTTGGCTCCGACGGCACTAACAAGAAGGTGAACGTGAAGGGCGACGGCTCGTTCGAATATGTGCTGACGCCCAACGTTGAATACATGTTCCTTGCCACATGCAAGGGATATCTCAACCATAAGGAGGAGCTGCAGGTGAAGCCGAAGGGAGAGTCGGAGGAGACAGTTCTGCAATTTCCTCTCGCCTCCATCACGGCTCCCGTGCTCATCGACAACATCTTCTACGACTTCGACCGCGCCACGCTGCGCCCTGAGTCGACCGTCGCGCTCGACGAGCTCGTCAAACTGCTCAACGAGAATCCCAACGTGACCATTGAACTGTCTGCACATTGCGACTACAAGGGCTCCGCCGAGTACAACAAGCGACTCTCGCAACGACGCGCCGAGAGCGTCGTCGAATACCTTACGGCTAAGGGCATCGCACGCGACCGCCTCTCGCCCGTGGGCTACGGCAAGGAGAAGCCTAAGACCATCCGCAAGAAGCTGACGGAGAAATACCCGTGGCTGAAGGAAAACGACGTGCTTACGGAGGACTACATACTCAAGCTCGACAAGGACAAGCAGGAGATTTGCAACCAGCTCAACCGACGCACGGAGTTCATCGTCCTACGCACCACCTATGGCATGTTCGACAAGGACGGCAAACTAAAGGAGCAGCCCAAAGCCCCAAAGCCGTCTGAAGAAAGCAACAAAAAGGACTCGCAAGACGACCTCGACTTCTTCATCGAGTAATACAAAAGAATTTCGCAATTATAATTCTACATCTCTAAAGTGCCACTTTACCTCCTCAAAAGTGGCACTTTACCATCTCTAAAGTGGCACTTTACCATCTCTAAAGCGCCACCTTAGCATGGCTAAAGCGCCTTTTTTCAAGCGTAAAAACCAGTATTTATGCCCTCCTGACGGCATTTATTAACACAAGAACACACTAAAATCTGCATTTTTCAACCCTACTCCACCGATTTTCAAAGTGTCAAAATCTCCAGATTGAAAAATCATTTTGTAATACTTTTTTACTATCAGTGTACTATATTTGCATTAATAAATATGCCGCTAAAGATTTCAATAGAAGCAAGAAAAGTGTTAAACCTCTTGCCACCTGCCGTCAGTTTTCCGCCAAATCGTAAAGCACAACCATGCCCAGCGCTATAAGTGTCAGCACCACGAGCACGGGGACGGCGTAGATAGGCATGGCTGAAGGCAGCAGAGACGAGAAGTCGACGTGGCTGAAGACTGAGGCGAAGGAGGACGCGAGGTCGGAAAACGTCATTTGAACGCTACTGCGCAACATCTCCATGCCGTCTTTGAGGAAGAATAGCGCCACGCAAACCACGGCGCAAACCACCGACCACGCGTTGCAAACCATACGTTGCCTCTCCGGCATCTCACGGGCAATGCGTGAGCTGAGGCGACTGGAGAATCCGTTGTCGCTGATTGTCATCCGTCTGCTTGGGGCAAAGAATTCGTGAAGCAATTGCTCGTCCACTGCCATTTCTTGCCCTTCATTATTTTTTTCCATTTCCTTCATATCCGTTGTTCTTTAAGAAAGTAGTGAGTTTCTGTTTGCCCCGAAAGAGATGCGACTTCACCGTGCCAACAGCCATGCCCGTGATGCGCGCTATATCTTCCAGTGGATAGCCGTCGACAAGCTGGAGCGTAACGCACGTGCGCTCCTTTTCGCCAAGCCTACGCAAGGCGTCGTAGACATCCATGCGCGCGTTGTGGTCGGTGTCGGAGGATCGGTGCTCCAAGGCTTCGGTCGGCGCTATGTCATCGTTTGGCCGATGGCGGCGCGTGTAGTCGAAGAACACGTTGTAGGCGATGCGGTAGAGCCAAGTGGAGAACGCAGACGCTCCGCGGAAACGCTCAATATTGAGAAACGCCTTGACAAACGTGTCTTGCGCCAGGTCGTCGCTCAAAGACGCATCCCCCGCAGTAAGGTGGAGGAAGAAGCGCCTTATGGGCGACTGGTATCTCACGACCAGTTTGCCGAAAGCATGCCGGTCATGAAACACCGCCGCCTGAGAGACAAGAGAGAGATCGTCGTTAGCGTTGTTCATCATGTTTGCTGAAATCACCTTCCTTGATGTCATCATCGAAGACATCGAAGTCATCGTCCTTTTTCCTCTTTCCGAAACTGTGGTCATAGTTGTAGCGCACCATGAACATCTGGCCCGCACCGAGGCAGGCAATGAGTCCGCCTATGCCTACGAGCGGATTGGCATTGAGAAACCAGAAAAGAAGCATAAGTCCCAAGCCCATCGACACGTTGCGCACACCGCGCCTCCACATGTATTCGGGCGACTTGCGGCTGAGCGGCATCTGCTCGTCGGAGAGTTGACAGCCTTGTTCCATTGCCTTCTCCGCAAGGCGTACGCGGTCGTTGTGGCGACGGATGATGTAGCGTATTATAATAAACACGATGATAATCGGCATGAAGAGGAAGAGCAGCATAATGGCGACGATGAAAATCGTGATGAGCACACCCATGAAACTCGATGAGCACAGGAAAGCAAACCACGAGAAGGGGTCGCTGAAGCGGCTCGGATTGTAGCGGTCGCTGTCGTCATATTGGTCGACATTGGACGCTGACTGAGCGGAAGAACTGTCGGCAGACATCGTCGTGTCTGAATACGCCACAACTTCATCGGCGTCGTGTGCGGCGTTGTCCGCCGTCATCTTGTCGTTTGAGGAATTGGCGACAGCAGTAGTGCGCGGTGTGTGGCGATGGCGCTGAGCTGTTGCTGGGGTGGTTGCCGCGAGCGTCAACGCGGCTACGATTGTGAGAATTGTCTTGTTCATATATTTCTTTTTCTTTCGTTTTCTATGGATTTGACGACAAGAGATGGGGAAAAGTTGCATCAAAATGCTATATATTTACAACAAATTTAAGATTATCCGGAATATGGCATGATAAAATTAACGGTATTATACGAAAATAAATTAGCTGATATTATACGGAGCAGAATGACGGATGCCGTATACTAACCGTTAATTGTATCCATTAATTCCGTTGGAAAAACGAGATATCTTGGTTTTGTAGAGGTTTTTATGTAACGGATACCTCCGCCACGGATAATAACTTCTGTTTTGTCTCGACATCACTCGAAATGTCGGATGAACAAAAAATAATTGGGAGAGGGGGTGCCCTCGCCCCCGATACGTTGAAATTAATCAATACCGGGGGCGAGGGCACCCCCTCTCCTAATTATTTTCTCTGGGGACGAGGCGCTTTCTATCCCTTTAGTTCTATCGGGAGTGAGGGCGCCCCCTCTCCCAGTTATTCAGCGCGGAAACTTGCGAGATCCTCCTTGATGAAGTTGGTGATGTAAGCGTGTTCGCTGATTACATCAGCCTGAGCCATGCGCACGTAAACATTGGCACTCTTCTCGAAGAGCTCGGCAGAACGTGTGGCGTCGTCAAGGATGAGGAGCGACATCACAATCTCACAAGTCATATTGTAGAGACGGCGTGCGAGGAAATCGTGCATCTCCTGGTCCTGAGCCTCCTTCACGTATTCGAGAGCCTGCTCGTAGAGCTTCACCATCTCCTCTACGCGAGCCTTCAGCGGCTTCAGTTCGTCGCTCACCTCGCGCTCAAGCATCTCCTTGATGATGCCGAGATAGGTGCCGTTGCTAATGTAGCGGATGGCAGCCACAACCTGCAGCTGTGTCGTTCCCTCATAGATGGAGAAGATGCGGGCGTCGCGATAGAGACGCTGGCTCTTGTACTCCATGATGAAGCCTGAACCGCCGTGCACCTGGATGGCGTCGTAGGCGTTCTGGTTGGCATACTCAGAGTTCATACCCTTGGCGAGCGGAGTGAAGGCATCGGCAAGACGAGTGTACTTCTTGAGCTCCTGACGCTCCTCGGGAGTGAGCTTACGCTCGCGCTGTATGTCCTCAAGAGCCTTGTAGATGTCGACGTAGCGTGCTGTCTGGTAGAGGATAGAACGGCCTGCGTCGAGCTTTGCCTTGATGCGTGCAATCATGTCGTAGACAGCCGGGAACTTCACGATCTCGGTGTCGAACTGCTTGCGCTCCTTGGCATACTTCAGGGCCTCCTCGTATGCAGCCTGGCTGAGACCAACCGACTGTGCGGCGATGCCGAGGCGTGCGCCGTTCATAAGAGCCATCACGTACTTGATGAGTCCCAAGCGTGTAGAGCCGCAAAGCTCTGCCTTGGCATTCTTGTAGACAAGCTCGCAGGTAGGTGAGCCGTGAATGCCGAGCTTGTTCTCGATGTGGCGCACTGTCACGCCGCCGTCACGCTTGTCGTAGATGAACATTGAGAGTCCACGACCGTCGCGTGTGCCCTCCTCTGAGCGTGCAAGCACGAGGTGGATGTCGCTGTCGCCGTTGGTGATGAATCGCTTCACACCGTTCAGTCGCCATGTGCCGTCCTCGTCCTGTGTGGCCTTGAGCATCACGCGCTGCAGGTCGGAACCGGCATCAGGCTCTGTCAAGTCCATCGACATGGTCTCGCCGGCGCAAACGCGCGGGATGTACTTCTGGCGCTGCTCCTCTGAGCCGAACTCGTAGAGAGTCTCGATACAGTCCTGGAGCGACCAGATGTTCTGGAAGCCGGCGTCGGCCGATGAAACAATCTCCGAAGCCATTGAGTAGGGAGTGATAGGCATGTTCAAGCCACCGTAGCGGCGCGGCATAGACAGGCCCCAGAGACCAGCCTTGCGTGTGGCGTCGAGATTCTCGTAGGTCTTCGATGCATAGTGCATGCGACCGTCTACGAGGTGCGGACCCTCAAGGTCTACGTCCTCAGAGTTAGGCTCGATGATGTTGGCGGCGATGTCGCCGGTGATCTCAAGCACACGCTTGTAGTTCTCGATGGCGTCCTCGAAGTCGACGGGCGCGTCCTCATATTTGTCCTTGTCGGCGAAGCCAAGCTCCTTGAGCTCAACGACGCGCTTCATTTCCGGATGGTTCAGATAGAACTCGTACTCCGGATGGTCTGTATAATAGTTGGCCATGTTTTCTTTTCTTTTGAGGAGTTAAGAAGTTAAGGAGTCAGAAGTTAAGCCATATGTACATTATATAGAGCCACTATAATTTGTATTTACTATAGCCTTGCAATATCCATTAAGAAGTTTACTTGATTCTTCTATCTTTGCAATCATAATGTCATAAGTTTCATAGTCAATGTATCCTAAATCCTTAGACAGGATAACATAGCATCTACATTCTTCCAAACTACCTTGTGATATATTCATAAAGCGAAGTTTATCAGCCTTGCTCAATTTCTTATAGCCTTCTGCTATATTCGCAACAATAGAAACTGCCGCTCTTTGAAATTGAGAAACCAATCCAAATTTCTCTGAGACAGGGAAATTCTGAGTACATTTATATACACTCAAGACAAAATCATATGACTTCTGCCATGCAAGTATGTTTTGAAAAGTTTGTCCCATAAAAGCAAATGGCTTAACTTCTTAACTTCTGAATTCTTAACTACTTATTTGTTATTTGCCTTATAATATTTAATCAGTTTCGGAAGCACCTCCTCGACCGTTCCCGTTATGACGTAGTCGGCAATCTTGTTGATTGGTGCGTCCGGGTCGCTGTTGACGGAGATGATGATGCCGGAGTCCTGCATACCGGCGATGTGCTGAATCTGTCCTGAGATGCCGCAGGCGATGTACACCTTCGGATGAACGGTCACACCAGTCTGACCAATCTGGCGGTCGTGGTCAACCCAGCCTGCGTCAACTGCTGCGCGGCTTGCGCCCACCTCGCCGTGGAGTTCCTTGGCAAGCTGGAAGAGAAGGTCGAAGTTTTCCTTCGAGCCTACGCCGTAGCCACCAGCCACAACGATAGGAGCACCCTTGAGGTTGTGCTTGGCAGCCTCAACGTGGCGGTCGAGCACCTTCACTACGAAGTCAGCAGTAGGCACATACTTGGCAACCTCCGGATATACAACCTCACCCTTTGCCTTGCCCTCGTAGAGAGCCTTCTGCATCACGCCGCTGCGCACTGTAGCCATCTGCGGACGATGGTCGGGATTGACGATGGTGGCAACGATGTTGCCGCCGAATGCCGGACGAATCTGATAGAGCAGGTTGTCGTAGTGAGTACCGCTCTTCTTGTCGTCGTAGTCACCAATCTCAAGCTCCGTACAGTCGGCTGTAAGGCCGCTTGTGAGGGATGAGGACACACGAGGACCGAGGTCGCGACCAATTACGGTTGCACCCATGAGCGCAATCTGCGGTTTCTCTTCCTTGAAGAGGTTCACGAGTATGTCGGTATGTGGAGCCGATGTGTAGGGGAAGAGTCCATCGGCGTCAAACACGAAAAGCTTGTCGACACCGTAAGGAAGAATCTGATCCTCCACCTTGCCCTTGATGCCAGTACCTGCAACGATAGCGTTGAGGTCGACGCCGAGCTGGTTGGCGAGTTTGCGTCCCTTGGTGAGAAGTTCCTGAGACACTTCCTGAACGTGAGTGCCTTCTATCTCGCAATATACAAATACGTTGTTCATAATCTATTCTGAATTAGGAATTTTGAATTAGGAATTTTGAATTATTCTCGGCTACACCTGCGATTTTTGACTTTTTTATTTTTATGAATAGCCAACATACAGACGTACATTCTTTGAGATTTTCGTTTTGAGTTTTCATTTTTCTATATCATAAATCTATCCAATTCAAAAATTGAATAATTCACAATGCGCAAAGCGCACCAACTCAAAACTCAAAATTCAAAACTCAAAATTCAAATTTATCCAATAATCTTTTCGTCCAACAATTCCTTTATCAGACCCTCGATGTCGGCGTCGCTGCCTGTGAGTGTCTTGCTCTCCTTAGCCTGGAACACGATGTTCTTCACGGCCTTCACCTTAGTAGGCGAGCCGCTGAGACCACATTGCTGCGGGTCGCCGTCTACATCGGCAACAGTCCACTGGTTGAGCGTGAGGTAAGGACGCTCCTCGTAGAGATAGTTGTACTTGTCCTCTGCCTTGCGCTCCATGGGAGCCGTGGCACGCTTATACTTCATAACGAGCTTAGCGTTGGCAGGGCGACAGGGAGCTGCAGAGCCGGTAACGGTGACAACGAGCGGCATAGGAGCCTCAACGGTCTCCACGCCTCCGTCGATGTGGCGGCGGATGGTGAGCTTGCCATTCTCACACTTGGTGATTTCTTCGGCGTAGGTAACCTGCGAAAGACCGAGCTTCTGAGCCACCTGCGGACCAACCTGAGCTGTGTCGCCGTCGATAGCCTGACGACCACCGATAACTACGTCTACGTCACCAATCTTCTTGATTGCTGTAGCAAGAGCGTAAGAAGTGGCGAGCGTGTCGGCACCAGCAAACAAGCGGTCGGTGAGCAGCCAGCCAGTGTCAGCGCCACGGTAGAGACCCTGACGGATTACCTCTGCCGCACGTGGAGGACCCATTGTCAATATTCCTACTGTTGAGCCAGGGTTCTGCTCCTTCAAGCGCAGAGCCTGCTCCAACGCGTTAAGATCTTCAGGATTGAAGATAGCCGGAAGGGCGGCGCGGTTGACGGTGCCTTCGGCTGTCATGGCGTCCTTACCGACGTTTCGTGTGTCGGGTACTTGCTTGGCAAGTACAACAATTTTCAAACTCATATAATATAAATTATTGTAAAATTCCAATGTGCAAAAGTAATAACTTTATGTTAGGCAGCCAAATATAAGCCTTTAAAAATGCACATTGCGTTGTTCTTTGTGCATATAATTTGCACAAAGAGCGCATTTTGTGCAGATGAATGTTAAAAGAATATTCGCCATAACAAAAACTTTTCATGAAGCAATGACGTTATGCGCAATATTTTCTGTAATTTTGTACAAAACAAATTAACAGACACTAATCAAGCGTCTACTTACACATTATATATATTATATGAGAGAAAAGATTGACTGCTTTTTGCCTTGCAGCAATGTCGACACCATCGACGAAACGCTTCAGACTCTAAGGCAAAGCAAGACCATACAGCATATCAACCTGCTCGTGGACAGCAATAAAACCTCCGACAAAGAGCTACAGTCTGCTGACGACTGCACAATAATGCACATCAATAGTCTGACCTCTACACAGACCATACTCGACATAGAGCGCAATGCCGACGCCGAGTACACTCTCCTTAGTCTTAAAGCCACGCCTGTAGACTTCGGCATGCACGCCCTTGAAAGGTTGCTTCGCGTGGCAGCCGACAGTGGTGCAGGACTCGTCTACGCTGACAGCTACGTGAAGAAAGCGGACGGCAGCGTCACGAAGCACCCAACAATTGACTACCAAACGGGAAGCATACGCGACGACTTCGACTTTGGACAGCTCGTTCTCATACGCTCTTCACTTCTACATGCCTACGCTACACAGCAACCTCTCGCCGACTATAAATGGGCAGGATTCTACGATCTGCGACTCTTCATAAGCAGAAAAGCGCAGATTTTCCACATCAACGAATTTCTCTACACGCAAGTGGAGACAGACAGCCGAAAAAGCGGCGAACGGCAATTCGACTATGTAAACCCACGCAACCGCGACGTACAAGTGGAAATGGAGCAGGCTGCAACGAAGCATCTTGAGCACATCGGCGCCACCGTAGACACTTCCCATTACTCAAGACCAGACTTTAGCGAGCAAGACTTCACGTTCGAAGCTTCTGTAGTCATCCCCGTTTGCAACCGCGAGAAGACCATTGCCGACGCCGTGAAGTCTGCACTTTCGCAGAAGACTACATTCAAATACAACGTCATCGTCGTCGACAACCACTCAACTGACACTACCACAAGCATCCTCGCCACGATTACCGCCAAAGACCGCCGCCTTGTACACATCATCCCCGAACGCCACGACCTTGGCATTGGCGGATGCTGGAACGTTGCCATCGACGACGCACGGTGCGGACGCTTTGCCGTGCAACTCGACAGCGACGACCTCTACTCGTCACCTCATACTCTGCAGCGCATCGTTGACGAGTTTCACCGACAAGGGGCAGCCATGATTGTCGGCAGCTACCGCATGTGCAACTTCGCCCTTGAGACACTTCCTCCCGGACTAATCGACCATAAGGAATGGACTGATCTCAACGGACCTAACAACGCATTGCGCATCAACGGTTTGGGAGCGCCACGCGCCTTCTTCACACCAATACTCCGGCAAATACAGTTTCCAAACACGAGCTACGGCGAGGACTATGCCCTGGGATTGACTTTCAGCCGCAAGTATAGAATAGGACGCATCTTCGACGAACTTTACCTCTGCCGCCGATGGGACGGCAACAGCGACGCTGCTCTTAGCATCGAGCGTCAAAATGCCAACAATGTCTACAAAGACCGCCTGCGCTCCTTGGAGATTTCCGCACGACAGCAGCTCTCCGAGGGAAAGTCGGAAGACACGGCTGCCGACAGTTCACTCCAACGCTTCTTCAACAGGCAGCTTGAGATTTGGGCTGACGCCCGACAACATTTCCGCGACCTGCAAAACGTGAAGACGCGCGAATTGTCGTGTGGGGAAACAACTCTGAAACTGCAATTCAACCCAGCACGCATGGTTTCCACTGGAGCGAGCATCGACAAGAAGACCATCGCCAAGCGTCCATGCTTCCTATGCGAACAAAACCGACCAAAGGAGCAGATGCAGAAGCAGGTAGACCGCAACTTCACGCTTCTCGTTAATCCCTACCCCATAATGCCGCAACACTTCACTATCCCATTGAAGGCCCACCGCCCACAAAGCATCGGCATGAACTACGGGGAAATCTATCGCTTGCTCGACGCCTACCCAACGCTCACCGTCTTCTACAATGGTCCGAAATGTGGGGCATCGGCCCCCGACCACATGCACTTCCAGGCGATTTGCTCCGGTATGCTTCCACTACAGAACGACTGGGCACGCCTAAGCCGCGACCTTGACGTAATCATCGAAAAGGACGGAAAAGGCAGCATAGCAATTGCAAAAGGGGCCGCCATTCCTCTATTCGTAATACGCAGCAACGACGCCTTGACAGGCGAACAACTCTTCCGCGCGCTCTACACAGTTCTGCCAATGCACGGCGGCGACACTGAACCGATGATGAACATCGTGGCATGGCACGACGAGACGGCTTACATCTCTGTCGTCATTCCACGCAGCAAGCACCGTCCAGACTGCTACTTCTGCGACGGCGACGCCAAGCGTATGGTAAGTCCAGGAGCTCTCGACATGTCGGGCTTCATCGTGACGCCACGCAAGGAGGACTTCGAGCGCATAACTCCAGATGAAGCACTCGGCATCTTAAAAGAATGTGCCATGCAGCCCGCAGAGTTTACCGAGACCCTCGAAAAGCTCCGTTCGCGCTCAGAAGGGATGTTGGCACAAGACAGCCACTTCTCTGGCAAGCAGCCGTCTGTGTCTGTAGGCATTGTCAGCGGCGCTAAAATTTCTTTCTCTCTCAACAAGCCTTACATGGCAAAAGGCAACCTCATTGAGGGCGAGCAGGTCGTAGAGTTTCATGAAGGCGGCATATTGTGGAACGGCAACCAATACCGTGAACTGACGTTCCATCCGCAATCGGCAGACGCTTCCTTCTCCTTGCACGATGTCACCATCGGTGTCAACTTCCATTGGGAACGCCAAGAGACGCAGACCTTCCTCGGTACGCTGCGCCTCGTTGTCGACTCCGACAAGGTGTGCGCCATCAATGAGTTGCCAGTAGAGTCATATTTGGAAAGCGTCATATCAAGCGAGATGAGTGCCACGTCAAGCATTGAACTGCTGAAGGCACACGCCGTGATATCACGCAGTTGGCTACTTTCACAAATGGAACAGCGACGCAAGCAGCACTCTGGCACAGGAGGCAACGGCTTCTTCTCCTTCATACGCAAGGATGACGAACTTATAAAATGGTACGACCGCGAGGATCATACCATTTTCGACGTCTGCGCCGACGACCACTGCCAACGCTATCAGGGCATAACAAAGGCCACGAGTCAACACGTGGCACAGGCCATTCACGCCACTCGCGGACAAATACTTATGGACAACGGCGAGATTTGCGACGCGCGCTTCTCCAAGTGCTGCGGAGGAATTACGGAAGAATTCCAGTATTGCTGGGAAAACATCAAGAAGCCATATCTGTCCGCCGTGCGCGACATACCATCGGGCATAGCAGGAAAAGACATAAAGGCAGGTACCACCGACAATTTGCCCGACCTTACGATAGAGGCTAACGCCGAACGCTGGATACGAACGGCTCCCGAAGCCTTCTGCAACACCAACGACAGCCGCATACTCTCTGAAGTACTCAACGACTATGACCAGGAGACCACCGACTTCTACCGTTGGCACGTAACATACACTCAAGAGCAACTGAAGACGCTCATCTCCAACAAGCTGAAGATGGATTTCGGCGACATCATTGATATTGTACCCTTGGAGCGCGGACGCAGCGGACGCATCTGTCGCTTGAAGATAGTTGGCTCGGAGCGCACCTTCACTATAGGAAAAGAGCTTGAGATACGCCGCGCCCTCAGCGAAAGCCATCTCTACAGCAGCGCCTTCGTCGTGGATAAAGACAACATCGAGGACGGTGTGCCGCAAATGTTCCGCCTGACGGGTGCCGGATGGGGACATGGTGTCGGACTCTGTCAGATTGGTGCTGCCGTTATGGGCGCCAAAGGCTACTCTTACGACAACATCTTGCTCCACTACTACCGTGGCGCGGAAATAAAGAAAATCTACAAATGAGAAATCGAAACCCGTGGGCATGGATACCCACACTATATTTCGCAGAAGGACTGCCTAACGTCATCGTCACTGCCCTCTCAATAGTAATGTACATGCAGATGGGGCTAAGCGATGCGGAAGTAGGACTCTACACGGGCTGGCTCGCCCTTCCATGGGTTGTGAAGCCTCTATGGAGTCCGTTCATCGATCTCTTGAAGACAAAGCGCTGGTGGGTGCTCGCTATGCAGCTGCTCATGGGCAGTGCCTTGGCAGGCATAGCTTTCACCCTGCCTACCGCATTTTGGTTTCAGGGCACGATGTTCTTCCTCTTCGCTATGGCTTTCGCCAGCGCCACTCACGACATTTCCGCCGACGGCTTCTACATGATAGAACTTGATGAGCACAACCAAGCCAAATACGTCGGACTGCGCAACACTTTCTACCGCCTTGCCGTAATATTCGTCAATGGCGCGCTCGTGTCGCTCGCAGGCATCCTTGAACACCACTTCAAGTTGTCGGTTGTATACACATGGACGCTGATATTCTATGGACTTGCAGCATTGTTCATTGGCATTTGGCTCTACCATTGCCGCATAATGCCATACCCGAAAGAAGACACGGGGTCGGACAAGAGCATCGGAGAAGTTGCTGGAGAACTGAGAAAGATGATAGCGACATTCTTCTGCAAGTTCGGAACGAGGGAGACTGTGTTTGTGATGCTCTTCCTACTGTTCTACCGCTTCCCGGAGGCACTGCTCAACACAATGACGAAGACCTTCCTTATGCGTCCGGTCACAGAAGGCGGACTCGGCTTGACACCTGAAGAATACGGACTGGCGCAGGGCACGGTAGGTCTTGTCGGACTCCTGCTCGGCGGCATCATCGGTGGCGTGCTCGTCAGCCACGACGGCATGAAGCGATGGCTTTGGCCCATGGTGTGCGCCATAACGCTGCCCGATGTCGTGTACATATACCTTAGCTACAGCCTGAACGCCAATCTGTGGGTGGTGTCGTCTTGCCTCTTCATCGAACAGTTTGGCTACGGACTCGGCTTCACCGTGCTCACGCTCTACATGCTGTTCTACAGCCAAGGCAAGTTCCGCACGTCGCACTATTCCATCTGTACCGGCATATCCTATCTCGGACTGATGCTGCCGGGCATGGTGTCGGGCTATCTGAAGGACATCGTTGGCTATCGGCTGTTCTTCATTATCGTCATGGCATGCTGCCTTGTCACGTTCCTCGTGACGGCATTTCTCAAGATTGACCCGGAATTCGGGAAAAAGAAATAATACGGAATAAGAAAAATCTGCAACACGAAAGAAGATTATTTATCATGACAGACAATTCCACATACAAGCTTCCATCGAAACGCCTGCGTTGGTCGTGGTTTCCGTCGCTGCTATTCGGCGACGGGATGCTACTGTCTGTCTTTGTGTTGACCATGCTTATGCTGCGCCGCTATGGGGTCAACATGGCGCAAACCACGCTTTACCTTGCGCTATTGTGCTTGCCTATAGTGTTGCGCCCTTTGCTGGAGACAGCCGTGACTTACTTCCATGACACAACAAAGGTGTGGGTTCTTTCGGCGGAGTTCATCTCTGCCCTCTCCATATGGGCAATAGCCTTTACGCTCCCCACTGGCTATTGGCTGCAAGGAGTGCTCTGTTTTATGCCGTTCGTCGTTACGGCAGGAGTGTTCTACAACATAGCCACACAACGTTTCTATCTCGACACCATCGAGACAAATCCGCGGCAACACTATTGGGCATTGCTCTTCAGATGCTTCGCGGCACTCTTCGGAATAGGTACACTGCCAATGCTTGCCGGCAACATGGAAGTGGTGACGCGTAACGTGCGCTACTCGTGGAGCCTCGTCTTCTACATCATGGCAGGAGTTGAATTCTTCCTTTGGCTATGGCATAGCATCTTCCTTCCAGGAGGCAAACGCCCTTGGGCTGAGGAGAAAGACCTCTTTGGGCTACACCCGCGCGAATTGAAAGCGGCTGTGAAGGCCACTCTTCAAGGCTGGCGCAACCATTTCATGCTGCTCTTCGGCATCATCTTCATCCTTCCCGAAGTTTTTCTTTCCATTGTCTTGCCGCTGTTCATCGTTGACGCTCCACACAATGGCGGACTTGGACTCGCTCCGCAGGAGTTTGGACTCGCATTTGGCACAATAGCTGTCATAGCGATGGCAGCGGGCATAACCATTGCCTCCAAGGCCATGCGTCGACTCGGCACGCGCTATTGCGTTCTGCCAATGGCTCTGACGCTCTGCTGCCATGGCATAGCAACACTCTATCTCAGCAGCAACACTTCCGCGTCGCTTGCCCTTGTATGCACTGCGTTGTTTGGAGGATATTTTTCCTTTGGCATTGGCTTAACTGCCTACTCATCCGTGATGCGCCAATTTGAATTCACAGACAAAGGCTCCTCATTGCGCCATTCGCTAACACTCGCGCTTATTGCGCTGACAGTAATGGCAGTCAATCTATTTACCGGACTTCTACAAAAAAACATAGGCTACCGCCAGTTCTTCTCACTGACAGTAGCCATGTATGCACTTACTATATTGATTGCAGCCGTCTACACAATTCTCTCGAGCAGGATGCACAATCCGTTCAAAAACGATGGAGAATAGCAGACGGCAATTGTAGCACATTGCCTACGTCAATCGTCAATCAATAAAACGCTTCACAATGTCGCCATACTCGTCGATGCGGCGGTCGCGAAGGAAAGGCCACCAGCGGCGCACGTCCTCACTGTGGGCAAGATCCACCTCAGCAATGATGCTCTCTTCCTCGTCGGCTGACGAGCGATAGAGAATCTCACCCTGCGGTCCGACAACCATCGACGAACCCCAAAACTCTATACCCTCGGTCTGGCCGCTCGGGTCGGGCTCGAAGCCTACGCGGTTTACCGACACGACGGGCAGTCCGTTGGCCACGGCATGTCCGCGCTGCACTGTCGTCCAAGCCTCGCGCTGACGCTGCTGCTCGTCCTCCGTGTCACTGGCGGCATAGCCTATGGCTGTGGGGTAGATGAGAATCTCGGCTCCCTGAAGGGCCATGAGTCGAGCTGCCTCTGGATACCATTGGTCCCAACATACGAGCACACCAAGTTTGCCGACGCTGGTCTGTATGGGATGGAATCCGAGGTCGCCAGGAGTGAAGTAGAACTTCTCGTAGTAGGCAGGGTCGTCGGGGATGTGCATCTTGCGGTACTTGCCGGCTATGGTGCCGTCGCTGTCGATAACCACGGCTGTGTTGTGGTACAAGCCCGGTGCGCGACGCTCGAAGAGCGATGTGACGATAACCACCCCACACTCCTTGGCT
Source organism: Prevotella sp. UBA7594 (assembly GCA_002490315.1). Classification (GTDB taxonomy): domain Bacteria; phylum Bacteroidota; class Bacteroidia; order Bacteroidales; family Bacteroidaceae; genus Prevotella. Next base: position 21,022 of record DLKG01000003.1, on the reverse strand, counting down.
ACTGCTCCAAAGAAATCTGTCGAAGGACCAGGGATTGGTTCTGCCAAGTCGAAATTGTCCACGTCCTCCACCTGGCAGAAATAGAGCGAATTGTGCAACTCCTGTAGCACGACGAGTTCAGCGCCGCGCTCTGCCAAATCCTTTATGCCCTCAGCCAAGCGCAAGATGTTCGCCTTGGTATCAGCCACATTGTGCTGCTGAAGGTATCCTATTTTCAAATGCTTCATATTTATATGTTGATTATTTTATTCTAAGTTGCCAGAAAGCCACGGCTGCTGCCGCTGCCACATTGAGCGAGTCGACGCCACGTGCCATCGGTATGCGCACCACATAGTCGGCTGCGTCGATGGTCGGCTGCGGCAAGCCGTCGCCCTCGTTGCCCATGACTATGGCGAGGCGCGGCTCGCTCAACAATGCCTGGTCGTCGATAGGCACCGAGCGGTCGGTCAGTGCCATGGCGGCGGTCTTGAAGCCTATCTTGTCAAGCGTCTGCACTGGGCCGTCGAGCCATGTCCAAGGCACGGAGAACACGTTGCCCATCGACACGCGCACCGCACGGCGGTTGAGCGGGTCGCACGACGTGCGGGTCATCAGCACCGCGTCGATGCCAAGGGCTGCAGCCGAACGGAATATGGCACCGACATTCGTGGCGTCCACCACGCCGTCGATCACTACCACGCGGCTTGCCTCTCGGCACACATCCTCCACGCTGCGCGTGCCGGGTCGGCGCATTGCGCACAACACGCCGCGTGTGAGCACATAGCCCGTAAGCTTTGCGAGCAGGTCGCGGCTGCCCGTATACACGGGAATGTCGCCGCAACGCGAGATGATGTCGGCAGCGTCGCCCTCAATGTGCCTCTGCTCGCAAAGCAGCGACAACGGCTCGTAGCCAGCATTGAGCGCGCGCATTATTACCTTTGGGCTTTCCACGATGAAGAGGCTGCCACTGCCGGCACTGCCTTGGCGGAGTTGTCGTTCTGTAAGATTGGCGTACACCTCAACTCCCGGTGCTGCCAGTGTATCGATTGTGATTATAGCCATTAGCTCTGTCTATTCTGATATTTTCCACTCTGTGATGGTGCGCTCCTTGCTACTGTAGCTTACTCCTACCCGCACGAGCCTTTTGCCGTCGGCTGTATAGGGCACGAGATAGCCCTTGTCGTCTATTTGCTTCAGTGCCTCGTCGGCAGAGCCGTCGAACTTCAGCTCCATGACATACACCACCGATGGCATCGTTATCACCACGTCGGCACGTCCGTGCGAACTCTCCTCCTCCACTTTCACATAAGCTCCGACGAGCGAGAAAAGCAGATAGAAAATGGTCTGCACGTCGCGCTCTGTCTTGTTGGCGAGGCGATAGGACACTCCGGCAAGATAGGCACGCATCAGCGTAAGCGCCTGCTCCATGTCGTCGGCAAATATGGCCTTCACGAATTTTATCACGAAGCTGCTGTTAGTGCCCGAGGACGGGACAAGATAGTTGGCTGCAAGCGAGCGTATCATGCCGAGCCGCACCTCTTCGTTTGGATAGCCAAGTGTGTAGAGGCCAATGGCTGGCTCGTAGTGCTTGATGGTGAGGTAGCCGCTCTGATAGAGCAGCGGCAGGGCCGACGTCATGTTCTCGGGCGACACGTCGAAGTCGTCTACACTCGCATCCTGACCCGAAATGTCGCGCAAGCCGACGTTGTACTTCTGCAGAAGCTTTATTATGTAGGTGGGCGTGCCGGAATCAAACCAGTAGTTGCCTATTTTCTGCGATGCGAGTGCCTTTATAAGACTGAATGGATTGTAGACATCCTCCGAATTTTCACTGAAATGATAGCCGTCGTATTTCTCCTTCAACTGCGCGAATGTCTCGGCAACACTCTGGTGAAGGTGCTCGGCAAGCCGCTCCACGTCGGGGCGCATCTGCGTCTGCAGCTCGTCGCTGCTTATTCCGCAAATGGCAGAATACTGGTCGTACATGGAGATGTTGAAGAGATTGTTGAGCTCGCTGAAGATGCTCAGCTGCGCAAACTTGGTGATGCCTGTCAGGAAGACAAACTCAAGATAAGGGTCGAGCGACTTAATGGGCGAATAGAAATTCTGCATCGTGCGGCGCAAGGCGGCAAGGTTCTGCTCCTCGTGCACCACGTCGAGCAACGGAGCGTCGTACTCGTCGATGATGAGCACCACCTTTTGTCCGGTCTGCTCATAGGCTGCCTTCACAAGGTGCTCAAAGCGCTGGTTGAGATTCGGAGCATCCGCCCGGCGCCCGTATTTGTCCTCGTAGAGGGCGAGTTTGTAGTTGAGCTCCGACTTGAGATCTTCAACATTGCAGTGTTTTGCCGTGCTCATGTCGAAATGCAGCACGGGATGGGCTGTCCAGTCGCGCTCCTGTCGGCTTATGGCGAGACCATCGAAGAGTTCCTTTCGACCTTCGTAATAGCAGTGAATCATTGAGGCAAACAACGACTTGCCGAACCGTCTGGGACGGCTCAGGAAGACGTATTGGTAACCTTTCTCGACGAAGTCGGCAAGATATTGTGTCTTGTCGACATAAAGATAATTTCGCTCTCTTATCTTCTCAAAAGTCTGTATTCCTACGGGGTATTTTCTTATCTCTGCCATAGTGATAGCCTCCTTTGCTTGGGTTGTTGCTGTTTTCGTGCCGCTAAGTTACTAATAATTTCGCAATACGGCAAGAAATCAGCGCCGCAGCCTCACTTTTATCCAAGTGAAGTCGGGGCATTCCGTCTCTGGATTCCAAGCACTACATTACGCCACTTGCCTATTTTCTGGCTCAGACGGAATTTTGAGAGACGGATTCTTGTCGGATATTTGCATCTCTTGTTGCCTAAAACTGCCTTCTGAACAAACAGAACAGCCACTTGACGTATTTTTCGCAGCTTTGAATGTGCAGTTGGAAGGCGCTGTAAGCCAATTGTTTGCCGGAGTTGACGCTTTATTGTGCAATGGAGGAAACCAACTGAAGTGGCGCTTTAGAGAGACTAAAGCGCCACTTCAGAAATGAAGAAGCGCTACTTTAGGTGGCGTGAAGAAGCGCTTTGGAAGGAGAAAAACGTGAAAAAGGGGATGTATATGCCAGGTTCAATCCTAAAATCAATGCCATTCATAACAATAAAAACCGTTTCTCCTGCTGCCATACTATCTAAAATGCAAAAAACTTTTGTAATATTTTTTTACTCTATGAACAATATTTGCCTTTCTTCACGTGGTCATCTGCAGAAACTTAAATCTGGGTACATCCGGAATACTATTGCCTCCGTCATGAGGGAAAGCGAAATTGGATGTATATCGCACTACTACAACTCCGGATACTGCATCGTAAGGCAGTGTATCGAACCATGCTGACGGATGATGGTGCGCGAGTCGATGCCAATGATGTCGTAACCGGGGAAGGCTTCGGCGACAAGACTTAGGGCACGTGCATCGTTCTCCTCCTGTGCGTAGGTCGGCACTATCACGGCGCCGTTGATTATCAGGAAGTTGGCATAGGTGGCAGGCAGCCGGTCGCCGTCGTCGTAGATAGCGTCGGGCATGGGCAGTTTCAGCAGTCGATAGGGATGGCCGTCGGCATCGGTAGCCGTCTTGAGCTGCTCCTCAAGAGCCTTCAGGTCGGCATACTGCGGGTCTTGCGTGTCGTCGCAGCCAACGTAGAGCAACGTGTTGTCGGGACACACGCGCACGATGGTGTCGATGTGGCCGTCGGTGTCGTCGCCGATGAGCTGTCCGTGGTCGAGCCATACTATCTTTCTGGCGCATAGTCGCTCAAGAAGCACCTGCTCCACCTCTGCCTGTGTCATGGGTTGGTTGCGGTGGGGTGCCATGAGGCAGACGCTCGTGGTGAGCACTGTGCCGCGTCCGTCGCTCTCGATAGAACCGCCCTCGAGCACAAAGTCGTCGCAGTCGACACGCTCACCCTCGAAAACATGCTTGGCGTAGAGCGTGCGGTTGATGCGGTTGTCCATGTCGGCGGCAAACTTCTCGCCCCATCCGTTGAAGCGGAAGTCGAGCAAGCGGCGTCGCCCTAACTGGGAGAGGGGGCGCCTCGCCCCCGACGCAATGCCCGACACTGCCTCCGACGCAGAATCCTGTTCTACCCCAGGCTCTGAAGACTCCACGGGCAGGAGCGTGATGAAGGCATGGTCGCGTGCCCAAGTGTCGTCGTTGTCGCACTCGTAAATGCTCACACGTTCCATCTCCTCAAGGCTCAGATTCTCGGCGAGCAACCCACGCACGCGCTCCGGGTATTTTGCCGCCACGACGAGCGGCTCGTAGTGGGCCACGGCCTTGGCTATCTGCACGAATGTCTCGGTGATGTCGTCGAGATAGGGACGCCAGTCGGTGTCCTCATGGGGCCACGTGAGCTGCACGCACTCTTGATGGTGCCACTCTGCAGGAAGTATGTAGTTTTGCATATCTGAATTGTTTACTCAAACTTTTGTTTTTTAATTCTCAGACTGCAAAGTTACTTAAAAAGTTCCGATTGCACTCTTTTTATCTGCAAAATCATAATTTATGAGTATTGCCTCGTTTGCCTAATCTTCATACCTTTGCACCCGCAAAACAACAAAGGATAATATATAAATGAACGGAAACACTTATTTTGGCAAAACCATAGGTTCCTTGCTTATCATCTTGCTTCTCATGCCACTTGGCCATGCGCTCATGATTATTATGGAGCACACCCTTGCGCCTACCGCTCTGCACTATTCCGCCTTTGGCATGGGCTTCGTCGGACTTATCATCACTATCTATGGCGTGTTCGTGAAAGGCGACACCCGCCAGACCTGTTTCGGCATGGCTGGCGCGTTGTTGTTCTGGACGGGATGGGTGGAATTTCTCTTTGCCTACTATGCACAACGCTACGGTGTGCAGTGCGACCTCCACGGTAGCGGCATCGTCGCCACTACGACTGAATACGTCAATGGTATTGCCACCAACCACACCTTCACTATCAACGGCACTCCGCTCGAAGCCTTCTCGCGCGACGAACTGAAACAACTGCGCGGCTCCCGACCGGAATACCTCATCATGCCCGCAACATTCGGCATGTGGATGATGTTCATTGTGATGTACGTATTCTGCACGCGCACCGGCTGCGACTTTATACGCTGGATACAAAACCACAGCGGCGTGAAAGACCGTGTGGAGCTTCGCCCCATGGCACATCATGCAAGCATCGTGACCTTCATGGAATGGAACATAATGATGTGGGGGCTCTATCTGCTGCTTATGTTCTGCTACGACCCTACGTTCCTCGGCGAGAGCCATCCCGTAACTTTCGCCATCGCTGCCGTATGCCTCATCGGTTCGGCACTGATGTTCAAGAAGCAGTTGCACATAGGCAGTTGGGGACGCAACCTCCGCATGTCGCTTGCTACGGTCATCGTGTTCTGGACAGCGGTGGAGATTGCCGGACGCAACGGAATGTTCAAGGAGATTTGGGTGGATCCCGCCAATCATGTTGGGGAGATGGTCGCCATTCTCGCCGTGTTCGTGCTGCTGATTGCTGGCTACTGGAGATACAATGCAAAGAGTTAGGAGTTAGGAATTAGGAATTACGAGTTTGGAATTACGAGTTTGGAATTACGAGTTTGGAATTACAAGTTTGGAATTACGAGTTTGGAATTACGAATTACGAGTTAGGAATTAGAGCTTAAATTTTAGAATTTATATACATTAATATTTAGAATTAAACATAAATGAAAAAGATTTTTACACTTATGCTTGCCCTTATGTCGGCAACGGGAATGATGGCGCAGATGCATGGCGCTTTGAAGTTTGCAGGAGCCTCCAACGTATCAGTGCTGACAACAAGCATCGACAACGCGAGCGACACCATACAGTTTGCCATGAGTGGTGCCACCACTGGCGACATCACTCTCCCCGAAATGAAAGGCATGGCGACAATACCCTCCTTCACCATCAAGGACGCAAAGTTCTCCATGGGCGACAACCATGTCGTGACATTCGACGAGCAGAGCTTCTCCGCCACGGTCACTGTGGACGGCGCAGAGAAGAAGGTGACGGGGTCTTCACTCACCGGCACCTACAACATGGCAGACAACTCGCTGACGCTGAAAGCCGTCTTCCAGTATGGTGCCATGCCTCTCCCCACAACCTTCACCGTCAAGGCCTACTACGTGAAGCCTGTCACTAATGCTATCAACGTGTCTGTAGCAGGACTATACAACTACAAGAACGACAATGTCACCTACAACGTGCGCAAGTACATGGACGGCGACGTGGAGAAAGTGGACGTGGAGGTGCCATTCTACACGCTTGAAGGCACCGTCATGGGCGACCTCACACTTGGCAGCTACATCGTGAAGGGTCTTACCTATGATGCCACACGTGGCGGATTCTATCGCGACTACAGCAGCGACGGACTTTCCTTCCACTTCACGGCTGAGCAGAATGGCAGCAAGACAATGGACGGCGACTACGCCTTCAACAGCGAGAAAGACAACAGCATTCTCGTCGTGTACGAGGGTAGCCAAGTGGCTTCCATTGAAAACCACTTCCAAATGGGAGCCATGCCTTTCCCCATTGTCTCAACCTTCAGCAACACATTGACTTCCATCTCTCTTCCACTCTCCGCTCCAAAGACAATCGGCAACGGCAAAGCCTACAACCTTCGCGGACAGCAGGTTGGCTCGTCAGCCAAGGGTATAGTCATCATCAACGGAAAGAAGTATCTTAAGAAATAATGACAGTATTTTCCAACACTCTAACAACTTTAAGAATATTAATTGCAGGCGTGAGCTTATCTTTGCTCACCGCCTGCAATGGCATTTTTGACGATATCTACGACAAGCCGCAGCCTATCATTCCTTCACGTGGCCAACTGCTCATCGACGCCACGAGCTGGACTGACTGGTACTACGTTGACTTGCCTGCCCTTCATGCCCTCAGCGAGAGCGACGACGAGAACGCACTACTGAAGGCGCAGACGGAGTTCGCAGCCTACCCCATTCCGTTTTCGCTCACGGGCTCGTCTGACGGACGCTCGGGCCAGTATATGTACTGGTTTGACGTGTGGGGAGAGGGCATAAAGAAGAACGAATTCAGGGAGTTCACGCCGTGCGATGCCCAACCAGAACCAGACAGTTGGTCGTTTGCCGTCCACCGCAACAACGTGCGCACCAATGGCGGTGCCGTATATGAGACTCAATACAAGTCGATGGATGAGTTGCCGGAGTCGAGCGAGGCGTTCAGCAACATGAAATTCACAGAGGACGAGTGGTCAGAAAATGAGGTGTGGGACAGCCAGGAACAGATGCTCCAGTGTCTTGTACCGTCGCAGGGCATCTCTATAAACAAGGTATTGTCGTCATGGCTGTCAATGAAAATTCCACCCATGCCGCCTGCCTTCTCGCTCAACAATCATGTGTTCATCCTGCGACTTAAGGACGGCACCTATGCCGCCCTGCAACTCGAGAACTATCAGTCGTCCACCGGCACAAAGTGCTGGCTGACCATAAACTATAAGTATCCCTATTAAAACGCGAAATGAAACATTTCCTGCTCCCAATACTTCTCTTCCCCTCTCTCCTTGCCTCGGCACAGCAGACTGCCGCCACCGTCGTCGACGACACGCACGACGCCACTGACGCTGACTCCATCTACCACAACCTGCTGCTCGACGAGGTTGTCATCACGGGCACCCGCACACCGAAGTTCCTAAAGGACACGCCCGTGCAGACACGCCTCATCACCTCCAAGGACATCGAGCGCCTCGATGCCACCAACGTGCAGGATCTTCTCCAGCAAGAACTGCCTGGCGTGGAATTCTCCTACGCCATGAACCAACAGACCCACCTCAACTTCTCCGGCTTCGGCGGACAGGGTATTCTCTTCCTCGTCGACGGAGAGAGACTTGCAGGAGAAACAATGGACGACGTTGACTTCTCGCGCCTCAACATGGACAACGTGGAACGCATCGAAATCGTGAGAGGCGCTTCCTCTGCACTCTACGGCAGCAATGCAGCAGGCGGCGTGGTCAACATCATCACGAAGAAGGCACGCAAGAAATGGTCGATCAACGCAGACGCGCGCTACGGCAAACACAACGAGCAACGCTACCGCGCGTCAGTCGGATTGGGAGGCAAGTATTTTAGCAACACGCTCAGTGCCAACTACAACCGTCGCGACAACTACGACGTGCACAGCGCTGCCAATCCCGTGACACGCGTCATCTCCACCATCTACGGCGACAAGACAGCCAGCGCCAAGGAGCAGCTCTCCTGGACGCCATCATCAGCCTTCTCGCTGACGGGTAGGGCTGGCTATTTCTTCCGCGAGACAGTGCGCTCCGCGGACATGCCGGAGCGCTATCGCGACTTCTCTGGCGGACTGCGCATGAAATGGGACATCTCCTCTGCCGACGCCTTGCACGCGTCCTACGCCTTCGACCAGTATGACAAGTCTGAATATCAGCGCATACGCCGCCTCGACATTCGCTCCTACAGCAACGTGCAGAACTCCTTCCGCATGCTCTATTCCCACAACTTCGACCGTGGCGACGTACTAACGCTCGGTGCCGACTACATGCACGACTATCTGCTCAACACGAAGCTTGCCGACGGTAAGCACGAGCAAGACTGCGCCGACATCTTCGCACAGTACGACTGCATCATTTCCGACAAGCTGGAGGCCATTGCCGCCGTGCGCTACGACTACTTCTCAGATGCCTCCACATCACGCCTGACACCAAAGATCAACTTCTGCTATAAGCCAGTCAACGGTCTTGCCCTGCGGCTTGGCTACGGCATGGGCTTCCGCGCACCTTCATTGAAGGAACGCTACTACGACTTCGACATGGTTGGAATATGGATTATCGAGGGCAACAAACAACTGAAGCCGGAAACAAGCCACAACCTTACCATTTCCGCCGAATACAGCAAAGGCGGCTATACCTTCACGGCGTCGACATTCTACAACAACGTCAACAACAAGATTGCAACGGCAGCCCCTTACTTCAAGTCGGCTGACGACCGTCTGCCCTATCTTCCCTACACCAATCTCGACAACTACACGGTGTGCGGAGGTGAGTTTGGAGCGCAGGCGCGATGGGCTTGCGGCCTATCGGCACGCCTCACCTATGCCTTCACACATGAGGAATTGCCAAGAGACAAGGATGGACACAAAATCAACAACCAGTACATACCTGCCCGACAGCACAATCTCAACGTGCGCCTCGACTACGATCATGACTTCTCGAAAAACTACGGTCTGAGTGCCAATCTCAACGGACGCGTGCTCTCGGGCACGAGCAACGTGGAGTACCGCAACTATTACGACATCAGCCAAGGCACCACCAATGTTTACTACCCGGCTTACACCGTGTGGCGTCTCTCGCTCGTACAGCGCTTTGTCCGTCGCTTCAAGCTGACGACAACTCTTGACAACATTCTCAACTACCGCCCCAAATACTACTACCTCAACTGTCCGCTCACCGACGGCGTCAACTTCCAAATCGGCATCGCCGTGAGCCTCGATTGACGCGGAAAAGTAAACAGTAAGAACGAAAGATTAACAAACACTGCGAAAGACGCCCGGGAAAGGAAAAGGCATACACATCGTGTCTTTTCCTTTTCCGGGCATTTTTTTGTTATTCCTTTGAAAACAGTGCCCGTTTCTCAACAAAAAATACTATTTTTGTAGTCAGAAAAGAAAGAAAACTATAACACATAAAATGAAAAAGTTCATACTCGACCTTACGGTCAACTCCGTCGAGGCTCTGAGCGACAAGCATGTCCTCATAAAGCTCACCGACGACAAGCCGCTGCCCGAGATGCTCCCCGGACAGTTTGTAGAAGTACGCGTGGACGACTCCCCGTCCACTTTCCTGCGCCGCCCTATTTCCATCAACAATGTCGACTATGAGAGCAACGAGCTGTGGCTGCTCGTGGCTGCCGTTGGCGACGGCACACGCCGCCTACAACGACTCCAAAAGGGCGACCGCCTCAACTGCGTGCTGCCGCTCGGCAACTCCTTCTCGCTACCCGACGGTACGGAGAAGAAAGTGTTGCTCGTCGGTGGAGGCGTGGGCGTTGCTCCACTACTCTACCTCGGCAAGAGAATAAAAGCTATGGGCTGCGAACCGACGTTCCTCCTCGGAGCACGCTCAACAAAGGACGTGCTGGAGAGAGAACTTTTCGAGGCTGTAGGGCGCGTGCTCATCACCACCGAGGACGGCTCTGAGGGCGAGAAGGGATTCGTCACCAATCACTCCGTACTGTCTGAAGAACACTTTGACATGATTTCAACGTGCGGCCCGAAGCCTATGATGATGGCAGTGGCGCGCTATGCGTACAAGAACAACATCGAGTGTGAAGCGTCGCTTGAAAACAAGATGGCGTGTGGCGTCGGTGCTTGCCTGTGCTGCGTGGAGAAAACAGTGGAGGGAAACAAGTGTGTGTGCAAGGAAGGTCCGGTAATGAACATAAAGAAATTGTCATGGCAGATTTAAATGTTAAAATAGGCGGTCTGAAACTGAAAAATCCCGTAATGACCGCATCGGGAACGTTCGGATATGGATTGGAGTTTGCTGACTTCGTGCCGCTCGATGGTATTGGCGGCATCATCGTCAAGGGCACGACTCTCAATCCGCGCGAAGGCAACGATTATCCGCGCATGGCGGAAACGGCGCAAGGCATGCTCAACTGCGTCGGTCTGCAGAACAAGGGCGTCGACTACTTCTGCAAGAATATCTATCCGCAAATAAAGGACATCGACACCAACATGATCGTCAACGTCAGCGGCTCATCACCCGACGACTATGCCGAGTGTGCAGCGCGTATCGACGCTCTCGACAACATTCCAGCCATAGAGCTCAACATCTCATGCCCTAACGTAAAGCAAGGAGGAATGGCGTTCGGCGTAACGACAACGGGCGCAGCAAGCGTGGTGCGCGCAGTGCGCCAACGCTACCATAAGCCCATTATCGTGAAGCTCTCGCCCAACGTCACCGACGTCACGGAGATTGCGAAGGCCGTGGAGGCAGAAGGTGCCGACAGCGTGTCGCTCATCAACACGCTCATGGGCATGGCCATCGACATTGAGAAGCGCCGCCCGCTGCTTAGCATATCTACGGGCGGACTTAGCGGTCCGGCAGTGAAGCCCGTTGCATTGCGAATGGTGTGGCAGGTGGCAAAGGCCGTAAAGATTCCTGTTGTCGGACTTGGAGGCATCTGCACAGCAGAAGACGCCATTGAATTTCTCATGGCAGGCGCCACTGCCATAGAGATTGGCACAGCCAATTTCCTCGACCCTTCCGTGACCATAAAGGTGCGCGACGGCATCAACTCATGGCTCGACTGCCACGGATGCTCCTCCGTGAGCGAAATCATCGGAGCACTCAACGACTAAAAGCTCGCTCAAAGAAAGAAACGCAATGTGGCTGGA
>DLKG01000003.1:0-9566 GCA_002490315.1 Prevotella sp. UBA7594 | reverse complement strand
TCCAGCCACATTGCGTTTCTTGTAATTATTGCTTTCTTACTTTATTTTGTCAAATCCCTCGCCAAAGACACCCTGACAGAACGTCTGCGAAACAACGGCTTCGGGGTCGATGGCCTTTATCACGGCGAACACCTCCTGCGACTCGTACTTACGCGTAAGCACAATGAGCATCTCCACTTCCTTCTTACTGTACCATCCCTTGCCGTCCACAAGCGTGACACCACGCTTCACCTGCGTATTGATAGCGTCGGCAATCTCCTTGTACTTCTTTGAGATAATGAGAAACTGTACGGTCTGTCGCGTGCCGTTGACAACATAGTCGCAAACGAAACTTGCAACGAGTGTGAAGGCTACGCCGTAGACGATGGTCTCCGCACTGTGGAAGAGCAGATAGGAGGAGGAGATAATCGTGCAGTCGACAAACTGCATGGCGCGTCCGAAGCTCATGTTGAAATATTTGTTGAGCAGCACTGTGATGATGTCGGTGCCGCCCGTGGAGCCGTTGTGGGAGAATACAATGCCAAGACCGGCACCGCTCATGGCTCCGCCGATGAGCACGTGCATGAACTTATCCTCGCCCGGCGTTATGAGCGGAAAGGCCTCAAAGAAGGGCTGCAAGGCTCCTACGAAGAGCGTCATGAAGCCAACGCCGATAATAGTCCTGACGATAAACTGCCGAGTAAGTGCTGTGAAAGCGATGAGGAGCATTATGAAGTTGAGCGAGAAAATGGAAACGGCAGTAGGTATACCGTGATCCCAAAACATGCTCGTAGCATAATAGACGAGGGCGGAAATTCCCGACACGCCACCCATAACGACCTTTTCGGGCAGTATGAAGGCAGTGTAGCCGAAGGCGTACGACAATATGCCAAGTGCGATAAACACGAGATCCTTGACACTATTGCTTGTTACAGGCTTATGTGCCACAATTTTTACATCTCCCATAGTTGTTTGCTTTATTTTGCTTTATAAATTACAGTATAAATTTAGGCGTTGCAAATTTATAGTTTTGTTGGAAATTATGCAACATTTTCGTTCATTTTATTCTCTCTGCGGCGCATATTTGGAAAGAGGCGGAAGGCGCAATAGGCCGTGGCAAGGAGTCCGATAGCTCCGCCGGCATAGCCGATGTGCGCAATGGAGAGGTGGGTAACGACGAGCCCACCTATGTATGCTCCGCTGCCAATGCCGAGATTGAAGATGCCGGAGAAGATAGACATTGCTATCGGGGCGGCATCTTCCGGAGCAAAACGTATGGTGCTGTCCTGGAAGGCAATGTTGAAAGCTGTAGCCATGGCGCCCCATACGATGCAGGCGATGACGATGGATGGCACGCTCAAGGCTGCCGGCTGAAGGAGCAGGAGAACGACGGCAGGAGCGAGGGTGGTGGTAAGGATAAATCCGTAGCGATGCTTCATGTAGTACTTACCGAAAGCGATGCTGCCAAGCATTCCTGAGGCGCCAAAGACGATGAGCGTGGCGGTCACGGCTCCAGGAGACATTCCTGCTATGCGCCCGAGGAAAGGCTCAATGTAGCTGTAGCCCGTGTAGTGGGCTGTTGCGAAGAGCACCGACATCACGAATATGCCAAGAAGTGCACGATTGCGCAGCAATGCGGGCATCTTGCGCACGGAGAAGCCTCCTCGACTCTCCACACGCGGGAAGACGATGAGCAGATAGATGAATATCAGGGCAGCAACGACGGCAATGCTGAAGAACGTCATGCGCCAGCCTACGTAGAGACCCACGATGCGGCCAAGGGGCAAGCCGACAACCATTGCCACGGAGGAGCCAGTGGCAATCATGCTAAGTCCGAGCGCACGGCGACCGTCGGGCACTGTACGCACGGCGAGCGGGGCTGCTATCGACCAAAATATGGAATGTGCACATGCGACTCCGACACGCGACACCATGAGCGTATAGTAGCCCTCAGCAAGGGCCGAGCCGACATGACTCACCACGAAGAGGGCGACAATGCCAAGCATAAGGCGCTTCATCTCCATCTTCGACACCATCATCATAAGCGGCAATGACATCAACGCCACCACCCATGCGTAGACAGAGATTAGCAGTCCGGCGCGTGCGTCGCTAATATGCAGGTCGGAAGCTATGTCGCTGAGTAGGCCGATTGGCATAAATTCAGACGTGTTAAAGACGAATACGGCAAAGGATATGCCGATGATAGGCAACCAGCGGCGGAAGTCGCCTTTTGCGGATGAATGTGCTTGTTGCATTGTTTTCTTGTGATTTGTTATCCTGTTATTCTGCTCTATGTTTCTCGTTCTTGCCTGTCGGCTGTCAGCACGACAACCGATAAATGAAAAAGCAACTTAAGACAACGCTGTTTGCAAAATCGTTAGATTAGGTTGCAAGCGTAGTTGTTTTAAGTTGCTTTTTATGTTAGAGGCCCTCGTTCTTGCCAAGAGCCATTCTTTTTTTACTTTGCGTAAGCTACGGAGCGCGTCTCGCGGATGACCGTAATCTTCACCTGTCCCGGATAAGTCATCTCGGTCTGAATCTTGTTGGCAATCTCGCCAGAGAGTTTCTCCGTCTCTTTGTCGTCCATCTTGTCGGCTCCGACAATGACGCGAAGTTCGCGACCGGCCTGGATGGCGTAGGTCTTCGTTACGCCAGGATAAGACATTGCGATAGCCTCAAGGTCGTTGAGACGCTTGATGTAGGCCTCAACTATTTCGCGGCGTGCGCCTGGACGTGCTCCAGAGATGGCGTCGCATACCTGCACGATCGGGGCAAGCAACGTGTTCATCTCCATCTCGTCGTGGTGGGCACCGATGGCGTTGCAGATGTCGGGTTTCTCCTTGTACTTCTCTGCAATCTTTGCTCCGTAGAGAGCGTGGGGCAGCTCGCTCTCCTCGTCGGGCACCTTGCCGATATCGTGCAAGAGTCCGGCACGCTTTGCCTTCTTCGGGTTCAAGCCGAGTTCGGCAGCCATTACAGCGCAGAGGTTGGCTGTCTCGCGTGCGTGCTGCAAGAGGTTCTGTCCGTAGGAAGAACGATACTTCATCTTGCCAATGATGCGGATAAGTTCCGGATGCAAGCCATGTATTCCAAGGTCGATAGCTGTACGCTTTCCTGTCTCTATAATCTCGTTGTCGAGCTGCTTCTTCACCTTTGCCACAACCTCCTCGATGCGTGCCGGATGGATGCGTCCGTCAGCTACGAGCTGATGGAGAGCAAGGCGACATACCTCGCGGCGTACTGGGTCGAAAGCAGAGATTACGATAGCCTCGGGCGTGTCATCAACGACAATCTCCACGCCTGTAGCAGCCTCAAGCGCGCGGATATTGCGTCCCTCGCGTCCGATGATGCGTCCCTTCACTTCATCGTTGTCGATGTGGAAGACGCTGACGGAGTTCTCTATGGCAGTCTCTGTTGCGACGCGCTGTATAGTCTGGATAACGATTTTCTTCGCCTGCGTATTGGCGTTGAGCTTCGCCTCGTCCATTATTTCGTTGATGTAGGAAGCAGCGTCGGTGCGAGCCTCGTCCTTCAGGCTCTCCACGAGGCGGTTCTTAGCCTCGTCGGCGCTGAGTCCGGAGAGTTCCTCAAGTTTCTCGCGCTCCTTTGTCTGCATCTTGTCGAGTTCTTCCTGCTTGATGGCAAGGAGTTTCTTCTCATTGTCCATACGCTGCTGGTTCTGCTCAACCTCCTGCTTGCGGCGTCCCAATTCCTCTTGGCGCTGGTTGAGAGAGATTTCACGCTGCTTGAGCTTGTTCTCACTCTGCTGGATGCGAGAGTTGCGCTGCTGCACCTCTTTTTCCAACTCAGCCTTCTTATTGAGGAACTTCTCCTTGACTTCGAGAAGTTTTTTCTCCTTAATTACTTCTGCCTCCTTATTGGCAGCATCAATCATTTCATTATATTTTCCCTTTATGACATAGCGGAAAATAGTATAGCCTGCTGCTCCGCCAATGACGAGAGCCACCAAGGCTGTGATGATTATACCTAACATTAATTGTTGATTTAATTTATTGTTGTTTTTTTTATTGCTGTTTTGAATTGTTGCCGGCGGGCGGTTCTGTCGTGACATTGTTGCCTTCGAGCAAGTGTTCGATTTCGGCTGTGAGCTTCGAAATCAAGTTCTCGTAAGGAGCTGTGTCGTTGCGCGACTTCTCCATCTCGTAGCGCAAGGCGATTTCTATCATTGCCATATAAAGCAGTTGCTTCTCGTTGGAAGGTCCTTTATACCTTTGCGCGTAGGCGTTGACGGTGCGCGTTATGAGGCTCGCCGCGTCGCGATAGAGCGGTTCGGCGTCGGGCTCCACATTGACGGGGATGTCCGTGTCGTAGACGTGTAGCCGTATGCGCAGTTTCTGGGTGTTTTGTTCTGCCATATTGACGGATTGAAGTTGTTGTTTAGGCTCTGCCGACTCTTTCCTTACTGTCTTTCGCTCACAAGCGTTATGCACTTGTCTACGTCGCGAATTAGCTTGGCAAGCCGCTTTTGCGCCGTCTGCATGTCGTTGTCGGAAATCTCCACCATGCGCGCCAACTTCAGCGTCTCGTAGTCGCTACGCATCTGCTTGAGTTGAGCCTCAAGCTGGCTGATGCGCTCCTGCTGCGAGATGGTTTCGCGGCGCAAGGCGTCGTTTTGCTGACGGACGCTTGCATATTGCAGCATAAGCTGCCGAACACGTGTGGCAAACTGGTCGATTGTCGTCAGTCCGGCTTCCATCATTTTGATGTCTTCTCGTCATCGGCAGGCTTCGGCTCTTTCTTTGCGAGCATCACCACCTGATAGACGAAGTCCGTAATCCATTGCTGGGAGAACCCGAGACGTTGGTCGTACTGGCGTATGGCTACCACCGTCTTCAGCACGCCCGCATCCTTATAATCGTTCTTCGTGAATATCTCGCCTACGGTCTTCTCCGTCATCTTGTAGATTGCGCTTTTGAAGACAGAAGGAAGGCGTAGCTTGAATTTCATGAGGTTACCCATGAGCATCATGAGATCCTGCGTAAAGTTCTGAAACTGCAGGAGGTAAACCTGCACGTCCTGAATTTTGCGGCAGTTTTTGCGAATGCTTTGGTCAATTTCCTTGAAGAACGTGTCGTTGGTGCCGTAGATGTCGCGGAGCATCTTGCGGCAGGCACTCTTCTCGCCTATGCCAAGCTTGTTATTGACCGTGGGCACGTGGAGAGTGGCCTTGAAGACGCGAAGGTCGGGCAGCATTGCAAGATTGGCTATGCCGACGTTGGCTGCTATGGATGCCTGGAAATAGACACGCACAAGCTGCATGTAGTCTTCCATTCCGCCCGTCTTATCGTTGTTTTCTTTTTTTCCGAATATTTTTGATAAAAATCCCATATATTTTATTTGTAAATTTGCATTAAAGTTAACACATTATGCAAAATTACAAATAAAATATAAAACTGCCAAGAGTTTGGCAAATTTATGGAATAATTTGCCAGAACTAACCGACAAATCAGAATTCACTTGTAAAGTGGAACTTTATGTGCTTGAAATCCTGTTGAGCCATGGAGAGCACGTAGCCGGAATCGGCGAGGAAGACGTCGCGTCCGTCGCGGTCCTTTGCCATATACTGATACTTTCGTTTTTTGAACTGCTCAAGTTCTTCCGGGTCGTCGCTTTCTATCCAGCATGCCTTGTGGAGATGCACTGGTTCCCAACGACACTTGGCATTGTACTCATTCTCAAGGCGATACTGTATGACCTCAAACTGAAGTTGACCTACAGTGCCGATAATCTTTCGGCCGTTGAACTGGTTGATGAAGAGCTGTGCTACACCTTCGTCCATTAGCTGGTTGATGCCCTTCTCGAGCTGCTTCGACTTCATGGGGTCGTCGTTCTCGATGTACTTGAACATCTCTGGCGAGAACGATGGTAGACCACGGAAGTGGAGTTTCTCACCCTCGGTCAGCGTGTCGCCAATCTTGAAGATGCCGTTGTCGGGCAGACCGACGATGTCGCCCGGCCACGCCTCATCAATGGTACTCTTGCGCTGCGCCATGAACTGCGTTGGCGAAGAGAAACGCAGAGTTTTGTTCTGGCGCACGTGCAGATATGGTTTGTTGCGCTCAAACTTGCCGCTGCACACTTTGCAGAAGGCAATACAGGAACGGTGGTTGGGGTCGATGTTGGCAGTTATCTTGAAGATGAAGCCAGTGAACTTGGGTTCTTCCGGTTCCACGACGCGCTCCTCTGCCTTTGTCGGGCGTGGAGACGGGGCTATCTTAACGAAGCAGTTCAAGAGTTCCTGCACGCCGAAGTTGTTGAGTGCGGAACCGAAGAACACCGGTGCTACCTCGGCGGAGCGGTAGGTCTCGACGTCGAATGTCGGATAGACACCGTCAATCAGCTCCACATCGTCGCGAAGCTGCTTTGCATCCTGCTCACCGATGTGTGCCTCAAGCTCCGTGGAGTTGATGTCCACCTCCACTTTTTCCGTCACGCGCTGTTTGTCGGGCTTGAAGAGGTCGAGTTTGTTCTCGTATATATTGTAGACGCCCTTGAACTTCGCACCTATGTTAATAGGCCACGAAAGAGGTCGAACGCTGATTTTCAGTTCTTCCTCAAGCTCGTCGAGGAGGTCGAACGGGTCGCGTCCCTCGCGGTCCATCTTGTTGATGAAGATGATGACAGGCGTGTTGCGCATGCGGCACACCTCCATAAGCTTGCGCGTCTGCGCCTCCACGCCTTTCGCTCCGTCGACGACGATGATGGCGGAGTCAACGGCAGTAAGTGTGCGGTAGGTATCCTCGCAGAAGTCCTGGTGACCAGGAGTGTCAAGAATGTTGATTTTGTAGCCCTCGTAGTCGAACTCCATAACGGACGTCGACACGGAGATACCACGCTGCTTTTCTATATCCATCCAGTCGGACGTGGCTGTCTTGCGTATTTTATTGTTCTTTACTGCTCCCGCCACCTGGATTTGTCCGCCGAAGAGAAGGAATTTCTCCGTGAGCGTGGTCTTACCGGCGTCAGGGTGAGAGATGATGGCGAAGGTTCGCCTGCGTTCTATTTCTTGATTCATATATTATTATACGTGCTTTTGGGATGCAAAGTTACAAAAAATACCATTTAGAGCCAAATGGACATCCGCCTATCTATTGAGACTGCTATAAATTTTCGAGCATTTTCTGCTCTTCAGCCAATGACTTTCAATATTTTAAGTGATGTATTGGCGAATCGTGGCGCTTTAACTTTACTAAAGCGGCGCTTTAAGATAACTAAAGTGGCACTTTAGACTGCCTAAAGTGCCACTTTAATTATGTTGTATTGTACCCGCCATTCATGGATGGGATTATATTTCCTCGTCGTCGTCGAACTTGAGTCCCTCTGTCTTGTCCTTGATGTGATAGTCGCTGAGCATGCCGAGGAAGGTTGTTATCTCCTTGATGGCGTGCTCCGTGTCGGGACTGATTTTCTTGCCTTGCAAGCGCAGCATCATCACGCCGTAGAGCGCGTTGAGACAAGTCTCTATCTCGGAGACGTTCTTGTCGCCCTTGTTGCGCAGTTCAACGATAAAAGGCAGTACCTTGTAGTACTCGGCGTTATAGAACGGGAATCGTGAACTTTGGAGGAGTTGGTTGTGGAGGTCGTTGAGGTCCTTCACGACGATCTCGTTGATGGCGAGATGACCGCCCTGCCGCTTTCCTTCGGAGTTCATCATCGTGATAAGATCGCCATACCAGTCGACCATTTCCTCGCGCTGCTCGTCGGTGTAGTCGGAGAAGCGGCTGATGTATTCGTTCTTAAGACGTGAAAGCTGGCAGCCGTAAGCGCGGATTATGTCCTCCACCTGCCACATATAAAGCACGTACTCCGCCGTGCTCTTGCGTTTTAATTCTTGAGCTATGAACATTGTTAATAAGGGAGTTTATAAAGATTGAACACAGTGCCCACAAGCATTATCACCGAGAATATAATGACAATGCTGCCCACGACGCGATTGATAAGCAGAATGCCGCTTGCGTCAAACTTGCCGCGCACTTTGTCGATGAGCCATGTCAGGCCAAACCACCACAGCATGGCTCCGCCAACAATGCTCAGATAGCCGACGGTCATCTCCACGGGGCGATTGGGCACGACGAAGGCAAACTGGGCGAAGAGGAAGATGAAGAGGAAGATGATGAGCGGGTTGGATAGCGTGACGATAAACGCCGTTATGCCGTTGTGCACGAGCGTGCCCTTCTGCGTCTTGTTGCTTTGGTGCATGTTCTTCGTCGGATTGGAACGGTAGCAATAAATGCCGAAGAGCAGAAGCACGATGCTTCCGCTTATCTGAAGCAGGAAACGATTGAACTCGTTGCCCACGAAATTCATCATGAAGCTCATGCCGAGACCCGTGAAGAGGGCGTAGATGATGTCGCTGACACAAGCACCAAGACCCGTGATAAAGCCATACCAGCGTCCTTTGTTGAGAGTGCGTTGGATGCAAAGCACGCCAACCGGACCCATCGGAGCCGATGCCATAATGCCTATCAGCAAGCCTTTGAATATGAAATCTAATATATCTAATTGTATAGGAAACTGCATAACAGATGCAAAATTGCGACTTTTTTATGATATAGGCAAATTTTAGCCTTAAAACTTTGCCCGATTACAACATTTTTAATACCTTTGCCTTTAAAGGACAGGCTATGTCGAAACTACTTCAAACAAATCATTCAAGACATTTATACCTTTGTTTTTTCGGTGAAAGCCTCATCCTATAACCATTACTATTAATTAACAAAATAAAAGCGAAAAAACATGACAGAAGAAACTCTGAAACCGTATGTAATCGGTTTGGACCTCGGCGGAACGAACTCCGTCTTCGGTATTGTAGACAGCCGCGGCGACATCAAGGCTACGACAGCCATCAAGACTCAAGGCTACGGCAACAACGTGGAGGCATACGTTGACGCTTCCGTGGAAGCATTGAAAATCATCATCGACCAGGTTGGCGGCATTGATAAAATCAAGGCCATGGGCATCGGTGCCCCAAACGGCAACTACTACACCGGCACCATTGAGTTTGCGCCCAACCTTGAGTGGGGACGCGACGGCATCGTGCCTTTGGCAAAGCTCTTCAGCGACAAGCTCGGCATCCCCGTGGCTCTCACCAACGACGCTAATGCAGCCGCCATCGGCGAGATGACATACGGCGTGGCACGCGGCATGAAGAACTTCATCGTCATCACCTTGGGCACGGGCGTGGGCTCGGGCATCGTGGTAAACGGACAGTTGGTGTATGGATCCGACGGACTGGCCGGCGAGCTGGGACACGTGACGATGGTGCGGGAGAACGGACGCTCCTGCGGCTGCGGACGCACGGGATGTCTGGAGGCTTATTGCTCGGCCACGGGTGTGGCCCGCACGGCCCGCGAGATGCTCCAGTCGTCCGACGAGCCTTCGCTGTTGCGCGAAATGGACCCTGAGGCCATCACCTCGCTCGACGTGAGTCTGGCCGCCGGACGGGGCGACGCCCTGGCCCACCGTGTGTTCGACTTCACGGGCCGGATGCTGGGCGAGGCTTGTGCCGATTTCGCCACTTTCTGCAGCCCCGAGGCGTTTATCTTCTTCGGCGGTCTGACCAAGGC
>DLKG01000023.1:12906-57780 GCA_002490315.1 Prevotella sp. UBA7594 | reverse complement strand
CATGGGATAAAGCGGCACTTTACATGGAACAAAGCGGCACTTTAGAACTGAGAAAAGGGAAAAATAAGGAAAAAAGAGCTGCACATATTGGGGAGAATATTGCGTAACCCTCTGAAAAACAACGAAAAAAAACTGCACACAAAATAAGGGCATAAATTCGTAGAAGGAAGGAGGTGCTGGAAAATTTGCGAGTTTTGAAGCGGTAGGAATACAAATATAAGACAAGTTTGGAAACAGTCGGAAAAGACGATGAGCGAAACACTTATAAGTGAAACAATGCTGGAGAGAAACATATATATATCAATTTTTGCTATACATACTTGACAAAACATGGTAAAAAACGGATTTTTTCGCAAAAAAGTATTAACTTTGTAGCACTCTTCCGAAAAAGGGTAATTATAAGATTATATACATTGCAAATTCATTAACTTACTTCTGCTTAGAAAAGTTAATGGCAACGGCACAGAAACCGATGCCAACACAGCAATAAACAGCATTGACGCTGACAGCCCCAAGCTTACCCTTGGTGCCATCCCCGACAATACTAATACGAGAAAGGGGTGTCCACCAACTGCGTCCTCACATGAAAGAGACACGAATGTTCTTAATTTCCCCCCCCCACACACACACACAAGAAATAATAGAAATGCCATAAGAGCCGAGGCTCTCCCCCATTGGTACGCTCTGCGCACCACCTATGGCAGGGAACGCAAAGCCTACGATTATCTTACGGCAAAAGGTGTCAAAGCATATTACCCTACAAAGAACGTTGTCAAATTGGAGAAAGGCAAGCGAAAGATAGTGAAACAATCGCGTTTGCCCAACATTTTTTTCGCCTACGGCACAGAAGAAGAGCTGAAGGCTTTCGTTTACGACAACGTCAATCTTCCATTTCTCCGTTTTTACTATCGCCATTTCCACTCCTCTGCAAGGGAAATAAAAAGAATGCCAATGATAGTTCCCGACCGCCAGATGCACAGCTTGATGATAATCTGCAAGGCGGAAGATAACGACGTTATATTTGCAACAGAAGAAATCAGGAAATTCCGCAAGGGCCAGCTTGTACGCATCAAGGAAGGAAAATTTGCAGGAGTTACCGGACGCGTCACGCGATTTAAAGGTCAGCAGCGCGTAGGTATTTATATAGAAGGCCTGCTCACCGTCGCCACAGCATACGTGCCCAACATCTTTCTTGAGCCAATAGCAGAAACGGCAGAGGACGCTGCGCCACAACAAAACGACCAATAGCAACAAACAATCATAAAAGAATGAAATCCAAAGCGACAAACGCAAAGAAGTCTGCCAGAGTAGCTCTGGCAATAGCCGCAGCCTTATGGCTATCAGCTTGCTCCACCCCTAAGGACATTACCTACTTTCAGGATGCTGAAGCCCTGAACGGCATGGCATTGCAAGCCGAGCAGCAGTTTCGCCTGCGCCCCGAGGACAAGATAAACATCGTTGTGAACAGCTCCAACCCGATGCTCGAGCAACAGTTCACGCTGACCACTCCCAATTCTAACTATACCCTTGGGGCTACAGTGAAGCCCAAAACAACAAACAGCAACAACGGCAGCTACTCGCAGACCATCGCCTACACCGTCGACGAACAGGGCACAATCGACTTCCCCGTGCTCGGCAAAATCTCCGTAGGCGGAAAGACACGCAAGGAAGTGGCGAGCTACATACAAGACCGTCTCATGGCACGCGAGCTCGTGAGCGACCCCATCGTCACCGTGGAATACGTGAACATGGGCGTGAACGTGCTCGGCGAGGTGAGCAAGCCAGGACACATCGACATCAATAAGGATCACTTCACCATCGTCGACGCTCTGTCGCACGCCGGCGACATGACCATCAACGGCAACCGCAAGAACGTGATGGTGACACGCCAGGTGGACGGTGCCAACCAGGTGTACACTGTCGACATGACCAACATGCAGCAGATGCTCAACTCGCCCGTTTACTATCTGCAGCAGAACGATCTCGTGTATGTGTCGCCCAACAACAAGCGCAAACGCGAAGCCAACGCCACGGGCAACACGTTCAACACTCCGGCAATATGGATTTCGATAGCATCGCTGCTCACAACCATAACCGCCTTGATTATAAAATAAAGAAAATGGAAAACAACAAACCGACTACACGCCGACAATCGGACGACTTCATCACCATCACCGACCTTTGGCACATCTGCCTTGCCCACTGGAACTGGTTCGTGGCATCGCTCATCATCTGCATAGCACTCGCGAGCCTGTATCTCGCTTCAACACCCGACAGATACACACATGAGATGGCAGTGCTCGTGAAGCAGGACACTCAGGGCAAGAATGCCGGCAAGACAAGCGGCAACGGCAACAACGACTTCAACGACATCGGACTCGTGCAGCAGCCTGTCAACGTGGTAAACGTGCAGCGCCAGCTTGTGTCGCTCGACGTGCTCACCGAGGTGGCGCGGCGCATGCTGCATCCGAAGGACGAACGCGAGGCTCTGCGCATGGCAGAGAGCATGAAAAGCAATCTGAAAGCAGAGATCGACGACGACAAGTCGACTATTATCAACATTAAGTATTCGGGATTTACGCCCGAAATCACGGACAAAATACTTGCTACCATCGTCAACGTGTACAACGAGAAGTGGATAGCCGACAAGAACAAGATGACTGCCAACACAAGCCACTTCATCGAGGAACGCCTGCGACTGCTCGAGCGCGACCTCGGCAACGTGGACGACAGCATATCAAAGTTCAAGACGCACAACAAGATTACCGACCTCGACCGCGTGAGCGACATGTATCTGCAGCAGCAGAGCCAGTCGGACGCCGAGATTCTGCGCCTCTCCAGCCAGCGCTCCATGGCACACTACATCCTCGACATTCTGAAGGACAAAGGCTCACGCCACCAGCTGCTGCCTACCAACTCGGGCATTAACAACCAAATGGCAGAGACGCAGATCAACCAGTACAACACCATGTTGCTGCAACTGAAGAGCAACCTCGTGGGCACTTCGTCGCAAAACCCGCTCATCATAAAGCAGGAGGCTGAGCTCGACGACGTGCGCAAGAACATTCTCTCCACCATTGCCAACCAGATTAAGACGCTCGACATACAGCTGCACGCCATGCAGGGCTACAGCGGCGAGGCAAGCTCGAAGATATCGTCAAACCCTAACCAGGCGAAACACCTCGTCAGCGTGGAGCGCGAGCAGAAAGTGAAGGAGAGCCTGTATCTCTACCTGCTGCAGAAGAAGGAGGAGAACGAGATAAGCATGACCTACACGGCTGTCAACACACAAGTGATCGACATGCCCCACGGCAGCGACGAGCCTTCATCTCCCAACAAGCACCTCACGCTGTTCGCAGCCGTGCTGCTGGCTCTGCTGGCGCCTACCGTGATACTGTTTACGCGCGAGTCGCTCGACAACACCGTGCGCGATAAGCAGGACATCGAGCACAACACGACCCTGTCGCTCATCGGTGACATACCTTTATATATAAGGAAGAAAAACGGCATTATAGGAAATATCTCGATGAAAAAGAGTGGCATCAACCTTGTCGTGGAGGAAGGAAAGCAGGATATCGTAAACGAGGCTTTCCGTATGCTGCGCACCAACATTGAGTTTATGACTCCACATCGGGGCGAGAACAATGTATATGTCATAACGTCAATATACGAAGGCTCGGGAAAGACATTCGTGGCGACCAACCTCGCACTCACTCTCGCACTTACCGGCAAACGCGTGCTCTTCATCGACGGCGACCTGCGCCATGCCTCGGCTTCCCATCAATTCCGCACCTCCTCAGCCGGACTTGCCGACTATCTCGGCGACAAGCAGAACGACCTCACCATGCTCATAGAGCAAAACGACGACCAGCCGTCGCTCTACGTCATGCCCGTCGGTACAATTCCTCCCAACCCGACCGAGCTACTCTCGGGCGTCCGCCTCGGGGAACTCATAGAGAAGGTGCGCCCAAGCTACGACTTCATCATTATCGACTGTCCTCCGACCGGGACACTTGCCGACACGGGACTCATCGAGCGCTTTGCCGACCGCACGCTCTTCATCATACGCGCCGGACTCTTCGAGCGTCGGCGCATTGAGGACATTGAGAACTATGCCCAGAATGAGCGTTTCAAGCATGTGTCGCTGGTGCTCAACGCCACCAAGGGCGGCGGACGCTACGGCTACCGTTATGGCTACCACTACGGCTACCGATACGGCTATCGCTACGGCTACGGGAAAAAGAAAAAGGGATTTTTCAGATAAGATTTGATTTAATGGCAAGTGCCAACACACGCATAGCACGCAACACTGTATATATGTACATACGGCTCATCACGACAATGGTGATAGGGCTGTACGTGTCGCGCTTGGCCATCGCCCTGCTTGGAGTGTCCGACTACGGACTTTTTTCCGTTGTAGGCGGCGTGCTGGCGATGTTCACATTCATCAGCGGATCGCTCGCCTCAGCCACAAGCCGCTTCTTCAACATCGAGCTGGGCAAGAAGGGAGGCGACGTGAACGCCTCGTTCAACATCAACCTTGTGCTGCACTGCGCCATGGCTGCCATCGTGCTGCTTCTTGCCGAGAGTATCGGTCTGTGGTATATCTACCATCATCTCAACGTGGAGCCGGGCAAACTCGACGATGCAGTCTTTGTATATCAGGTGAGCATTCTTACTGCCTGTCTCGGCATCGTCAACACTCCATACCAAAGTCTGCTCACCGCCCATGAGAAGTTCGGCTTCCTTGCAATGGTCGACACAGCCAACTCGCTGTTGCGCCTTGCTTGCGTAGTAGGACTCACCCTGCTGCCCGAAGCCGGGCTGCGCCTCTACAGCCTCATCTTCGCCCTTACCACCGCCACCACTTTCGTGGCATACCATTATAAGGCATTCATCGACTGGCGCGACACCATCAGACTGAGATTCGTAAGAGGATGGGGACGCTACCGCGAGGTGCTGGTGTTCAACAACTGGAACCTGCTCGCCACGATGGCATACATGGCAAACTCGTCGGGCGTGGACCTGCTGCTCAACGCCTTCTTCGGCACACCGATGAACGGAGCGTTTGCCGTGAGCAAGACGGTGAAGTCAAGCATAATGAACTTCACGGGCAACTTCGACACTGCCTCGGCTCCACAGATAGTGCAGTCGTACGCCGCAGGCGACCGCGAGCGCTACACGTACCTCTGCAACAAGCTCGGGCGCATAAACATCCTCATGTTTGAGCTGATGTGTTTCCCGTTGCTCATGGAGCTTCACTTCGTCTTGCAGCTATGGCTCGGCAATGTACCAGCCGGTGCCTACGAGCTGACTTTCCTCGGCATCATACAGGGCGGCATAGCCCTCACCAACGGTGGCATATTCAATCTCATCAACGCCACGGGACGCATCAAATGGTTCAAGATCAACGTCAGCTTTTTCTTCCTCGTATGCCTGCCCGCGGGCTACTGCATGTTCAGTCTTAATATGCCCTACTACTCCATTGTGCTGCTGCTCATCGCCGCCGACATAGCCCAGCGCGCCGTGCAGCTCGTGCTGATGCGCCGTCTGCTCGGCTTCGACTCGCTGCAGTATGCACGCAAGGCATATCTGCGGCCCGCCGTGATAGCTGCCATAATGGCTCTCTTCATATACATCCGCTCACAGATTGTTGTAGACTCTGCGGCAACGCATCTACTCGCCATCGCCGCAACTGCGGTGCTTACAATAATACTTGTATACACCATTGGACTTACAAGTGGCGAACGCAAGGCTTTGAGAGCAAAAGCAGGATTAAAGAAAAGGTAAACAAATCATCATGCGCGTACTGTTCTTCACTCATACCAACAGTCTTGACGGAGCAAACAGAAGTCTGCTGCAACTTGCTAAGGAGCTGCGCCACAACCACGGTGTGGAGCCTGTTGTGGCATGTCCGCGCGACCGGCTGTCGCCGGTGCTGACAGATGTCTACGCCAAGGAAGGCATAGAGTGCATCCCGGTTCCAATGGTGATGTTCAAGCAGAAAGGGCGGAAGTCGTGGGCATACAAGATACGGTTTGCCGTCTCGTCTGCCATTCACTGCATATCAGCCATCCATGCGTTGAGGAACGTGAAGTTCGACATCGTCCATAGCAATACCAGCGTGATAGACACTGGTGCCTATATTGCCTGGTGGAGAGGTGTACCCCACGTGTGGCATCTACGCGAGTTTGGCTACGAGGACTTCCAAATGGAATCGGTGTTAGGAAAGCTTTATGAGCGGTGGATATATAAGAAATGTACATACGCTATTGCAATATCCAAAGCCATTGAGCGTAAGTACAAGCCGCTGTTCGGCTCACGGCTGCGGTTGATATACAACGGCATTGTGCCTAAGGAGGAATTGTTGTCGGCAACACATACGAACAAGACGACCACATTCTGCATCGCCGGGCGCCTTGAGCCGAACAAAAACCAAATGGAGGTGCTGAAGGCTTGCCGACTGTTGAAGCAAGAATGGAAGCATAAATTCAGACTGCTGATTGTAGGCGCCGGCAACGCTGCCTACACTGAGAAACTGAAGAAATATGTAGCCGACAACCGATTGGACGACCGTGTGGAGTTCATGGGCTATCGCGACGACGTGCCCGAAGTGCTCAGACTCTGCGACGTAGGACTGACATCATCCGTGAGCGAGGCCTTCGGTCGCACGACAGTGGAATACATGATGCAGAATCTTGCCGTGATTGCTTCCGACACGGGTGCCAATCCCGAGATTGTCTGCGACAGCGCGACCGGACTGCTCTACCACTCAGGCAATGCACGGCTGTTGGCTGACAAGATGCTCAAGTTTCTGGACGACCGCGACTTGATGCTACGCCTCGCTGCCAATGGCAGGCAACATGCCTTGAAACACTTCTCTTCGGTGAAGAATTCCGACAAAATATTTAATTTGTACAAAACATTAAGGATAAACCAATGAGCAACGACATACGCACAATAGCCTTTTATCTTCCGCAATTCTATCCCACACCGGAGAACGACCGTTGGTGGGAGCCGGGATTCACGGAGTGGACCAATGTGGCGAGTGCCAAGCCCTTCTTCAAAGGACACTACCAGCCGAAGTTGCCGCGCGACCTGGGGTTCTACGACCTGCGCGTGCCCGAGACGCGCGAGCGACAGGCCCAACTGGCACGCGAGGCTGGCATCGAGGGTTTCTGCTACTGGCACTACTGGTTTGGTGGCGGCAAGCGTCTTCTCTCCGAGGTGTTCGATGCTGTCGTGAAGAGCGGCAAGCCCGACTTCCCCTTCTGCCTGTGTTGGGCCAACCACTCGTGGTATGCCAAGACATGGAAGCCCGGCGCACCCAACAAGCTGCTCATGGAGCAGACCTACCCGGGCATTGAAGACTACGAGGCACACTTCATGGCCATGCTGCCGGCGTTCAAGGACAAACGATATATAAAGGTGAACGGACGGCTGCTCTTCGGCGTGTTCATCGGCTCCGACATTCCCGATTGCCGAGCATTCTTCGACACATGGAACCGACTGGCAGCGGAGCATGGCTTGACTGGCTTCCACTTCTTCTCGCTCGCACAAGGACAGGAGCGCATCGACAAGCTGGAAGGATTGGGCTACGACCGCATCGTCGCAGACGCTTACCTCAGTATAGTCCTGGAACAATCTTTCATATTACGCAAATTCCGACGTTTGCTTCATCGCCCCATCATAGTGGATTACTCTCACTATACCCGAAGGGCACTCGAATTTTTCAAGCGCAACAACACATGCACGCCATGCATTCTTCCCAACTATGACCATACGCCACGAAGTGGCTTTAGAGGAAATCTTTTGCAAGACAGTACTCCTAAGAAATGGGGAAAACTTTGCCGCATGACCAAGGACTACATACACCACAACGATGCCATCGACAACCTCCTCTTCATCAAGGCGTGGAACGAATGGGGCGAGGGAAACTACCTTGAGCCAGACCGTCGCTGGGGAAAGGCGTATTTGGAAGAGACAGCTAAAGTGCTAAAATGATTTCAATCGAACAACATCATCTGAATAAAACAGAACTATTTTACCATTAGAACAAGATGCAAGAATATCCTAAAATTTCCATTGTAACCGTGACCTATAATTGTGTGGACACGATTGAACAAACCATCTGCAACGTGCTCAAGCAGACTTATCCCAACATAGAGTATATCGTGATAGACGGGGCAAGCACGGATGGAACGAAAGAAGTGATAGAAAAGTATGCCGACAGGCTTGCTTATTGGGTCTCCGAACCTGACAGTGGTATCTACGATGCCATGAACAAGGGCGTAAAAGCAGCTACTGGTGAATGGATACTTTTTCGCAACTCTGGCGACTATTTCTTCAAGCCGACCACTGTGGAGGATGTGTTTGAATGGTATGAGGACCATGGGGAAGATATAATAACTGGTGGAACAAGAGTGTTTGAACATAATGGATACTTTGATGTGTTTACCCCACAAGAATCGTCTGAAAAGTATTGGGATAAAGCACGTTTTTCCCATCCATCCACCTTTGTAAGGTGCCAAGTACAGAAACAAAACCCATTTCCTGAAAACTTGAAGATTGCGGGCGATTTCTATTTTTTCTGCAAGATGATGATAGCAGGTCGCAGAAGTGTCCGCTACAATGATATTATAGCCTTGTTTGATGATGAAACAGGTTTTTCCGCACAAAACCGTCGACTGTCATTTAAAGAAGTCTTGTACGTTATTCAAAAACTGGGAGCCTCACCAGAAGATTTGCTTCAATTGAAGAAAAAATACAGACTGTCAAGCATGTTGTGTGTGATCTTGAAATACATCAAGAGAATTGGATTGCTAAACCGCCTGTATCGCAAAGCAAAATATCCCAATTGGACATTCATGCCAAAGAATAAAATTCTTTCACATATATAATATCAATATGTGTAAGGTATATACGTATGCGAATTTTTGTCAACACTCCTGATTATACAAAGCCTTCTTCTGGTGGTGTCGCCAGCTTCTATTATGGAATGTTGGGCTATTGGAATGAAAATGTGAAATACAATGTTGTAGGCAGACGGCATGGACTATCTGGAGCAGTATGGCTATTCTGGGATATAATTAAGTTCGTTTCAAGACTTTTGCTATTTCGCCCAAATTGCATAATAGTGAACCCGTCGCTAAAAATGAATGCACTGAGACGCGACTTTCTTTTTGCACGTATAGGCAAGACTTTTGGTTTTAAGACTGTGATTATTATGCATGGCTTTGACCTTGATGTGGCTAAATACATCAACAGCAAATGGGTGAGCGATAATCTCAACAAAGCCTCGCTCATATTCACACTCGCCGACAGATTCAGATCTATAATGAGAGAATGGGGAGTGACAACACCTATATTGCTCACGACAACCAAAGTGGAAGACCGGATGATAAACAGCTTTGACATCAACTCGCGTGACGGGAATATACACAACATTCTCTTTCTCTCGCGTGTGGAAAAGGCGAAGGGGGTGTATGACATCATCGACACATTCAAGTTGCTTAAGGCAAGACACAAGGACTTAACTCTCACCATTGTTGGCGACGGCTCTGAATTAAATAGTCTGAAAAAATACACATGGCAGAATAATGTTGATAGTGTGGCGTTTATGGGTGGGTTGAATGGCGATGCACGCATAAAAGCCTATATAGATGCCCAGTTGTTCTTTTTTCCTTCATCTTATGGTGAGGGGATGCCTACTGTTGTCCTTGAGGCAATGGCATTCGGATTGCCAGTGATAACAAGAAATGTAGGTGGCTTGTGCGACTTTTTTGAGGATGGAAATATGGGACGCATAACGGATTCGCACTGTCCTACCGACTTTGCCGAGATGATTGAGCAGTTCTTGGACGACAAAAACCTAACACGACAGGTCGCGATATACAACCATGAATATGCCTCAAGACATTTTATGGCTTCAAAAGTGGGAGCAAGCATTGAGAATAGTTTAAAAAAATATCTTCAATGAATACACTTACAGATAGTTTTTTTAGTTTAAAACAATATTGTGAGGATGAAGACTTCAAGGGATGGGATCCGTATGATGGGTTGAAATCGAAAGTGGCACGAGTGCTTTTGCCTCTTGACCATTCTGCCATCTTGAGGCTATGCATTATCCAAGGTTTCAAACGTTGTCCACTGAATCTACGTAGGATAGCATTGGTTCCCAAGGAGCACAATGCAAAGGGTATAGGCCTTTTCCTGCAAGGCTACTGCAACCTATATCGCGCAGTGGAGAAAAAAAAAGGCAAACTGCAGCTATTCGGGTCATTAGACGATATTCTTGCTAAAATTGAATATCTTGCAGACTTGCTCCTTGATATGCGTTCCGACAATATTTTTCCTGGAGAATACCACGGAGCTTGCTGGGGATACAATTTCGATTGGCAGGCACGCCGTTTGTTTCTATTCCCTGCACATACGCCAAATGTCGTAGCGACAAGTTTCTGTGCCACAGCCCTTATTGAGGCTTACGAGATAACTAAAGACAGTAGATATTTGGATGTTGCACTGTCGGCAGCACGATTTGTCGTAGAAGACCTTCACAGATCGGAGTATAAAAGAGGGTTCCTTTTCTCATACAGCAAGCTTCAAGGCAATAACACTGTGTTTAATGCCTCCATCCTCGGGTCGCGGTTGCTGAGCTTCTGCTATAAGTACACTAACAATGAGGAGTATAAAACACTTGCAAGAAAGAGCATTCTTGCTTGCTGCGCCGGACAGGAGTACGATGGGGCATGGCGTTATGGCATGCTGCCCATACAGAAATGGAGAGATTCATTCCACACTGGCTATACCCTTGACGGACTTATAGCTTATCAAGAAATCACCCACGACACTTCTTTCCGCTATTATATTGATAAAGGGTTCGATTATTACATAAAGAATTTCTTTGAAGAGGACGGCACACCAAAATATTATGACAATCGGATGTATCCGATAGATATCCATTGTCCGGGGCAGTTGTTTATCACACTGTCGCGTATGCACAAGTTTGGCGAATATCGAGGAATAGCCGAGAAAGTGTTAGACTGGACTATCAAGAACATGCAGGACAACAAAGGTTATTTCTATTATCAGCTCAAGCCTGGCATAAGCTCCAAGATATCCTATATGCGCTGGAACAATGCTTTCATGTTCTGCGCATTAAGTTACTTTCTACTTGAAAATTAGTGAATACATGCCATTCAAACCGAGAATTTATATTTTTTGCTTCATTCCGTTCTTCATGCTATTCTATTCAGAAATACTGAGCATAGGAGGACTAAGAATTTCCCAACTTTGGAAAATACCTTTGCTTGGATTCCTCATATACTATGTGTTTCAATACCGTAAGAAGCTATCGCCAGGCTGGACACAAACTTATTATTGGCTGTCGCTGAAGCATCTTGTCAATTCAGGTATCATCAACAGACTTTTTGCCAACATACAGGACGGACTAACGTTTCTATTTCTGCCATTAGGATTCAATTTTTTCCAAAACGCATTAACGAGAGATACCATGAGGCGGCTGCTTTTATGTGTTTGCCAATACTTTATCCTTACGAATATACCATTTCTATTCTTTGGACTACAGTCGAGGAAGGAAGGACTGGTATATGGCGACTTTCAGGCATATACTGGCATATTCCAAAACCAACATGCAATGTCTGTAATTATGTGTATCGGCATTATCGTGTTGTTGTACAACTTCAAGTCGAGAATGTTCAAAGGATGGAAGGTAAGGCTATACAACATCTTTCTATTATGCATGGGCACATACTCAATGTATCTCGGGTTTGCAAGAACAGGATGGCTTATGTGTCTGTTGGGCGTGTGCATACTATATTTTCCGAGGAGTATGAACTTCAAGCAATGGATAAGTATCATTTTCATAGTCGTTGGATTGGCTTTCGGTGGCACAGTCATGATGCTCACAAACAAAAATTTCCACGACAGAATACTTGATATAAACGCCAAGACTGGCAAACAGAAAAATATTGGATCTGGACGAGCTGATTTTATTTCAAACGCAATAGAATTGTATTCCTCAGGAAACTACTTCGAACTGGCTTGTGGCAAGTGTATGGACGATCTGAAGGACTATGAATTGGAGAAAACCGGAATGAGGATTTTTGCTCACAATGGTTTTGTCACACTGCTTGCTACAGACGGAGCCATCGGTGTAGGACTAGAAATTTTGGGAATCATCATGTTGTTCAATTTTATACAAAAAAGAAGAGATTGTGACTCATACACAATATCACTAGCCTGTTGGGTGATGAATCTATCATTCCAACTGACACAAGGAGGACACATTTTCCATTTTGATTTGTTATATGCTATGGTTTACAGTATGCTGCAACTGGAATATGAGGAGAAGGCGAATAGTAATCAAGAGAAATACATGGTTATGTATAATGAGGCATGAACGAAACTCTAACTGACCGTTAACAATTTATATTGTACAGTTGCTCACCATCAGATAAACAGATGAAAAGTATAAATATAAAAGGAGTGAAGATATTTCCATTCACCTCGCGCCGACAGATAGCCGACTATGCCTCTACTCATCCCGGCATACTCGTGGCTGTCAACGCCGAGAAGATACTCAACCAGACTGCCGAGACGCGCCAAATCATAAACGACAACATCGGCTACTGCGACGGTGCCGGCCCGCTGATGGCGCTGCACAGTCTTGGCTACAAAGACGCAATAAAGGTGGCTGGATGCGAGTTGTGGCTGTCGCTTGTGGAGCAGTTCCACGGCGACAAGACGTTCTATCTTGTAGGCGGCAAGCAGGAGGTGATAGAGCAGACGGTAGAAAAACTGCGAGGCATGTATCCCGACATCCGCATCTTGGGCTACCGCAACGGCTACCTATCTTCCACAGAAGAGGAGGAAGCGCTCATCGACGACATTGCCGAGAAACGGCCCGGCGTGGTGTTCGTGGCTATGGGATCGCCCAAGCAAGAGCTGCTCATGCAAAGGATGCTTGCGCGGCACAATGCCATATACCAGGGACTGGGCGGTAGCTTCGACGTGTTCACCGGGCACGTGAAGCGGGCGCCGCAGTGGTGGGTGCGCCACAATGTGGAATGGCTCTACCGGCTTATCCACCAACCGAGCCGCATAAAGCGGCAGGTGAAGCTCACGAAGTTTGCCTGGTGGGTGATGACTGATAACATCAGATAATACACAACGGCACAACAGAAGTCAGAAAACATGCAAGAGAAGAACCGTATTTTCAATGTAAGGCAATTCTTCATTTCGACGTAAAGTAATTCGTTGATTTTAAACGTAAGACAATTCATATATTTAAACATAAAGCAAACAAAAAATGGTCAACGTAATTGGTTTAGGCTACATCGGACTACCTACAGCTCTTATGCTGGCATCACATGGTGTGGACATCGTCGGCACCGACTACAACACGAAACTCGTGGACACGCTGAACACCGGTCACACCACTTTCAAGGAAAAGGGGCTCGACTCGGTGTTCAAAAAAGCGGTGGAATCAGGCATAAGATTCACAACCGAATACCAACACACCGACACATATATAATATCTGTGCCTACACCATACGACAGATTATCGAAATGTGTAGACGCCAGATATGTAGTAGCGGCAGTAGACAGCGTGCTTGACGTGTGCGCACATGGGGCGACAATAATAATCGAGTCGACCATCAGCCCCGGCACCATCAACAAACACGTGCGTCCGCTCATCGACAAACACGGACTGAAAATTGGCGAAGACGTACAACTCGTGCATGCCCCCGAACGCATACTGCCAGGCAACATGATGTTTGAGCTCGTACACAACAACCGCACCATTGGCGCCGACGACGCAAGCGTTGGAGAGAAGGTAAGAAAGTTGTACGCCTCGTTCTGCAAGGGCGAGATAACTGTAACCGACATACGCACGGCAGAGATGACAAAGGTGGTGGAGAACACATTCCGTGCTGTCAACATCGCCTTCGCCAACGAACTCTCGCGCATCTGCCACTACAACGGCATGGACGTGGACGAGATAATACGCATCTGCAACAAACATCCGCGCGTGAACATCATGAATCCCGGACCCGGCGTGGGAGGCCACTGCATACCGATAGACCCATGGTTTCTCGTCGGTGACTACCCACAACTCACAAAGATGATCGGCGCAAGCCTTGAGGTGAACGCCTCGCAACCTGAATACGTCATGCAGCGCATACGCGAGATAATGCACGAGAAGGGCATTGCCGACAGCAGCAGAGTGGGCGTATATGGCTTGACATACAAGGAAAACGTAGATGACTTCCGGGAGTCGCCAGCCTTGCAGATGTTCGACTCGCAGCGCCGCCATCTCGCAGCGCCGCTAAAATGCTACGACCCGATGCTTGAGGGTAGGCATATAGTGGAGTCGCAATACGACAACTTCACCACGTTCCTCACAGATGTTGACATGGTGGTGGTGATGGTGAAACACGACCATATAAAAGAAAACTGGGGGAAACTCGAAGGCAAGGTGATACTCGACTGCCACAATTTCTGTCCATTGCCCAACACATACAAACTATGAAGAAGATAATGCTCGTCTTCGGCACACGACCAGAAGCCATAAAGATGGCGCCACTGGTGAAGGCTTTCCAAAACGACGCAGATCATTTCGAGACTATAGTCTGCGTGACCGGACAACACCGCGAGATGCTCGACCAAGTGCTCGACATCTTCGACATACAGCCACAGTACGACCTCGACATCATGCGCAAGGGGCAGGATCTCTACGACGTCACGGCTAAGGTGTTGCTCAAGATGCGCGACGTGCTGCAAGAGACACTGCCCGACGTAGTGCTTGTGCATGGCGACACCACTACATCGATGGCTGCCGCCATGGCTGCTTTCTACCAGCAAATAGCCGTAGGTCACGTCGAGGCGGGACTCCGCACGAACAATATCTATTCGCCGTGGCCCGAGGAGGTGAACCGGCAGATGACATCGCGCATTGCCACTTACAACTTTGCGCCTACGCCACTGAGCAAGCAAAACCTTCTGCACGACGGCATACGCGAAAGCACTATAACCGTGACTGGCAACACTGTGATCGATGCGCTCCACATGACCCTCGACCTACTCGGAGGAGACATAGAAAACAAAACCGACAGACGCACGGTTCTGATAACCGGACATAGGAGGGAAAACTTCGGCGACGGGTTCACGAACATATTCAATGCCATAAAGCTTCTGGCAGGAAAATATGCCGATGTGGACTTCATCTATCCCGTTCACCCCAACCCCCACGTCCGCGAGGCCATCAGTAGAGTCTTCGGCATTGCCGACATCAACGACAACAGCATCGCCAATCTTCATTTCATAGAGCCTCTTGAATATACGGAGTTTGTAAGACTCATGGACAACTCTACGATAATACTTACCGACAGCGGCGGAATACAGGAGGAAGCACCGGCACTCGGCAAGCCTGTACTTGTAATGCGCGACACGACCGAAAGACCTGAAGCCGTGGAGGCTGGAACAGTAAAACTTGTCGGCACCGACCGCGACAGAATCGTCAACGAGGTGTCGCGACTTCTCGACGACAGCAGCGAATACAACAGAATGAGCCATGCTGTCAATCCGTATGGTGACGGAAGGGCATGCGAGAGGATTTTGCATGTGCTGAGAAAATGAACATGAAGAAAACACACGGACAACAAAGTTTTTTACAAAAATAAAGAAATGAAATACTCGTATATGCAGTATCTATTGTTTGTACTGCTCTTTGGATGCTTTGCACAGCAACTGTCGGCCACTGAGTCTGACAATACCGTGCGAGACGGCATCGACCCATTATACATTCAGATATTTGGCGGCATAAACAAATCGGCAAACGAACATCTGCCATGGACGGAATTCTCTAGATACCCTTGGTCGGGCGGCACATTTCTCGCCGTAGGTAGCGAGGCAACCCCATTGTGGGGATGGCGCGCCGCCCTACGCTACAACCACAACAAGAGCCGCAACGTGGAGAAATGTGAGTCGGAAGATACGTGGGGATGGCACAGCATTTCATTGTTTGCCGATGCTACTTTCGACATCACTGACGCCCTGACAAGCAAAGCGTCGCGCGGCAAGAGCCCATTCAACATGAAGGCTTTCGCCGGAATCGGCGTGGCATACACTTTCGGTTTCGACAACGTACCCCTTTCCTACACTGACGCTTACTCACGCAACAACAGAGCCGTGCCGGCGTTCCGCCTCGGCATCAACGCCTCATGGCGACTGTCCGACAGATGGCGCATAGGTACTGAACTGAGTCAAACGATGTTTGCCGACCGCTTCAACGGCGTGAAGTCGGACTTCTGCATGGACGGACGCACGAATCTGAAGGTGGGCTTTACTTATCTATTCGGCAAAAGGAACACCACTGTACACGCCAATGCTCCTGTCATCTACGACAACCGACTGCGTTACGTACCCTCACTGCCTTTCGCAATGCCCGAGGAAGAGACGACGAAGCGACGCAATGTATCGGGCAGGGCATTCCTCGACTTCCCGGTCAACGAAACCACTATCTACCCCAAATACCGACGCAACCCGCAGGAACTGCAACGCATCTGCACCACCATCGACAACGCACTCTTCGACAAGACTATACAAGTAACGAGCATCTCGCTCCACGGCTACGCCTCACCTGAGAGCCCATACAGCAACAACACGCGTCTTGCGAAAGGACGCACGGCTGCCCTTATGAATTACTTAAAAGGCAAGTACGGCATATCTACTTCTCTCTTCCACAACAGCTACACACCGGAAGACTGGCAGAACTTGCGCGGATTCATCGCCACGGAAGGACGCAGAAGGGTTAAAGGCGACATCTGGTACGACGATGCCTCTATCCTCGAAACACCCGAGGCACCCAATTATGTCGTGGCACAACGCGACGAACTGCTGCGCATCATCGACCTTAACATCGATGCCGACGAGAAGGAGGATATGCTGAAGAAGGTGGACGGCGGCGAGCCTTACCGCTGGTTGCTGCAAAACGTCTATCCCGGACTGCGCCATACTGACTACATTATAGAATACGTGGTGCGCAGTTATCCCGTAAAAGAAGCACGCAAGCTTATATACACGCATCCCGAGGCTCTCAGCATGGAGGAGATGTACAAGGTGGCGCAGAGCTACAAAGAAGGAACAGACGACTGGCTCGACGCCCTTCTTATTGCCGCCAAACAATACCCCGACGACCCTACAGCCAATCTCAACGCTGCCTGCGCCTGCGTAAAGACAAAGCGACTGACCGACGCCAAGCGCTTCCTCAAGAACGCCGGCAACAGCGAGCAGGCGAAATACGTCGCTGACGTGATAAAGGCAATGGAAGGCAAATGCCAGTGGCAGATGGTTAACGGCAAAGTTGTCGTAGACGGAGAATGAAAAGCACACATACAAGAAAAGAAAGAGTCACAACGAATGAATCAAACAAACATTTTATGAAAATCCGAAATATTACGCTTATATGTACGGCTATTGCAGCATCTGTGCTGACGACATCGTGCTCGACAGAGAGCCTGTCTGAATACGAACGTACAAAGTCGGCTTTTATCGATAATATAAATGGCAAGCTGAACCCTACACAGATGTGGCGCACGGCTGTTACGCTGAACATGAACGTCTCTGCCGATGCTCCTGTGAAGATGTGGCTGATGTCAGGAAAGGAAAGTGGCACTCTCTTCGACTATGGAGAATGGGATGGTAGCAAGGCGGTAAGCCTCATCATGCCACAGG
The DNA here is from genome assembly GCA_002490315.1 of Prevotella sp. UBA7594. Classification (GTDB taxonomy): domain Bacteria; phylum Bacteroidota; class Bacteroidia; order Bacteroidales; family Bacteroidaceae; genus Prevotella. The sequence continues at coordinate 40,023 of DLKG01000023.1, read as the reverse complement.
GACAGGGCAACTCCGCGTATATCGTGAGCGTGTGCGACCATAACAAAATCATTACACCCATTGAACTGACTGGACAAACCGAGCAAACCGTCGATCTGCATACAAGCTCCAAATATGAGCGAATGTCTGACGCTTCTGAAGAAAAAGACGCACACGAAACCACCGCCCCGCTAAAGACTGCCAAAGCAAACACGGCTGCGTCGCTTCGCGGCAACAGCATTGCAGGCGGCACGAAATACAACCAATTCAGCGATGTACAAAAGGATGAGGGAATCGCTATGCTCGACAATTACTACATCGAATACTATCCGGCTAAGGATCTCGGGCTCAACTGCGACTATGAGTTGGAGTCAAAGGGCGACTTCGAGATTACATGGTTTGCGGGCAACTGCTCGTCGTCGACACCGCACGTGCTCGGCTACTACTACCATACGCCCGGAACATACGATGACATTGTGTACGTAGACTTATCGGAAACGGAAATATACGACTACATAGACGGTATGCCAAAGGTACAGTACCAGGTGGATGAAGAGGCAGCATCGCAATATGGCGTGTCAGCAAGGACATGGTACAACGCTAACTTCGACATGGGCGACACCTTTGAAAACCCACACCCTAATCTACCTGCACGACTGAACGACGACGAGTACAACTCCATTGACGTGTACAAACGCTACGGCAAGCACATCTCTGCCTTGCGCGGCATATGCTTCACAATAAAAGTGCCGGAGGGAAAACGCATCGGCTTCTACGACCGTGTGGAAAACGTGTCCCTACCGTCGCAGTACGACAGACTCACACGCCTCGGAATAAAGCCTTACACCTCACGCGACAAATACAAGGCAATGAACTTCTCGGCTGAGGGATTCAACCATAACCTAAACCAAAAAGGGTCATACAGAAGCTGCATCCTGAAGAACGAAAACACCTACTGGATTGGCATGGAGAACGACTACACGGGCGGCGACCTCGACTGCAACGACGTGATGTTTGCCATCAGTGCCGACGTGGAGATACACCGACCCGACATCGTCGTGCCCGACATCTCGCCCTCTGCCGACTACGACGGATGTATGCCATGGACAATAGCCTTCGAAGACGTTCACCGCAATGCCGACTTTGACTTCAACGATGCCGTGATAAAAATTGTGCCCGACTACGAGAAGGAACGCTGCAGCATTACGCTGGAGGCTGCTGGCTCCACGAACAGAATGTACCTACATTACGACGGACCCGACGGCGACACGAACCTCGGAGAAATACACGAGTTGCTCGGCGCTTCTGCCGATGAGGAAGTAAACACGCTTACGGCAATTGCACAGACTCCGTTCGTGGAGCTTGACAACGTTAAGTGGCCTAAGGGTTACACCGTCAAGGACGATGCCAAGCGCTTCTACATCGAAGTGAAACGCGGCTCTTGCTCCGACTGCTCCGACTTGCTCACCATCTCCGACACACCCGGACAACTGCCGCAGGCCCTGCTTGTGGCTGGCGAATGGAAATGGCCATTGGAAGGCACCAACATAACAACTACATACGACAAATTTGCCAACTGGGCAAAAGACATAACAAAAATGACATTCTGGAACTGGTACTCTTACCCAAAAGCCAACACATTTGTAAACTACTAAATTCTGCAAATAGGATGGTGAGAACATTTTAGTCAACGAGAGAAACGAAAAGCGTGGTACGGCTACGAGCCCTACCACGCTTTTCGTTTTATTCCTTTTGGGATTTGGCTGCCCAAATAAAAATCACTACTTTTGCAATCTGAAAAACAAAACATAAGTATGGCGAACATATCTCTCCCACCCGACTTCCAACAATATACGCGCTCACTCCTTGGCACAGAACGCTACGAACGCCTCGCCAAGGCTCTTGATGCCGACGAAGCGCCTGTCAGCCTGCGCCTCAACCCGTTCAAGACGAAGGGCATGGACGTTGACGACGCTCTTCTCGACAATCCTGTCGCATGGTGTGAAGCAACGGGACACTACTTGAAGAGCCGACCAAACTTCACTTTCGACCCGCTTCTTCATGCCGGTGCCTACTACGTGCAGGAGGCGTCGTCAATGTTTGTCGACCATGTCGTGAGATCGCTGATAAACGCTCCAGTGCTCATGCTCGACCTGTGTGCTGCCCCCGGTGGCAAGTCGACGGCGTTAAGGGCTGCTCTGCCCGATGGCTCTCTGTTGTTCTCCAACGAGCCGATACGCACTCGGGCACAAATTCTCAGCGAAAACATCCAGAAGTTCGGTCATGAAGACGTTATAGTAACCAACAACTATCCGCGCGACTACCGCAAGGCTGGCATCATGTTCGACGCTATTCTTGCCGACGTGCCTTGCTCCGGAGAGGGAATGTTCAGAAAGGACGAGGGGGCACGCACGGAATGGAGTCTGCAGAATGTGGCAGCCTGCCAAAAACTGCAACGTGAGATTATCGAAGACATCTGGCATTGCCTGAAGCCCGGAGGACTGCTCGTCTACTCCACTTGCACATTCAATGCCCACGAGGACGAGGAGAACGTGGAATGGATTGCCACGGAGCTTGGTGCCGACTTCATCAGTTTGCCAACTGAGCCCAACTGGCACATCTCACCCGCCGTCACGGGCGACAACCCCGTCTATCGCTTCTTGCCGGGCACAAGCCGCGGCGAAGGTATCTTCCTTGCCATTCTGCGCAAGCACGGCGGCAATGGGGACGACCTTGGAAGTTGTCTACGGAGTCTGTGCGGCGCTGCCAACCAACCTGCAAAACGACGCAGGAAGACAGGCAAGGCTGTCAACGGCAAGGAACGGAATGGCGGCAAGGAGGCATTAAGCATGCTGCAAACACCCGACGACTTCGTGCTTAGGGAGAAAGGCGACACGCTGCTTGCCTTGCCCAAGAGATGGGCCGACGTGTACGACACCGTGTGCGACAAACTGAAGATTCTCCATGCCGGTGTCTGCCTTGGCACGAGAAAGGGCAAGGATCTAATCCCCGACCAGTCGCTCGCACTCTCACGCTGCCTCTTACGCGAGGCTTTCCCTATGGTAGACGTCAACTACAACGAGGCTATTAATTTCCTGCGTAAGGACGCCGTGGTGCTTCCTGCTACTACGCCACGCGGCTTCACACTCCTCTCCTTCCGCGGAATGTCCTTGGGCTTCGAGAAGAATATCGGCAACCGAGCCAACAATCTCTATCCGCAGGAATGGCGCATAAAGAGCAGCCATGTGCCTGAGACGGAGGTTAGAGTGATTGGGGAAAAGTAAAAAAGTAAAAAAGTAAAAAAGTAAAAAGGTAAAAAGGGGAAAAGTAAAAAGGGGAAAATCTAAAAAGGTAAAAAAATAAGAAATGCAACAATATCTTTCCTTGCTCAAGCGCATCCTCACAGAGGGTGCCACAAAAACCGACCGCACCGGTACGGGCACGAAGAGCGTGTTCGGCAACCAGATGCGCTTCGACCTTGCAGACGGATTTCCGCTGCTGACCACAAAGAAGCTGCATCTGAAGTCAATCATCTACGAGCTACTGTGGTTTCTGCGTGGCGACACAAACGTGCGTTACCTCCAGGAACATGGTGTGCGCATTTGGAACGAATGGGCGGACGAGAACGGCGACCTCGGTCCGGTCTACGGACATCAGTGGCGCTCCTGGCCCGACTACAACGGCGGCACCATCGACCAGATACAGAACGTGCTCGATCTCATAAAGAACCATCCCGACTCACGTCGCATGATTGTGTCGGCGTGGAATCCGGCGGAGGTGGAACAGATGGCTCTGCCACCTTGCCACTGCCTCTTCCAGTTCTACGTGGCTGACGGACGCCTCTCGCTGCAACTCTACCAGCGCTCTGCCGACACATTCCTTGGCGTGCCGTTCAACATCGCCTCCTATGCGTTGCTACTCATGATGATGGCACAGGTGACAGGACTTGAACCTGGAGAGTTCATCCACACCACCGGCGACACCCATCTCTACTTGAACCATCTCGACCAGGCACGCCTCCAACTGACGCGCACGCCGCGCCCACTACCTCGCATGAAGCTCAACCCCGACGTGAAGAACCTCTTCGACTTCCATTACGAGGACTTCACGCTCGAAGGCTACGACCCATGGCCACACATAGCCGCAAGTGTAAGCGTATAAACAAAAAAGAAAAACCAAAGAATGATTTCCATTATTGCTGCCGTTGCCGCCAACCGCGCCATCGGCTTTGAGAACAAGCTTCTGTATTGGCTCCCCAACGACCTCAAGCGCTTCAAGGCCTTGACGACCGGACACACTATCATCATGGGACGCCGCACGTTTGAGTCGCTGCCCAAGGGCGCACTGCCCAACCGTCGTAACATCGTGCTCAGCCGCACGGCAACGGAATTTCCTGGCTGCGATTGCTACGCATCGCTCCAAGAAGCTCTCGCCCATTGCTCAGAGGAAGAAGATGTGTACATCATCGGAGGCGCGAGCGTCTACGAGCAGGCCCTTGCCATTGCCGACCGTCTTTGCCTGACGGAGATACATGACACACCGGAGAAGGCCGATGTGTTCTTTCCGGAATTTAAAGGATGGAAGGAAGTAAGGCGCGAAGAACACGCCACTGACGAGAAACATCACCAACCGTATGCCTTCGTCGACTATATAAAAGAATAAAAGAGGGTGCGTCATAAGTCTCCTATTAATAGTCTTTTGACACATCCCCTCTGTAGACAATAATCAATGTCGCCCTGAAAAGGCAAAAGCATTAATAATGGGATGCTTTTACCTTTTCAGGGCGACTTTTTGTTGTTCGTATCCAACGTTCGTATCCAACGATATGAACATGTTTATATCGAATGATAAGAGTCAGAAAAGTGACGTCTTCATCCCTTATTCTGCCTCTTCCTCATCTTCTTCCTCATCATCCACCGGCAACTCGCTGATTGGCACTTGGCGGTTGATGGCAGCGTTGAATGAGATTATTGTCTCCGAGCGGGAGAGTCCGAGGGGTTGAAGTTTGTCGTGGATTACATTGAGCAGATGATGATTGTTGCGCGCGTAAAGCTTAATAAACATGTCGAATCCACCCGTCGTGTAGTGACATTCCACTACTTCCGGAATCTTTCGCAGTTCCTCCACAACGTCGTCAAACTTGGCGGGATTCTGGAGGTAGAGTCCTATGTAGGCGCACGTCTCGTAGCCAACCTTTTCCGGATCGATGATAAACTGCGATCCTTTGAGTATTCCAAGATTTGTCAGCTTCTGTATGCGTTGGTGTATGGCGGCTCCGCTCACGTTGCACGAGCGTGCCACTTCAAGAAACGGGATGCGTGCATCACCAGCTATCAACTTTAGAATCTTCTTGTCTAATAAGTCCAAATTATGATGTGCCATTTACAATTAGTTATTATTTGGGCACAAAGGTATAATAAAATAACGAAATACGCAATTTTTAGAGTTTAAAAGTTACGAATTATCACAATCTTTCTTCTTCCGTAAAAACGTTCTCTATTTCTTTTTCTCTGCCGAATAACTGATTTTTCGCGCGTTGGCCTGTCGAAGAGCCATCTTCACGTCGGTTATCAGTTCCATAGGCGTGTTGCGGTCGGCTTTGATGGAGATGGTCTGCTGCAGACGGTCGTCGGGCGACATGCGCTTCTTCTCCGCCTTTACGTAGGCAGCCACCTCGTCGGGCGATGCGTATTTGTCGTTAATCTGCACGATGCAGCCCTTGTAGGATGGAGCTCCGGATGGCACTTTGCCGGAGGGCACGCCGATGTAGACGTGTGAGACGGCTGTCTTCTTCGTGAGGCGCGTCAGTTCAGTGCCCTGCGGCACACGGAACTTTACTTTCAGCGTGACGCTGCGCATGTGGGTGACGACCATGAAGAAGAAGAGCACGGTGAAGATAAGGTCGGGCAACGATGAGGTGTTGAGTGCCGGCACGTCATGGTTGATACGGTTGCGAAAGTTCATTGCTCGCCTCCTTTCTCCGAGCGGTTGTAGGTCTCGGATATATGCTGCGGACAGGCATCGCGCACCACGTTCTTCTGCTGCTCCGTGCAGGAGGCGAACGCACGATGGAAGCGACGTTGTGCTTCAGCGTCGCGCACGCCGTTGTAGGCAGCCACGATTTCGTTCTCAAGGGAGAAATACGTGTCGTAGTTGGCGTCGGGCGAGGCGTCTACGTAGATGAGATGCTGCGCCCCTCGCTTCGTGACGAAATCCGTGACAAGCTTGCGCACGTTGCCCAAGTCTACTGGTTTGCCGTCGAGCGTAAGCTTGCTCTGCGGAGTTATGGCAAACTGCATTATGTTGGAGCGTGGCACGTCGGTGGCATCCTCCGTCTGCTCTTTATCGAGTGGCGGGAGGAGACGCACGAGTCCGCGGTCGACGTCCATTGACGATGTGACGAGGAAGAACGTGAGGAGCATGAAGGATATGTCAGCCGTGGAGGTCGTGTTGAGCGACGGCACGGAATGTTTTCTGCGTTTTATGAGCATTTTCGGTTGCGTATGAAAAAGGGGTTGGGCGCCTTATCTTATGTAGCGGGTGGCACCGAAGACCACGGCACCGATGGCTATTACGATGAGCAGCAGTGAGGTGCCGATGAACATTCCGGCGGCGCGGAGCCAGAAGGCGTCGGTGAAAGGCGCGCCGTTCACCGTCAGACTTTCGGTGGACGAGAGGGCGAACGTCAGTACAAGGAGCATGATGGTGCCGCCCACGACGTAGAGCGTGATGCGGCGCGCCGGCACATTGTTGACAACGACGTTCTCCCCTCTGTTCTTCCGCAAGCCCGTGACGGCTCCCCAAACAGCCAAACCGACTGTGGCAAGCGTCAGAAGCAGCATGAAGCCGATGAGCAAGCCCGTGAAGAGCGGTGCGTTGTAGTCGGGATTCTCGTCGTAGGGAATGTCGTAGCCCACGAAGCGGAAGAGCAGGAAGAGCACAGCCGTAAGGGCTATGAGCAAATAGAATATGCGACCCGAAATCTGCTCTGTCTTCCAGTGCCGCCAGTCGGTGTCTATCTTTATTTTCCGCATAACTTATTCCTTATTCTTGAATTTCAATATGGAATCGAGCAACGTGATGGCGCTCTCCTCCATCTGTGCCGTGAGATGATCGATTTTGGATAGCACGTAATTGTAGAAGAGTTGCAGGATGAGCGCCACGATGATGCCGAAGATGGTAGTGATGAGCGCCACTTTCATGCCGGCAGCCACGATGGTTGGGTTGATGTCGCCAGCCATCTGTATCTGCTCGAACGCCATTACCATGCCTATCACCGTTCCAAGAAATCCGAGCGACGGCGCCATAGCTATAAACAGCGTTATCCAGGAGCAGCCTTTCTCAAGATTGGCGGCTTGCACGGAGCCATAGGCAGCTACAGAGCGCTCTATGTCTTCTATCGACGTGTCGATGCGCAGCAGACCCTGATAGCATATCGACGCCACGGGGCCGCGCGTGTCGCGGCAAACGGTCTTGGCACCCTCGATGTCGCCTGCCTCGATGCGGGCGTCTATATCTGCCATAAACTTCTTGGCGTTGATTTCAGAGAGGCTGAGATAGATGATACGCTCTATGCAGAAAGCGAGTCCGAGGACAAGGGCAAGCGCCACGAGCGACATGAACGAAGCGTTGCCTTCTATGAACTTTTCCTTTAGGACGTTATGTGACGTGCCTTCGTCCTGCTGGTCGTCAATCTCCGTTGGCGCTATGGCAGCGGTGTCGGCAGAGACGGCGTCAGCAGCCGTGGTGTCGGCAGAGACGCTTGCCGTGTCGGCCGGAGCGGCAAAAGCCACGCTTCCGGCTACTGTGAACAACATCAATGTCATGATGCACAAGGCGAGCAACGCGCGGCATCGTAAAAAACTTCTCATATTCAGACTAAAATAATTAAAGGAAACGCTCTCTACCTGTTGGCTTGGAGGCGCTTGTATACTAATGCAAAATTAATTAATATTTTTCTATTGGCGTAGTATTTAGCATATTTTATGTAACTTTGCAAACAAGAATGTAAACCTACATTATATATAATGTGATAAAAACATACTATATGGCATTGACAAGACTTATACTGGCTCTTTCCACTCTTTCGTTTCTTTCCCTTCCAGCCAAGGCGCAATACGCATGGCAGGAGGAGGACCACTCCCCCTCGAAGCTGAAGTTGGGCGAGAACATCAACTACAAAGTGGAAATGCAGGCATCTGCCTCACATGGCAAGACTCCTCTCTGGCTCAATGCCAACAAGCATGGTCTGAGTTCCCTTGACGAGTTCAACGGATATGTGCGCGGCGCCATTATCCGTCCGCTCTCCACCGACTCTATACGCCGGTGGGGCATCGGCTATGGTGTCGATGTCGCCGTGCCCGTCAACTACACGTCGAACGTCGTCGTGCAGCAGGCGTTCGCCGAGGCACGCTGGCTCCATGGCGTGCTGAGTGTCGGAGCGAAGGAGTATCCGATGGAACTGAAGAACCAGACGCTGAGCAGCGGCTCGCAGACGCTGGGCATCAACGCGCGCCCCGTGCCGCAGGTGAGAATCGCCTTGCCGGAGTACTGGACGGTGCCGCTCACGAAGGGTTGGCTCCACTTGAAAGGCCACATCGCCTACGGCATGATGACCGACGACTCCTGGCAGCACGATTTCACGAAGCGCCAACACAAGTATGCCGACCACGTGCTCTACCACAGCAAGGCTGGCTATCTGAAGATAGGCAACGACTATTCGTTCTTTCCGCTAAGCCTCGAGATGGGTCTCGAGATGGCTGCTCAGTTTGGTGGCAAGCCCTATCAACCCGATGCAAGCGGACAGATGGTGGAGATTCCAACAGATAAAGGACTGAAAGGCTTCTGGCACGCCTTCGTTCCAGGTGGCGGCGACGCCACTGACGGCATGTACCAGAACATGGCAGGCAACCAGCTCGGCAGTTGGGTGATGCGCCTTAACTGCGACGCCGACACATGGCGTGCCTCTATATATGCCGACCACTTTTTCGAGGACCACAGCCAGATGTTCTTCCTCGACTTCAACGGCTACGGTGAGGGCGAAGAATGGAACACATGGAAGAAGCGCCGCTACTTCATGTACAGCATCAAGGACATGATGCTCGGAGCCGAGTTCAACCTCAAGTACGGCACGTGGCTGCGCGACATCGTATTTGAATACATCTACACGAAATACCAGAGCGGTCCCTACAATCACGACCGAACGAAGAACATCAGCGACCACATTGCCGGCGTAGACGAATACTACAACCACAGCATCTACACGGGATGGCAACATTGGGGACAGACAATCGGCAATCCGCTCTACCGCTCACCTATTTACAATGACAATGGGGAGATACGTGTCTACGACAACCGCTTCTATGCCTTCCACCTCGGCGTACACGGCAGCCCGTCGGAACGCCTCTACTATCGCGTGCTTGCCACCTACCAAAAGGGTTGGGGCACTTACACCACGCCCTTCAACAAGGCCCACCACAACATTAGTTTCCTACTTGAGGCTACATATAAGTTCAATCACAACTGGCAATTGAGAGCGGGCTACGCCATGGACTTCGGCAGCGAGAAGATGCTCGGCCACAACGCCGGCGGCCAGGTGACGATAAGCAAGACGGGACTACTGGGGAAGAAGAAGCACTAAACGGCGGCTTTGCCAAGAATTTTACTTAAAACGACAAGGATGAAAACAAGAAACACCATATTCGCGCTCGCCATTGCCATGGCGCTTAACCTGCTTGCCTCTTGCGAGATTGAGACGAGTGACAACGGGCATCTCGACGGTCTGTGGCACTTGGAGCAAGTGGACACGCTATCCACGGGAGGCTCTGCCGACTACTCTAAGCGCTACATTTTCTGGGGCACACAGTACAAGCTGATGTATGTCTACGACTATGAGGATAGTGACATCGGCACCTATTACCTGCGCTTCTCGCAGACCTCCGACAGCCTCCACATCACGAAGGTTTACCTCAACCACTGGCATGAGGACAGCGGCATGGGCGGACAGGGAGGCGACATACCTGTTGAGACTGTAAACGACAGCATACGCCACTTTGGCATAAACGAACTGCCCGAGGGTTTCGCAAAGGAGAAACTCACGGGCAGCAATATGATTTTGCGCTCTAAGACGCTACGGCTAAAATTCAAGAAGTTCTAACGAACGGTAGCCAACCGCTCCTTGCGGTGGATCAAAACGTCGAGCGCCAGATTGAACACCACGAAAACGGCAATGTCAATGATGACGATGCTGTTGAGCGATATGACCTGGAACAGCATCATGTTTATCACGCCGAACAGCAGCTGCAGGAGCAATATCGTGATGAGGGCACGATGCTGAGAGAGTCCGCAACGCAGGAGCTTGTGGTGGATATGGCGCTTGTCGGCCTTGAAGAGAGGCTGGCGTGAACGCATACGCGACAACACTACGCGCACCACGTCGAAACACGGCACAATCAAGAGCGTGTAGGACAACAGCAGACTATCGCTGCGGAAGGGCATCACGGCAGGATTGTGCATTGTAAACTTGATGAGCAGGAAGGAAAGGATGAAGCCCAGACTAAGACTTCCCGAGTCGCCCATGAATATCTTGTAGCGTCCTCCGCGTCCTCCCGTGAGGTTGTAGTAGAGGAATGACATGACGACACCGATGAGTCCTGCTATCAGCACGCAATAGACGAAGAGTCCCTCGCGCATGAAGCAATAGAGAAATCCTATCAGTGACATCGAAGCCAATCCGCCCGCAAGTCCGTCGATACCGTCAATGAGGTTCATGGCATTGTCTACAAACACCATGATAAACACCGTAAGCGGCGCACCCACCCAAAACGGGATGGTCTCTATGCCGAGAAATCCGTAGAGATTGTTGATGTAGAGTCCGGAGAATGGCATGAGGCTCGCCGCGATAATTTGCACGATAAACTTCGTGCGCGGCTTCACTCCCGTCACGTCGTCGACAAATCCGACAATGTATATCATCAGTATGCTCACAAGGAAAAGACACGACCACAGTCCGATAGTGACTGTCTGCCCATTGTAATACTTATACACGAGCACCGTGAACAACGCTGCCACCACCATGCAAGGCACGAAGCAGATGCCTCCCATACGTGGAATATTTGTTGTATGCACCTTACGCAAATTAGGAGCATCGTAGAGATTCTTCTTTTTGCAGAAATTCGTTATTTGCGGCACGACGAATATTCCGCAGATGAAACTGATGAGAAACGTCATCAGCAAAAAAAAGATATAACCTATCATTACCGATTGTTTTTATTTTCCCGTTTTCTTTTTATTTTCCTCAATGCCACTTATAATCTTCTCGTATTTCTCTATCACGCTTCTCACGTCGAAGAGGCTCTCCGCCTTGGCACGGCTTCTGTCGGAAAATTGTTTTTTCTCCTCTTCTGTCATGCGCAGATAGCGCAGCATTGCGTCGGCAAGGGCGTCGGCGTCACGTGGCGGCACAAGAAATCCGCTCCGCCCGTCGTCAACAGCCTCACGGCATCCTGGTATGTCCGATGTGATGATAGGCTTACCCGAAGCACTCGCCTCCATAAGGGCGCGGTTCATGCCCTCGCTGTAGGAAGGCAGCGTGATGACGATGCCACGGCGACGATAGACGGAGTCCATGTCGTGGGTGAAGCCGATGTACTTCAGCGTGCCGTCTGCCTCGTCTTGCCTCAAGCGCTCTTCCGGCACGTTCTTGGGATAGGACGGATCCATGGAGCCGAGCAATTCGAAGCGTGCTTCCGGATATAAGGCTTTCACCTTGCGCGCTGCACGCGAGAATTCGTCGTAGCCTTTGTCCCAGAGGATGCGGCCTATGAAAAGGAACGTCGTGGATGCAGAGGCGTTGTCGTATTTCTCATACTTGTCGATGTTGATGCCCTCTCCACCCTCAAGGAACACAATCTTCTTGGGGTCGCACATGTGCTTGCGCTCCACGAGCTTGCGGTTGTAGTCGTTGAGCACCATTAGATGCTGGGCAAACGAGAGACCGAAACGATAGAGCGACCTTGCGGCACGCAGCACCAGGCTGTCGTTTATGAAGATGTAGCCAAGTCCTGCCATCATTGCCGTAGAGCGGCATCCTGCGAGACGTGCGGCTATGGAGCCGTAGATATTTGGCTTTATGGTGTAGGTGAATATGTAGTCGGGCTTCTCCCTACGGAATATCCTAAGCATACGCAGAAAGTACTTTATATCCTTTGCAGGGTTGAGCGACGTGCGCCCCATGGCTACTGGTATGTAGCGTACTCCGTCGGGGATGGTCGTCTGCATCTGTTTGTCTTCCTTTTCGGGGGCGACAAGTACTACCTGATGACCTTCCGAGACAAAATGGCGTATCACCTCACCACGGAAGTTTACCAGTCCCCACAGCGTATTGTCACAGAATATTATCTTCATTCTTATTTCTATTATGTCTGCTTGTTTTTTATATAAACGCTTTTAAACGGATATTATTGCATAAACAAATGTCCAAATTTCTTTTATCTTCACTTATTGCCCGACATTCTTCTGCAGCAGTTCTTCGTAGAACTTCACGTAGCGTGCCACCATCGTGTTGATGTCGAACTTATGCGCTTGCTGAAGACATTCTTCTCCAAGCTGTGAGCGCAAATCCTTGTCGTCACGCAGGCTCATCACTTTCTCCGCAAGCATGCGCTCGTCGTCGGGCGTGAAGAGGAGCCGCTTGTCGCCTACGACATCTGCGAGTCCGGGCACATCGGAGGCAAGAACGGGCTTAGAGTATGCCATGCCTTCCACGGCAGCCAAGCCGAACCCTTCCCAATGCGACGACATGATGCCTATGTCGGCAATGCTCCACAGCCGTGCAATGTCCTCTCTCATGCCGAGGAAATGGGCACGGTCGGCAACGCCTTCCCGCTCGGCAAGCAGTCGGCACGCCGCCTCGCGATTGCCGTAGCCGGCAAAGAGCACGTGCACGTCGGGGGGCAAGAGTTTCAGAGCGCGTATCACACAGTCTTGATTTTTCTGATCGGAAAAGCGTGCCACCTGCAACGCCACGAAGGCATCGGCAGGAAGACCATCTACGACGCTCTCACGCTCTGGCGGCAGCACGTCTGTTCCTGTATGTGGCAAGACCACTCCATTCTCTATGACGCGCAAATCCACCTTTTTCGGCACACGCGGACGAAGGGCGTTGGCTGTGGCTTGCGAGATGCAGATGATGCCGTCGTACTGGCTGTAGAAGCATTTGTCAATCTTCGACGTGAGCCAATGCTGGGCACGGGTATTTGATGTGCTGTGCTCGGTAGTGACAAGTACACTGCGGCGGTTGCCAATGTGTGCGAGAGCTGCCCAGTACTGCGTGGGAAAGAGGTGGGCATGTACGACATCCACGTCACGCAGCCAGCTACGCAAGCGCATCGGGATGCGCAGGTCATAGGCGTTCTTGCTGTTGCCAAGAGCCTCAACCTCCACACCTGCCTCACGCAACTGCTTCTCAAAGCCGCCACCCGAGGAGAAGAGCATCAACACACGTGCGTCTACGCCTTGGCTCTTCATTATGGGAAGGGCGTCGACAAGCAAGCGCTCGGCACCGCCTACGGCAAGTGTGTTTATTATATGCAGAACTTTCATAATTTGGTTTTCAGACTAATTTTCTAACTATCATCTTGAAAGCAAGTATTGTACGCGAGCCGTAAAGGCGATAGTCCTTTGTAAAGACATGTATGGCACGCACAAGGCGCGACTGCCGCTCGAAGCGGAAGAAGTCGTCGAAGATGCGCTTCTTGTCGGGCGTGATGAGGTCGGCATAGCACTCTGTGAAACTGCGTATTGCACGATAGTGCTTCGCCTCAAGCACGCTCTTCGTGGAGTCGAAGAAAGGGGCTATGCGGTCGGAGAGCCGTTTGGCGGTCGGACCGGTGACGGTCGAACTGTGCCGGCGATATAGCATAAGGCGACGGTCGACATAAGTCAGCGTACCGAAGGCGGCGGCGCCGAGCGTCAGCACATGGTCGTGCATGGCGACAACGGAAGGCACCTTGCGGCAGATGTCGCGCAGAGCGGCGTTGAACATCAGGGCACAGCCCTGTATGCCCGCGTTCATGAAGAGCACGTCCTTCAGTTGCGACGGCTTGCAGAGCGACGCCTCGCCACTTATGTCGGGCAGGTCGGGGTTGTAGACGAACGAATTGGAGTAGACGGCCTGCGGGCGCGTGTTGTCCTTTGAGGCTATTGCATCGAACATCACCTGGAGTTTGTTCTCAAGCCAGATGTCGTCCTGGTCGCAGAAGATGCAGAACGGAGCGTCAGAACAGCTCAGGAGGTGCATGAAGTTGAGTGCGCAGTCGTGGAAGCGCACGCCGTCGTCGATGATGCGTATGCGTTGGTCGGCAGTTGCGAGCTGGCGCACGAGGTCGAGGGTGTTGTCGGTCGACCCGTCATCATGCACGAGCAGTGTCCAGTCGGTGAAGGTCTGGCACTGCAGCGAGCGTATCTGCGAGATGATATATGCCGACCCGTTGTAGGTCGCCATCAGTATGTCTATCTTACTCATATTTATGTTTTATATAAAACAACGGCAAAGTGAAAATCATTACTGGAAATATGCTCTACCCTCACTCTGCCTCTTCCTTTTTCTTGCCAAAGAGGAAGGGCAGGAAGGCGAAGAACACGTACTGCAAGGTGAGCGACATGTTGGTAAATATGAACTCACCGATGAACTCCATCAATACGAATGTCAGGAATATGGCGTAGAGAATGAGCTGCTGCTTGCCTCCCGTGCGGCTCTTCTTGTAAAGATAGCCGTAGAAAAATCCGTAGACGATGGAGAAGATGAACACACCAGGCAGTCCGAAATCCTCATAGAAAGGATACATATTGGTGTAGGTGTTGGTCATGTCTGGCACGCTGACAAACTCCAGCACCGTGTCGGCTGGCGCCTCCGTAAGTCCCAAAGCGTTGCCTATGGCATAGAAAATGCGGAACGTGTGCATACCAAACAGCTGCGACGAGCAGGGCACGGCAAAATAGTCAAACGCCACCATGCTGCTGGAGAGGTAGAGGGCAAGAAAGTTGGTGGTCTCAATGTCCTCTCCGACGGCACGCAACGACTGCACCACGAAACTGATGCCGACGAATGCCATCAAGCCGTAGGCAAGATGGCGTATCTTTATAGCCTTCTGCACGAAGCATAGATAGAGCGACGAAAACATGATGCTCAGAAATGTCGTCTTCGCCATTGTCACTACGGCAAGCAGCACATTCATGAATATAACAATGAATATCACCCACTTGCTCTTGAAATAGAGCAGCGAGAAGAACATCATCACGAACGCCAGCGATATGAAATAAATGAGTATGCCGAGCTTAGGCATCTCGATGTTCTCGTCGAGTCCGGTGTTCATGATTCGCATATAGCGGAAGATGTTTTCCGGGTCTTCCGTGAGAGCCTGATAGAGAATGGTTCCGCAGACAATCGGAATAGACAGACACGTTATGACAACATACGCGTAGAGAATCTTGCGGTTGGGCTGCCTCGCCACGGAAGCAGCTGAAGCGGGCGGTGTGTAATGCTCCATGGCGACTGCCGCAACGAAGAATCCCGTGAGCCATATCGTAAGGGCATAGGGAAACTCATTGACTATCGGATAGAATGTATTTGGCAGGATGTAGAATATAAGGATGGCTATCGACCACACTCCCGGCACCGCCACATACGGCGAGAAGATGTCTCGCGACAGATAAAATCCTATACCCGTCAGCAGCAATGCAAAGATGAGTACTGCAATCATCATACTGTCAAATATTTTTTAAAGTTATATATCATGAGAACTGCCACAATAACCTCAGTAGAAGCAACGACAATACTTGCTCCCGTAGCATTCCACAACGGCACAAGCACCAACATGAGAAGCACGGCTGCCGCGGCTGCCGCGAAATAGACGTCGCGGAAGCGGCGACTTGTGTATTCATTGCCGATGGCTACAAGCCCCATCTGTCCGTAGACGCCTCCCACACCGATGGCAAGCGGAGCCACGGAGAAGATGCGGAGATAGGTGTCCATGCCCACATAGTCTACCCCGAGCAGGTCGGGAAGCCACCAGCTTCCCGTCCAAAGGGCTGCGCTCACTAATGCCATCACTGCCACTACTATAGCCCTCACCTGGCGGAACAAACCTCTCTCCGTCCCGTCATGCCGGGCAGCAAGTGCACTGATGCGCGGGAAGAACACCTGGTTGAGCGGAGTGTAGAGCAGGAACACTACGGCACGCATGATGCGCTCTGCCGACGAATACTTGCCGATTTCCTCCGTAGTGCAGAAGAATCCGAGCACCACAACAATCAGCTGCGTGTAGACACTTGTGGAAGCCGTGGAGAGAAAGAGCGGAAAGCTCACGCGCAACTCCTCCTTAATGAGCGTCCACGTCGGTCGCACCCACCCCACAAGCCGCTTCACGGCAATGTAGACATTTGAGAGCAGCGACGTCGAGACGAACACCACGGCTTGTAGCAGAGCGGCAAGCACATAGTCGTCGGGCGTCTTCACAAGCACGAATATCAACGGCAGCAACGCCATCTTCGACACCGTGTTCATTATTGAGAACAGGCGTATCTTGCCTATGCCCTGGAAAAACCACATGAACGTGAACGCCGAGCCGAGCAGCATGGGGAACGTGGCGACAATGGCACGCCAATAGAGTCTGAACGTCGGTACGCTCACAACGAGCAGAAGCACGATGAGCGTGGAGACGCTCATGAGCAGCGTCTTTGCCGCAACGACATTCCAGAACACGCGGTTCATTGCCGCACGGTCGCCGGCGACAACGGCAATGCGCTTCGTGGCACTGAGGTTGAAGCCGAAGTCCACTATGATGATAAGATATTGTATCAGCGAAAGCGAGAAACCCACGTAGCCGTAGCCCGTAGCGCCCAGCCTCACCATGAGATAGGGCATGACGAGCACGGGCAGCAACTGGTTGATGCCTTGAAGCATCACGAGATAGAGCGTGTCGACAAGCTCACGGCGGTTGCCGCCTACACTCTTCCTAATCCTCTCTTTCAACATTCTTCAACTTGCTGTCGTAATAGTCTTTAGCCATTATCCAGGCAATACTGCCAAACACGGCAATCATGAACATCATGACCAGCGTCAATCCACGCTTCGGAGCAGAAGGCTTCGAAGGCACATAGGCGGGCTGAATAGTGACGAACACAGGCGTGCGCTCCTGGAGTTTTGCCTGGGCGAGCTGCATCTGCTGCGTCGACTGCTGGTACATGTTGTACGCCATCTGCATCTCGTTCTCCAAACGGTCGCGCACCTGCGTGAAAGAGGCAAGCATGATGTCTTCGTTGGCATCGCAATAAGCGGCGTATTTCTGCTGCGACTTTATGTACTGGTCGCGTGCCTCACGCGTTATCTTCTTCGTGTATTCAACATCCTTGCGCGCCTTGTTGGTGCGGTAGTCTGTGATGTACGTCTGAAGACGCTTGCGTACGGCGTCGGCTATCTGCGCCGCAACGTCGGCATCCTGCACCTTAACGCTTACCGACACCATGTCGGTCTTCTTGTCGACGCTGCAGAAGAAAGCGTTGGAGAGAGCCTTCACCACGCGCATCTGCTCACGCGTAATGCACACGGGATTGATCTTTGACGCCACTGGCTTTTCCTTCTCTCCAAACAAATTGCCCCACCAAGGCTTCTGCTGATACTTCTGAAAATAGTCGAAGACAGACACGCGCTTACCTAAACGCGTGCAATACACCTTCTCCTTGAGCATATCGGCAAGGAAAACCGTTGAACCCGTCACCTTGGGATAGAACTCAGGATAGATGGCGTCCTCGCTCTTGCCTCCCACCTTGACGCCTGCAAGCGACGCCAGCTGACCGAGATTGCCCGATATTCCATCAGAAGAAGTTTCCGGAAGGAGCGTCGTGTCGGAACTGTACTCGCGCGGCAGACTGAACACATACACTGCCGTCAAGACAATCACGCAGATTGTTGTCAGGATGATAAACAGCAGATGATGCCTTATCAGAGAAATGGTGTGCAGCAATTTCACGGCGTGGCTGTCGGCAGCACGCTTTGAAGGAATTGCAAGTGGTTGTTCTATCATATTATTTTGTCTGTTTTAAAACTTTCTTTACTGTTCCGTCGGAATAGCGCTCAATGTAAATTCCGGGGCGGAGACTGCTCTCGGCAATGCCTGTGCAGTCGACGCCATAGGCATTGCTACGCGCCACGAGTGACGGATTAGCGACAGAGCTCACGCCCTCCATTGCCGTCCACTGCCCTTTGAGATTGGCCATAAGCGTCTTCAAGCCTTCCATGCGTGCCTTCATGTGCGTGAGCACATCATTGATTTGCACGTCGAGCGAGTTGAAGCATTGACCATCGCCATAAGTGGCGCGGTGCTTGTCGAGGCTGTGCTCGAAAGCCTCGCCCTTCGTGGTGCGGAAATCATTGAGACGGTTCTCTACATAAGGATACACCGTGTCCTTGTACTTATCATAAAGATCAAGATAGGTCTTCACGAAGTCGGCGTCATGGAAAAGGTTGAGATAATAGAAGAGATAGCTCCAATGCTGCTGGCTCCAGTCATCGCTGGCAGACATGAAGGAAGAGTCAAAATCCCAGAGCGTCGCCATGCGAAGCTTCGAATCGTCGTCGTTCTTTCCCATGCTCACACAATAGAGATACATGTTGCTGCCTGCCGCGTCCCATGAGCCAAGCATGTCATGGGCGAGTATCCAGCGCGCAAACGATTTGTAGTCAATAAGGTCAGAGGCTCCCTTCTCATTGTATATCGCATCCTCCACGCGCTCCATATAGCTCTTTATGCTTGCGTTCTGCTCTTCAGTCAAGTCGTCACCGTCAGGATACTTGAATGTGAAGCCCATATAGTTAGCTGCCTCTTGATGGCTTGTGCGGAAATACGCCTCACCCGGTTTCCACCAGTAAGCGTCGTTCTCAATGACAAAGCCGTCGTCGTCGGTGTTGATGCGTTTATCCGCACGCGAAACAGACTCTATGAGATGATACACACCCTGGTACTTGTCGTTGATGACGACGTCCACGGGCATGGTCTTTGGCTCCCACGGCATGTCAAGAGCTTCGCAGACAGCCAAGCCTACAATCGGCAGGATGTTGCTCTCCTCATTTGTCATGGCTGTGTTCCACGTGTGCATGGCGAGCAAGGCGAAATCCTTGTTCTTGCTGTCCTTGCCAAGCGATAGCAGGTCGGCTTTCTTTGAGAGCTTCAGTTTATAGGGATGCTGAAGGAGGTTGGCACCCGTAGTGTTGCCCCTTATCTTGAATCTCATTCCCGATTCCCCTTTCTTGTAGTCGCCGCTGTCGTAGACGGTGTCGCCCTCAACGGTCATGACCATTTTTCCCGGCACGTGCTCGCTCAGAATACTTTCGCCGACGCATCCCTCTGGCGGATACACCTTTGTCGCCGTCGGCATTTCGCCGTTGACGGAGGTTATGCTGATTACGGGAAGTTCCTTCCACACCTTACTATTCTCCTGCTGCGCATAAGACGGCATTGCAAGCATCGTTGCCATTGCCATCATTACGCCATAGATTGATTTTGCTCTTTCCATAACGTCGTTATTTATATTTTCGTGTTTTTTCCTTTTTTATATATACTCTCTTTATATGTATGTAGCTTCTACTTCACGAGATTGGCTATCGTTGCCATTACGGCGGCAATAGACGACATGCTTGAGCCCATACTCATCATCTCTGCCGTCGTCATCTTGCGCTTGAGCTTGGCAGGCACGACAATCTCGCAGCCCGGCTGCACCTTTGCTCCGTGGCTCACCTTTGCCACCTTGCCGTTCATATAGATGATGTAGGCTCGGCTCTTCACGGCGTCGGAGGCGTAGCCGCCCGCCTGGTCGATGTAGTAGCCGGCACGCTTTCCGCGCTCGTATGCCACGGTGTTGGAGTACATCACGGCACCGTTCACCTTCACCGTTCCGTTGTACTGCGGCACAATGAGGCGGTCGCCGTCGCGCAGCACCACGTCGGCGTCTGAGCCCGGATTCTTGATGGCCTCGTCAAGGTTGATGCCGACGGGATACTCCTCGGGCACGGCAAACTTCTCAATGTTGGCGTTCTTCGCTCCCTCGGCAGCCGTCTGTATGGAGCTGGCATTGTTGGAGCTGGCGGCAAGCGTCAAGAGATTCTTCTGCTGTTCCTCCTGTTGCATCTTAAGCACGGCAAGCATACGTTCCTTCTCCGTGGCGTTCGCCTTGCGCATGAGGCGCGCTCCCTTGATGTAGGCGAGTCCGTTGCTGCCGCCCGACTTCTTGAAGAGGTCGCTAAGGCGCGTGTTGTTGCGCTCAAGGGCATAGGTTCCGGCAAACAGCACCTCTCCCTCCACAGACACGTTCTGCTGCTCTGTGTAGCCCGGCGAGCGCATGACGTACACCTCGTCGAAAGGCATGAGCGTGAAAGAGCGGTCGCCGTCGATGACGAAATTGTCCTTCAAGGCTACGCTGAATGTCTGGGCAATGACGCTGTCGGGGCGCAGGGCCTTAGCGTCGCTGACGCGGCGGCTGACGCTGACGTTCATGAGCGAAGCCTTGTCGGTGAGTCCGCCTGCCTGGATGATGAAGTCCTCGACGGTCTCGTTGTCGGCATACTTGTATATGCCGGGGTACTGCACCTCGCCGCGGATGGTGAGCGTGCGGTCGGAAAGTTTCTCTGTCTTCGTGGCTACGAAGAGCACGTCGTTCTCCTTCAGGGGGATGTCGGCGACGCGCCCGCTCATGATTCCGTCTATGTCAACGCTTATCACTTCAAGCGTGCGGTCGGCCTTCATGCGGTGCATGACGGCGCGCGACTTTATGGCGTCCTCCGTGACGCCGTCGGCGTGCTCAATGAGCGTGCGCACACTGTTCACCTGATTGCCGAGATTGTACATGCCGGGACGGAAGACGGCTCCCTTCACCTCCACTGTGTTGGAGTAGCGCGGCATGATGGAGTCGACGCTCACGGAGTCGCCGTCGGCAACGTGGAAACTCGCGAAGTCGAATTCCTCCACGTTATAGGCAGAGTATTCCTTGCCGTTCTTGCGATTGACGCGCACAGCCTTCTTGTAGGCATCGCCCGTGAATCCTCCCGTGTATCTCAAGAGTGAGGCAATCGACTCGTTGGGCTTCATCTCATAGTACATCGGACGCTTCACCTTGCCCGTCACATTGACGAGGCAGTCGTAAGGACCGACGACGATCACGTCGTTGTCGGCGAGGCGCACGTTGCCCGTGAGCTTGCCGTTGAGAATGTAGTCGTAGATGTCGACAACGGAGACGAGGCGGTTGTTGCGGTAGACCTTGATGTTGCGGAGCGTACCGATGTCGTTGGTGCCGCCTGCCATGTAGAGGGCATGGAATACGGAGGCGAAGGCTGAGAGCGTGTATGTGCCCGGCGTCTTCACCTCACCCATGACGTTGACCATTATCGTGCGTGTCTGCCCCACCGTGAGGCGCACCTTTGAACTGCTGTATCTGGCGCCGAGCGTGGAGCGCAGGCGTGCGTTGGCCTGGGCGACTGTAAGTCCGCTGACCTGCACCGGGCCGAAGCCCTCGATCGTGATGGCTCCGTCGGGCGAGACGGTACATTCCTCTGTCTTCTGCGAAGCACCGTAGATGTCCACGTACACGGCGTCGCCGGGACCGAGGCGATAGTTCTGTGGGGTGGCGATGTTCATGTTTGGCTCAAAGGAGAGCTCTTTGTTGTTGAAAATGTCGCGTCCGAACACCTTCTTGCGCTTGGCGTCGCGCTCTTCGAGGAGCTGCTTGAGCATCTGCGCCGTGTCGGGCACGAGCTCGAACATCTCGTCCTGGAAGTCGCGAAACTCCTCGTCATCCTCGTCGTATGTGTGCTGATAGTTTTGGTCGCGCTGCGCCTTCAGGCGCATGTTGGAATAGCGCGACGCCTCCTTCTCGGCGTCCTTGCCGTAGTCGGTGCGGCTATTCTTGCTGCTGCGCTCGTCGCCGTTGTTGGTGCGCAGGCGAGAGTTTGCGTTCTTGTCTGCCGTGTTGTCCGACACATTTCCAAGTCCTCCCTGCTTCACCTGACGCTCGTACTTGTTGCGCACGCGGCGTATCTGCGAGATGTCGACACCACGCTGCATAAGCCCTGTCACGATCTGCGACTGCGACTTGCCTGACTTGTGCTCCTTCATGATGTACTGCATCACCTGCTGGTCGCTCATTGACGATTGCGCCAATGCTGCCATAGGCGCAAGCAGGAGGAAGAGGAAGTAGAGGATGTATCTTTTCATTTTCAGTTGTTTTGTTTATGCAATATATCTATATATGTACGTGTACTTTAATATAACTATAAAATCGCTGAAATGTTGCGCCACACGAGAAAAAAAATGTTGCGCCACACGAGGAACAAGTGTTATTGTTCCGCCACAGCGAGGGCTTTCTTGTAGATGTCGTTGAGCACGAGGCCGGCTATGGTGAAGCCGAAGATGGCTGTGATGTGAGCCATGGTGCCGTTGATTTGTGCCTTCGACGAACACCACTCATGATTGACGAGCGAGGGGTCGCCAGGACCAATCTTTGCCTTCGGACACATACACGCCGACGTTCCGCACGTGTGGTTTTCGCCACGGTTCTCGAGCAGTTCCTCGCTGTAGACACACTGGAACTTATGTGCTGGCTTCACCTTTGCTCTCTTCATGCGCTTGCGCAGGGCGGCGCCGAGCGGACAGCCGCGCACCTTCCAGAATTCCGCCACGCGTATCTTCGTAGGATCCATCTTCAACGCGGCGCCCATAGATGAGTAGAAGACGGCACGCGTTTGGCAAGCGCGCAAGATGAGCGATATTTTGTCTTTAAGCGAGTCGATGGCGTCGATGATGTAGTCGTATTCGTCGAGACGGAATTCCTCGTGGTTCTCCTCGGTGTAGATTTTCTGCAGAGCCTCCACCTCACAGTTGGGGTTGATCTGCAGCAGACGCTCCTTGAGAGCCTCCACCTTCACCTGTCCGACGGTTTTCATTGTCGCCATTAGCTGGCGGTTGACATTGGTGATGCAGACGCGGTCGGAGTCGACTATTGTTATGTGGCGTATGCCTGAACGCACAAGACACTCGGCGCACCAGCTACCCACGCCGCCCACGCCGAAAACGATGACGCGCTTGGCGGCTATACTTTCCATTATGTCACCGCCCACGAGGAGTTCGGCTCTCTTGAATATTCCTTTTTCTATACCCATGTTTTTCTTTTCGTTCCTTTTGTATTTGTGACGGGGCAGTCACGTACTAAACTGCAAATTTACGTATTTTTTCTCGCATTTCGGCCCTTTCAATAGCGTTTTTTGCTACAAGTGGGAGAGAAGTTGGAGAGAAGTTGTGGACAAACGTTTACGGGGATATTACGGGAGCGAAACGCCGCCTTTTCCAAAGCGCCGCTTTAGCATCTCTAAAGCGGCGCTTTAGCCAACGAAAAGTGGCACTTTAGAGATGCTAAAGTGCCACTTTAAAAATGGGGTTATGATTAGTTGTTTTTAACGCTTACAATCTTCGTCGGAGCCTGCTCGCGATTGCGGCGGTTGACGACGGTGACGACGGCTTGTGCGAGATTGAGGAACGCCAAGCCCGTGATGGACGTGCTGTCGAGAGCGGCAGGCGTGCCGGCGTCGCCGTTCTCGCAGATGCTCTGCACGAGTGGTATCTGCGCGAGAAGCGGAAGGTCTTTTTCCTTGGCGAGCTGCTTGCAGCCGTCCTTACCGAAGATGTAGTACTTGTTCTCCGGGAGTTCGGCGGGAGTGAACCACGCCATGTTCTCCACGAGTCCGAGGATGGGCACGTTCACCTTGTCGTTCTCGTACATGTCGATGCCCTTGAGGGCGTCGGCGAGTGCCACCTTCTGCGGTGTGCTGACGATGACGGCGCCGGTGATGGCGAGCGTCTGGAGCAATGTAAGATGTATGTCGCTTGTTCCTGGAGGCGTGTCGAGGATGAAATAGTCGAGGTCGCCCCAGTCGGCGTCGGCGATAAGCTGCTTGAGAGCGTTGGACGCCATGCCACCGCGCCAGAGCGTGGCTGTTTCGGGATTGACGAAGAAGCCAATGGAGAGGAGCTTGATGCCGTATTTCTCAATAGGTTCGATGAGGTCGCGACCGTCTTTCTTCACCGCGTAGGGGCGTGCGTCCTCCACTTGGAACATCTTTGGCACCGACGGACCGAAGATGTCGCAGTCGAGCAGTCCCACCTTGTAGCCGAGGCGTGCCAATGCGATGGCAAGATTGGCGGCTACTGTGCTCTTCCCCACTCCGCCCTTGCCGGAGCTGACGGCGATGACGTTCTTCACTTGCGGAAGAAGCTTGCCCACCTCTGGGCGCGGCTTGGAGAGAAATTCCGTCTCGATGGTCACCTCCACGTCTTTCGACACGTGGTAGTGGATGGCAGCCTCAGCTGCCTTTATGGTCGACTTGAGGAATGGGTCGGTGTCGCGCGGGAAGACAAGCGTGAACTTCACCTTCATGCCATTGATACGCACATCGTCGGCAAGCATATTGCTCTCGATGAGGTTTTTCTTTGTACCAGGATAGGTCACTGTCGCCAGGGCGTCAGTGATAAGTTTCGGATATAAAGTGATTTGATCCATAATGTTTTATATAATAAGCCTCCTCCACATTTGTGGAGAGGCTAAAACTTGCGTTACTTACTTTTCTCTTTAGGGCTTCTCTTGTCGCGATGATAGGAGCGGTATTCGTCGAGCGGAATCTCGATGTCGGGCTCCGTCAGTTCTCCCTCGTGCGGCAATGCGAACTTCATGTATTTTATGTTGAGTCCGCGCTCTATCCACATGCTCTCGTAGTAGGTCTGTATGCCGAGTATCTCACGTGTTTGTGGGTCGAGCCCGTCGGTATGATAGAGGTCTTCCGTGCGGAAGAGCAGCGGCAGATTGTTGCGCTGCTGCATATAGGAGGTGTAGGTGAAGAGGAAGTTGGAGTCGGTCTTGAGATGGATGGTGCCTCCGTCCTGGAGAAAATGGCGGTAGCGGTTCATGAAGTAGGTGCTCGTGAGTCGCTTGCGCGGGTTTTTCATCTGCGGGTCGCTGAACGTGAGCCATATCTCCTGCACCTCGTCGGGAGCGAAGAAACGGTCGATAATCTCGATGTTCGTGCGAAGGAACGCCACGTTCTTGAGTCCGTCGGCGAGTGCCTGTGTGGCTCCTGTCCACATTCGCGCACCCTTAATGTCTACCCCGATGAAGTTGACGTCGGGGAACATCTTCGCCAGTCCGACGGTGTATTCGCCCTTGCCGCAGCCGAGCTCAAGCACTATCGGGTTGCTGTTCTTGAAATAGTCCTCGCGCCACTTGCCCTTCATTTCGAACGGTACGTTGTCGGCGACAGAGAACGGGTATTGGAAGACATTCTCATATCTCTCCATGTCGGCGAACTTCGCCAGTTTTCCTTTGCCCATTGTTGATTTTAATGTTATGTTTTGTGCAAAGTTACAAAATAAAGGGCGAGCGGACAAATATATGATGAACTCAAATTCAGATTTGCAGAATTATTAGAAGATAAAGGAGGTTAAGATGATAAAGAAGCAAGAATGTCGGATGAAGCGAAAAAAAGAGTGCGCAAAACTGCAACACGTGGCGGAGGTCTCCGGCCTCCGCTGCAAGTTGCGCCACTATTATCCGATTGTTTATAGTGGGTATATGCTGCGGAGGCCGGAGACCTCCGCCACGGAGTATCCCCATTTTGAGAGTTTCGACAAATCTATCAAAAGTATAATAGCCCAGGGCGATGCCCTGGGCTATTATACTTTATGGCTTTCTTGCTAAGGCAAGCGGCAGAGCTGAGCGTAGTCAATTATGTAAAAACATAAACTTGAGTAGATAGAATTGAGGAGACTTTTCCCCTATTTCCTTGTCTACTTGTCAACTTGTCAACTCGTCTACTCAATCACGACTGTTGTCCATCCGTGCTTGTCCTCCACGGTGCCATACTGTATGCCGCGCAGAGTCTCGTAGAGTTTTGTCGACCAAGGTCCCGGTTTGTCGCCGAAGTTGTAGACCTTGCCTGTGTCCAAGTCGTCGAGATGCGAGATAGGCGAGATGACGGCAGCCGTGCCGCATGCTCCAGCCTCCTCGAACGTGTCGAGTTCCTCTTCCGGAACCGGACGGCGCTCCACCTTCATGCCGAGATCCTCTGCAATCTGCATGAGGCTCTTGTTGGTGATGGAGGGAAGGATAGACGTTGACTTCGGTGTCACGTAGGTGTTGTTCTTGATGCCGAAGAAGTTGGCAGCGCCACACTCATCGACGTATTTCTTCTCCTTCGAGTCGAGATAGAACTCGCTGGCGTAGCCCTTCGAGTGTGCAATGGAGTTGGCCTTGAGGGAAGCAGCGTAGTTGCCGCCCACCTTATAGATGCCTGTGCCAAGCGGCGCAGCACGGTCGTAGTCGCGTATGATGACGTAGGGATTGCTTGAGAAGCCGCCCTTGAAGTAAGGACCAACTGGCGTTACGAAGATGATGAACATGTATTCTGAGGCAGGATGTACGCCCACCTGTGCAGATGTGCCAATGAGCAACGGGCGCACATAGAGCGTGGCGCCGCTCTCGTAAGTAGGGATGTACTCCTGATTGAGGCGCACCACCTTCTTCACCATTTCCTCAAACAACTCTGTCGGCACTTCCGGCATGAGGATGCCACGGCAAGTAGACTGCAAGCGCTTGGCGTTCTCATCAATGCGGAACACGCGCACCTTACCGTCCGGGCAACGATAAGCCTTCAGTCCCTCGAAGGCTTCCTGTCCGTAATGGAGGCAGGTGGCAGCCATGTGCAGTTTCAAATACTCATCGGAGCAGACCTCTATCTCGCCCCACTTGCCATTGCGGTAGCAACAGCGCACGTTATAGTCGGTCGGCATATATCCGAACGACAATTCTGACCATGCTATGTCTTTCATATAACTATTATATATGTGTTATGAATGTATTTCTGTAAAATCAACGGCAAAAGTACAAATAAAATGATACACTCGCAACTATTTGCCGAAATTCTTTCTCCATGCAGCAGTCGGTACGACCGCCGTCAATGAAGTCATGTCCGGGGCATCCGGAATTTGGAGTGATGCCATGACAAATAGCCATATTATCCGTGGAGGGTGTGGCAAAAGGCTAATT
>DLKG01000023.1:0-12790 GCA_002490315.1 Prevotella sp. UBA7594 | reverse complement strand
CAAAAGGCTAATTTGCAACTTCATCCGTGGCGGAGGTCTCCGGCCTCCGCTGCACCCATAATCTACAGTTAATTATACATCAATGGGGATATGTCAAAACAATATGCAACTTTACCCGTGGCGGAGGTCTCCGGCCTCCGCTGCACCCATTATACACAACCAATTAAATATCAACACTTTAGTAATTATCGCTTGCTGCGGAGGCCGGAGACCTCCGCTACGGATAATCACTATTTGCGAGTTTTGACACACCCTCTACGGATAATCACTATTTGCGAGTTTTGACACGCCCGCCACGGATTATGTAGCAAATTTGCCTCTTGCCTCTTTTCCTTTTATTCGCCTTTAAGGATTTGCTGAATGTCGTTGTCGGTCTTCGTCAGCTTGTCCTTGCAGAGCTTGATGAGTTTCTGCGCCGTTTTCAGTTGTTCACTAAGCGAGTCGATGTCGAGCTCGCCGTTCTCCATTTTCTTGGCAATGTCCTCAAGCTGTTGCATTGCCGTTTCGTATTTCATTTCGCGTGGCATGATGTATTTCTTTGTTAATGTTTTGTTTCTACTCTTGAGACGAAGCGCCCCTTCTCCACTCTTGTCTCCACCTCAGCCCCTTCGGGCAGTAGTGACGCGTCGCGCACGGCGACGCCATTGTACGTCGTGATGCTGTAGCCGCGTCGGAGGAGTCGCTCCGGGTTTTCCGCCTCTATGCGCTGTGAAAGGAGCTGAAGGCGGTGGCGCTCGTTTGCCATGATGCGCTGTGGCTCCATCTCAATGGCGTGAAGCATCGAGCCGAGCCTCATCTTTTCTGTCGACAGCCTGTTGGCGATGGCGGCAACGATGCGCTGCATAACGCTGTCTGCCTTGCCCTGCTCCCTTGTCTTTACAAGCGAGAAGAGTACGGGGATGCGCTGCGCCACCGACGCCAGGCGCATACGCTCCACGTCCATGCGGCTGCGCACCTTGTCGGTGATGCGGTCGGCAAGCGAGTCAATGAGCTGGGCTGTGTGGGAGAGATTGTCTATGAGAAGCTGGGCGGCAGCCGTCGGGGTCTTCACCCGTGTGTGTGCCACCATGTCGAGCACACTCTCGTCGCGGTCGTGACCGATGCCGGTGATGACGGGTAGCGGGAAGTTGGCGACATTCTCCGCCAACGCGAGCGTGTCGAAACCGGAAAGGTCGCTCGTCGCGCCGCCTCCACGTATTATCACCACCACGTCGAAGTCCCCCAGACGCTCGTAGATGCGCTCAAAGGCGCCTATCACGCTCGCCTCCACTGACTCTCCCTGCATAATAGCCGGGAAGAGCTCCACCTTATATATATAATGCTGAGCGTTGTCCTCCAGCTGACGACAGAAGTCGCCGTAGCCTGCCGCCCCTTGACTGGAGATGACGGCGACGCGCTGCGCGAACATCGGCAACGTCAGTTCCTTCTGCAAGTCGAAGACGCCTTCCGCCTTCAGCTGGCTTATTATCTCGCGGCGGCGACGCGCAAGGTCGCCCATAGTGAACTCCGGGTTGATGTCGCTCACTATCCATGAGAAGCCGTAAGTGGCATGAAACTGCGCCTTCACTTTCAGCATCACCTTCATTCCGGCATGGAGGCGCTGCCCCGTCACGCGCTCAAACACGGGGCGGAGCTGCGACCAACGCGAAGCCCAGCATTTCGCCGAGGCGCGTGCAATGGGCGTGTTGGCATACTCGTCCTTCTCGACAAGTTCCATGTAGCAATGGCCGCGCACCTCACGCGCCTCCGAGAGTTCCGCCTCCACCCAATATTCATCGGGCAAGTCAAGGGCGACGACGGAGGCTACGAGCGAGTTGAGCTCGTACAGTGAAAGAGATTTCATAAGGCAAACCCTTGCTTTCTCAACGTAGCGAGCAGTCCTTCCGACATCGCCTCGTTGTCCTTCTTAGTGTAGCGGCAGTCGGTATACACCTGCGCAAGGTTCTGCTTGCCGTTGATGCGCACGAACTCCTTGTTCTCCGGCAGCGCCTCTTTCTCGGCGTAAAAGCGGTCGATGTCGGAAGGGGAATAGTCGCGGTAGGTTTCCTCGTGCAGAACGGCATCGAGCGGAAGACGGTCGCTGAGCGGCGGATTCTCGTCGGGCCATCCGAGCGTGATGGTTGCCACGGGCATAACGAGGCGCGGCAACTTCAGCACGTCGATTATCATCTGCGGCATGTAGACGGTGGTGCCAAGGAAGCAGCAGCCGAGCCCTTCCTCCTCAGCAAGGTTGCAGAAGGTCTGGCAGAAGAGCAGCGCGTCGGTGGCGGCGTTCTGATAAGACAGCAAGTTGTCGTAGCCTGGCACTGCCTGGCGGTTCTCCGCCCACAACGTGGTGCGACGGAAGTCGGCGCAGAATGTGAGCACGACGGGTGCCGATGTCACCATCGGCTGGTTGAAATGAGCCGGGGCAAGCCGCTCCTTCATCTCCTTTGAGCGTGTCAGCACGACGCTGTAGAGCTGCAGGTTTCCCATCGTCTGCGTGCGCTCCGCCTCGGCAAGCAGACGGCGGAGCATATCGTCACTGACCAGAGCATCCTTGTACTTGCGTATGCTGCGGCGTTCGTTGATTGTCTTCATAGTTTCTTGCTTTTATATTCTTTACAACTACAAAAATAGTAAAAATAATCGGGTGTATGCCCTGTGCATGGGCAAAAATGAAAAATAAATACTGACGGAATGTAATAAAAGCGGTTAGGCAGCGTTAAGATAATAGACAATTTCTAAAACATAAACGTTTTTGCCTATGAAATATTTTACACAAGAAGAACTCAAGCCTTCAGAAAAGACACTGACTCTCATCCGACAGATTGCCTACGCCTACCGACTGGCAAAGGCAAACAACTGCTCGAAGCCCTATTGCGTCAGCTGACGACAAGGGATGTGCAGGCTCTATGCAGTGCGTCATGGAGCATGAAAAAAGAATGAAGTAAAAAAACAATTAACAACAAAACAAAGATATAAAAAGAAGAAATGGAAACCATCATATCCCCTTCTCTCCTTTCCGCCAACTTCATCGACTTGAGATCAGATGTTGAGATGATAAACAAAAGCGAAGCCGACTGGCTTCACATAGATGTCATGGACGGCGTGTTCGTGCCCAACATTTCCTTCGGCTTTCCCGTCATAGAGGCTGTGGCAAAGGAATGTAAGAAACCGCTCGACGTGCATCTGATGATTGTTCATCCGGAGAACTACATCAAGCAGGTGGCAGCCACGGGGGCGCTCATCATGAACGTACACTACGAGGCTTGCACCCATCTCCACCGCACCGTGCAGGAGATACATGCTGCCGGCATGAAGGCAGGCGTCACGCTTAATCCTGCCACGCCCGTCTGTATGCTTGAGGACATCATCCGCGATGTCGACATGGTACTGCTCATGAGCGTCAACCCCGGCTTCGGCGGACAGAAGTTCATCGAGAACACCATCGAGAAGACGAAGCGCCTGCGCCAACTCATCGACGCCTCAGGCAGCAAAGCCCTCATAGAGATTGACGGCGGAGTCAACGACAAGACGGCTCCCCTACTCGTGGAGGCAGGTGCTGACGTGCTCGTAAGTGGCAGCTACATCTTCAAGGCTGCCGACCCGATAGCAACAATCCATGGGCTGAAGCATTGCAAATAAAGCCCTACACAATCGGAAACCAGCTTGAGAAAAACCGAAAATCCGCTTGGACTAATCAAGCCATCTGAAGCGCTATGTCGTATGTCTTCGCCATTCGGCGCATGTTCATAATGGCATAGCGCATACGTCCAAGCGCCGTGTTGATGCTGACGCTTGTCGTCTCGGCTATCTCCTTGAACGACATCTGCTGATAGTAGCGCATGAAGACCACCTCGCGTTGGAGCGCCGGCAGCGTGTTGAGCAGTCGGCGCACGTCGCTCATTACCTGTGTGTTGACGTACAGAGTCTCGATGTTGCTCTCAAGGAGGCTCTCATCACGGATGTTGGAGAGGTCGTTGTCTTTCGATGCCTCAACGATGTGGCGCGAGTTTTGGTCGCGGTACCAGTCCATGATGGCATTGTGGGCGATGCGCATCACCCATGCCCCGAACTTTCCGCTGACCATATAGCGTCCTTCCTGAAGATTGGTGATGACCTTTATGAATGTTTCCTGGAAAATGTCATCTGCCGTCTCCCGGTCGTGCACGACAAAAAGTATGTATGAGAAAATACTCGACTGGTTGCGCGAGAGCAACAGGTCGAAAGCCTTGTTATTCCCATCGACGTACGATAAGGCCAACTCTTCGTCGGTCATATCCTGTAATTTCTTCATTTTCTTAAATCTTTATTATTAAGTAAATGTGCTTCGATAGGCAATCTTTTTTTGTTTTTTATATAAGTAAAAATAAAAGTCTCGCTAAAATGCACTACAAAGGTAAAGCATTTTAGCGAGACTTCCAAAGAAACGCAAGCGTTTTTTCAAGCGGTTGTTACCTTACTACCACTTTTCTTCCCTTCACTACATAAACTCCGGGACGCAGCGCTATGTGCTGCACGCTTCCCGAAACTGGCTCCACCACGGCCACCTTACTGCCGTCGATGGCGTAGACAACCACTGGCTCGCTGCCTCCGAGTCTGACAATCAGCTCGCCCTTGCCGCCGCTCACCTGCAGCTCACCATTGGCATCGGCAGCCGTGAGCCCCGTCGGCACGTCGCCTGCGACGTACACCATTAGTTCGTTGGGATCCATCTGGTAGGCGTAGCCCGTTTTGTCGACGAGATTCAGTCGCCACTGCGGCAACGTTGTCGTCGGTGCAGAATAGGTAGTGCCGTCAGAATTCAAGATGTAGAATCCGCATGAGATGCTGCGGCTGCCCACCTCTGAAGGTTCAACGTTCTGCTTTATGTAGGTTATCTTGCCTCCGCCCGGCACTCTGATGTTGTCAGCATAGTCGTTGTAGGAGGAAGATTCGCCCGACATTATACGCATCACGTAGTTGAGCGTTGCCGTGCCGCCCGTGTTCTTTATGCCGTATGTGAACACGGCGTCGCCATCCTCCGTGCGCGGAGCCGCTACACGATTTTCCAAATAGTAAGCTTCGTTGCGCTCATACACGTCCTTGGCAGCGTTTGTTTCCGCACTGACAAGCGAGAGCGACGGGGCTGCCTCCACCTTTGCCGTGAAGTGAACACCGCTGAGGATGTCGGTGCCCGAAATGCCGTCGGTAAGGAACACGTAAAGATTGCTGTTGTCGGGCGTGAGCGCTACGGTGCGCTTCACGGTTGAGTGTGCCGGCACAACGACGTAAATACTTGTTGTCGGCTCGCTGGGACGCACGTATGAGGAGCTTGTGACGTCGATGTTCACCGGACCGATAAACTCGTTGTCGGTGTTGTTGGTCAGCGTCACTCCGAAATTGTTTTCAATGCCAACCACAAGGTCGTCCTCTGCCTCCACCTTCGCTGAGAGCGGAGAGCCAAGTTCCTGAAGCTTGGTGGCTGTGGCTGTGAATATAACGGGGCGCAGCGACGACTTGTAGCCGCATTGTTTCCAGATTTTGCCGTCAGCGCTGTAGATACAGTACACCGTAGTGGTGCCCACGGGGAAAGGATAATCGAACGTGCTTGAGAGCAGGAAGCCATAGGTGGCACCGCTCTCTTCGCGTCCCTGCAGCGTGCCCTTGAGTCCGCTTGCAATTGGCGAGAAGGAGCCGTCGGCGTTCTTCACGCCGAACGTGAAGTAGCCCGTGAAGTCGGATGATGAATAGTTGTTGAGACGTTCCGCCATCGACACGCTGAACGAGCCGCTGGCATTGGTGCGCGTGCCTTTCGTGACGACGACGCTATGGTCGCTGTCTTTCCACGACCTTGCTATAATCTCAGGAGTGGAGACGAGCGGCTCGTCTTTCTTGCCGTTGTCAGGACACAGACCGATAATCATGTCGCAACCGCGGTTGTAGCCGTCGGAAGCCGTGCCGGAGCCTGTGCCGCCTTTCTTGGGGTTGAGGATGGTGATGTCGAAGTAGCCGTTTTGGTAGCCTCCCCATCCCCAGTTGATGTGGTAGAGTCCCTTTCCGTCGGAACCGTCGCACACAAACTGATGGCCGCCGTTCGACGACGATCCGCCATACAACACGGGGCGACCAGCCTGAAGTTCACGGTCGATAAGCGCTGTCCACTCGTCGAGCGTGAACATGTTGCGGTCGATTTCCGTGGCAAGGTCGGCGTCGTAGCCGAAATATGTCACTAAGTCGGAAGGATGAACGTTGGCGCCGGAGCTGTAGCCGTAGTCCATTTTCACTGCTGCGCCACAATGATAGGACAGCTTTGCCACCGCCTCAGCCTGCGTGGTGGTGTAGTTGCCCGTGTAGTCGTCGAGCATGTTGTCCCAATCGTAGGCTTCGCCCTTCTTTATCTTGCCGACAGAGAGGCTGTACGAACTTGTTATGTAGGCAGGAATGTCGGCACAAAGAGCTGCAGGATACTTCCAATATGCCATTACCTGTGCCATAGCTGTGGCAACGCAGCCAACAGCCGAGCGGTCCTTGCCGTTGTACTTGGGGCAGAGATTGTTGAACGGTGCGTTCTGCGTCCATTTGATGTTGCCAAGCAATGGGGCTACTGCCTTTGAGCTTTTAGCCTTGCGCAGCGCGGCTGCCTCAGAGGCTGCCGCTGTAACGTCCTTGTCGCCGGCAAGAAGTTGCTTGGTCATTTCGGAGTACATGGCGAGAAAGGCTGCCATGGCGTCAGGCATGTTCTCTTCTGAATACGTGCCATTGTCGGAATAGCCTACGATGGCTGGAAGACGGTCGTCGCCCGAAACGATTATGAAGCCCTTGTCGCCTTCTCCCGGGAAGACGAAGTAGGAAGGCGCTGCCCCGTTGACGACAGCACGCTTGAGTGCTCTTGCGTCCGCTCCATTACCTGGCTCGAAACGTACTCCAAGGCTCACTGCCTCCTTCTCGGCGATGGCGCGTGCCTCGCTGAGCGTGCGCTGTTTTGCCTGCACACCGGCTCCGGCGAACATAAAGGCAGACAACAGCAACAGGAAAAATTTGTTCTTTCGCATAGAATTACAGATGATTAAAAGTTTGTTTGTATCAGTTTATAAAAGTGTTGGTTTTTTCTTACTTATGAAATTTTGATATGTAGATAATGCAAAGTTAATGCAAAAAAGAGAGAACAGCAAGCAACGACAACTATAATTTAAGATATTTTTTACAATAATGTAATTGCCTATATCATTAATAATGTATATCTTTGCACCTGTAATACTTATTAATCAACTTAAAAAACGTACAATTATGATTAAAACTTTACGCTATTCACTCATGGCAGCCGTAATGTTCCTTTGCGGTTCCATGTCTGCACAGGAAGTAACGCTCGACTTCACGTCGAACGACGGCTGGAATATCCCGACAGCTAAGACAACGGCAGAGCAGACATTCACCAATGGTGGGTATTCTGTAACACTTGCCTCGACAGGCAACAGTGTCGGCTACTACTTCAACGCCAACAAGGGCGACGGCTATCTCATGCTCGGAAAGAAAGGCGCCACGCTCACACTCCAGAAATTCGACTTCGCCGTATCAAAGATTGAGGTTGTAGGACACAAGGGGGCGTCTGCCTCTGTTGTGCAGAACTTCTATGTCGGTGACAACGAAGTGAGCACCGCCACAACTGGTGCCGCCCAAAAGGTTGAAGGCTCAACACAAACAGGAGATGCCGTCACCAACAGCTATGACATTGCCGCCGACTATCAGGCAGCAGGCAACCAGTACACGCTCAAGGTAACCTCCAACCACAACACACAGATTACGAAGATTCTCATCTACAAGGCAGGCGGCGTAAGCAAGAAGTCGGCTGGCTTGGCTTTCTCTGCCGAGACTGTCAACTACGAGGTGGGCACAACGTTCACCGCTCCTACCTTCAGCAAGGAGACCACTGCTGCCGTGAAGTTCTCTTCCGACAATGAGTACGTGGCTACTGTCAACAGCGACGGCACCATCACTCTCGGTGACGAAGAGGGCACTGCTGTCATCACAGCTGAGTCGGAGGCCAACGCTGAGTACAACGAAGGCAAGGCAACATGCACCATCTACGTGTACCACTACAATGTCTTCACAAAGGCATCTACTGTGGAGGCTGGCAAGAAGTATCTCATCGTCGCACAGCGCGACGGCAAGACCTACTACGCTATGCCTGGCAAGCAGACCTACACCTACGGCTATCTCAACGCTTCCACTATTGACGAGACTGTTAACAAGATTCTCGTGAAGTCTACTTACAACGATGAGTTCACCTTCGCTGCCGTTGACGGTGGCTACTCTATCGCAGACTGCTACGGCCGCTACCTCTACATGGACGACAGCCACTACTCATTCCAGTTTGGTGCTGACGCTTCCGCCTGGACTGTTGAGCCTGCCGACAATGGCACGTTCACCATCTCCAACAACGGCAAGTACATCCAGTTCGGTCAAGGCACTTACACTACATTCGGCGCTTGGGCTGACGCTCAGGAGAATGCCGTTAAGCCGATGCTCTTCGTTTACGACGAGGGTGCCACAACTGGCGTTAACGACATCAAGGCTAATGTGAAGGCTGAGAACAACGCTCGCTTCAACATCGCTGGTCAGCGCGTTGGCAAGAACTATAAGGGTCTTGTTATCGTGAACGGCAAGAAGCAGCTTGTAAAGTAAATAAGAAGCCTTTCTAACGAAAGACGCAATTAAAATAAAAAAGCGGATGCCTCTACTTTGGCATCCGCTTTTTTTTATTGTGCATCGTGAATAGAAGCACCTACAAAAATTTTCTCTATGAGGGTGTTCAAAAGGCAAACAAAGCGGGCTGCGCTCGGCTTTGCCGCTTGCCCATTTGGGTTAAATCCGAAACATGAGTTACATACGGCTTTAACTTCTTTATTTACTTTAAATTCCACAAATCCGGAACTTCAGTTTTTATTTGTCGATCTTATCCATTTCCTTCGCCTCCCAGTCCTGCCACTGCTTCATGGCCTCCTTCCAGTCGGTCTGCTCGCCGGCGTCGACGGCTTCCTTCTGGCGGAGAGCCTCGTCGCGCTCACGGTCGCGCTGGCGCTTGGCTTTCATGTCTGCGATGGTGCGGTCGTCGAGGATGGCGATGGCTCCGCGCTGACGGGCATCGAGAAGTTCCTTCACGCCGAACGCCTTTCCGGGCTCGTTGAAGTCGGAAATGTTGAACTCGTAGTCGACGCGAAGCTTGTGGCGTATGTCCTTCTGCTTGGCGCGGTTGGCTGAGTTCTTGAGGCTGAGCAGACGCGCTATGGCGTCAAACTCCGATTGAGAATATTTGTTACGTCCCATTATTCCTTTCGGCGGACGCTGGTCCGCCGCTCCGATGAATTGTTAAAAATATGATTTTTAACTTATAAAATTTTGTTTTTCCGTTGGAAAGGGCTATATTTGCCCTATCATTTTTAGGATTTCGATTTTTACGAAATCTGCTTATTGAGGTTGGTAGCATCCTGCGCCAACCTCTTTTGCATTTATAGCCCTTCCAACGTTTTTAGAAGCTAAGCATGAAACCGAAGCGCACGCCGTTCTTCTTTATGCCCGGACCATTGTAGTTCATGCGTCGAACGTAGTCGATGGCGAGGAGCTTGAAGATGTTGTGTACGCCTACGGTGATTTCCCAATAGGGCGTGTTGCCGTTGAACTCTCTTGAGCCGTCGGGCAGACGGAAGAGCATGGCGTCATTGGCGTTGGCTGGCAAGAGCGGATTGTTCTTGTCGGTCAGATGACCCCACATGCCCTTCACGGAGATGTACTCGCGCCACTTGAGCTTCTTGATGAGCGGAATACGGTTGAGGAGCTTGCCGTTCATGTCCCATGCCACGGAGGCAAAGGCGTAGCGGTCGGTGAGGAACTCCATGTTCTTCATCATCGAGAAGGTGCCCTCCCATTCAAGGTAGGTGATGTTGACGGGAGGCATGATAAGCAGCGGGAACGGCACTTTGTTCCATTGTATTCCGCCGTCGAGATGCGTGTCGACGTATCCCCATGAGCCGAGCCAGAAGCGCTTGTAGATTTTCGCCTCCGTATAGTTGAGCTTATACTGTCCGCCGAGGAACTTGTTGAAGCCCATCGTGTGGCTGAGCGTGAACTCCGGTGCGTCGAGATTGACGGGCCAGCGGTGTTGCTTGGTGTTGATGAAAGTCTGGCCAGGGCAGTAGCGCAGCATGAGCTGTGCCTCGGTGGTGCGTATCTTGTCGACATATTCCTTGCCGTCGGGAGCAGGGTTGAAAGTAGCGCCTGGCATCTTCACGAAAGCGAGGTCGCCCGTAGGCTGGTTGCTCTCCGCCTTTAGCGACGTGTGGAAGGAGAGTCCCCAGTCGGTCTCGTAGACGAAGGAGAGCTTCTGGCGATTGTAGAAATACATCTGCTCCACCTTCTGCGTGCGCAGCGACATGAACATATTATCCTTGTTGTGGATGAGGAACTTGTCGGCTGGCGACATCACGTCGTAGGCACTCTCGAAGATGATGTTGCGCTGCGGGAATTCGAAGGGCACGTTCTTCTTGGCATTGAGGCTGTAGGTGAACTCCGTGCCGTAGTAGTGTTTCTTCGACTTTGTTCCGTAGGCGTAGAAGCCGTTCCAGAAGAGGTGGCGATTGAGGTTGGCTGTGGTGCGTCCGCTGAGACGGAAGCGCCAGTTGTCAACGAAGTTGTTGGAGACGATGGTCGTGACGGGACCGATGTCGAATTTCGACTTCGTGCGCATGGAGCCTGTCTCCACGAAGTTCTCCGCGAAGGCACGCAAAGCGAAGAGTATCCACTTGAAGTTCTTCGACTGCTCGATGCGGTGTACGAACGCCTTCATCGACGACTCGCCCTTGGAGAGCTCGACTGTTCGGTACTTATTCCAGAAGTCGTCGTCGCGTATCATGGCGTCTGCCTCGTGCTTCACCTTCGCCTTACCCTTGAAGAGCTTCGTCGGAAGTTCGTCGAAGGCATAGTCGTTGTAGCGCGTGGTCTTCGTGACGAGCGTGTTGCTGCCGAGGATTTTCATCTCGGCTGCGAGGTCGTCGACGGAGAGTGCCCACTCGCCGTTGGGGAGCTTTTGGTATTCCTGCGTGATTTTCATGTCGCGCACGTAGTTGACATCGGAGCGCTTTGGCAACGTGAAGGAACAACGCTTCACGTGGAGCGACGAGTCGGCGAGCACGTAGAGCTCACCACGGAAACCGAAGTCCTGCTGGTTGTTGGGGATGAACTCAAGATGGTAGCAGAGGTCGCGGTCGACGTAGACCGTGTCCTGGATGTAGAAGCGGTAGAAGGCTATCGCCGTCTCGCCGATGGGCGACGTGAACTGGTACTGGAGCAGACGCATGTGATCGTCGTAGATGTCAACGTCCTGGAACACCTCCTTGAGCAACGTGTTGAGGATATCACCGGTCTGGAGCACGTTGTTGACGCCCTCGGAGCGCTGACCCTTTATGATGTCCTTCTCTTCCTTGGGGTTCTTGCGATAGATATGCTGCGTGACGGTCTCGTCGACGCTGACGGGAAGGATGAGTTTGCCGTTGTAGGGCGATGTTTCTATCTGGTCCTTGACGTAGGCGCGCTTGCGATAGAACTTGCTGGAGTCGAGGTCGGCGGGCTTGATGTCGTTGAGCGAGAGCGTTATCTTCTGATACTTGTTGTACTGATAGTAGTCGTAGTTCTCGAGATGGGAACGCTTCTTTGCTGCAATGACACGCTTCATCAACTCCACGGCAGGATTGTTCTTGCGGGAGTAGTGTTCGCGCTTCTGCTTGATGACCACCTCGCCGAGGGTGGCAGCGTCTTCCTTGAGCACAATTTTCAGATGGGAAGGTGTGTTGGGCCCCACCTTGATGGTTTGCGGCTGGAAGCCGACGGAACTGAACGTCAGTTCCCATCCATTGTGGCGAGCAATCTTGAACTTACCGTCAAGGTCGCTTGCCTCGGCAACGTGATGACCCTTGTATATGGCACTTGCCAACGGTATGGGATAGCCGTCGGTATCGTAAATTTCTCCTGTG
This sequence comes from Prevotella sp. UBA7594, assembly GCA_002490315.1. GTDB lineage: Bacteria > Bacteroidota > Bacteroidia > Bacteroidales > Bacteroidaceae > Prevotella. The sequence goes on along the minus strand of DLKG01000023.1, from coordinate 803 downwards.
ATTTGAGCCTTGACTGTTGTCACCAAGGCAATGAGCAAAAATGCAATGCTAATAAACCTCTTCACCTTACTAATTGTATATTTATATCCTTTTTTACCTAAAAAATGTTCTTTTCAACTGATAGAAAAGCACTTACCTATATCATTTGTATTTCAAAATGCAAAGTTATACATAATAATTAAAAAAGGCAAGAAAACTTTTTGCCTTTTAATATTTTTCTACTAATTTTGCACAATAATACGTTCCGCTTGCCATTGGTAACGACTGATTGGCACAAGAAAAAACGCGAACATCCACACATTATACATTATATATATTAGGTTTCATCAACATCCGTACAGGCGTACAAACATTTAATAGAATATTCAACAACAAATGGGCAATCTGAAGAATACTGTCATGACATTCGCAAAGGCGCAATGCTCGGCATGGGTGGCGTCGGCGGTGGACTTCAGCACGACATTTGTATTGGCGAGCATTGTCGGATTATGGTATGGCTACTCCACATTTATCGGAGCTGTTAGCGGGGGCATTGTCAACTGCGCCATCAACTACCGATGGGTGTTCCACACGTTCGGTCTGAAGAAGAAATATCTCGCCATGCGCTACTTGCTCGTATGGGCGGGCAGCATCTTGCTCAACACATACGGCACGTGTCAGTTAACTGAACTGAGCGGCATGAACTACATCATCTCCAAGGCTATCGTCGCGTTGCTCGTGGCGGTGCTGTGGAACTACCAACTGCAACGCACATTCGTGTTCCACGCCAATCGTGAGAGAGATAGGAGTTAGGAGTTAGGAAT
>DLKG01000046.1 GCA_002490315.1 Prevotella sp. UBA7594 | reverse complement strand
GTACCGATAGCCCAGATTGGCTCGTAAGCGATGATGATGTTCTTCCAAGCCTCTGCGTCGAGGTGGAACACGCTGCCTGCGAGCTCAGCCTTTACAACCTCGTTCTGCTTCTCTGCCTCGCGCTCCTCAAGAGTCTCGCCGCAGCAGAAGATAACCTTCAGACCGTGAGCCAATGCGAGGTCTACCTTCTCCTTCAGGATTTCTGCAGTCTCGCCGTAGTACTGGCGACGCTCAGAGTGGCCGAGGATAACGTACTGTGCACCGGTGCTCTTTACCATTTCGGCAGAAACCTCACCAGTGAAAGCACCCTTCTCCTTGTTGGCGCAGTTCTCGGCGCCAAGACCAACTACTGAAGAGTCGAGCACCTGTGCTACAGAAGCCAAGTGGATGAACGGTGTGCAGATTACTACGTCGCAGTTGGGCTTTTCAGCTGCAAGAGCTTCATTGATTTCCTTTGCGAGAGCAACACCTTCCTGCAGGTTCAGGTTCATTTTCCAGTTGCCTGCTACAATTTTCTTTCTCATTTTTCTTTTGTTTTTTTTAAATAGAACTATTCTGTTTCTGTATTATTATTCTGTTTCTTTATCCTTGTCTTTGTCTTTGCTTCTTTTCTTTATCCATCTTGTCCATGCCCAAAGCCTGTCAGCGATAGTGAGTAGAATCAGAGGAAGGAAGAACGTGAGCAGGATGTTAACGAGTCGGGCTGTCGTGCTTTCCTCCGTGATGTGTCCGATGGCTGTGTGTGCTGGGTCAGCCGTAAGCTCGTCGGCTTTCGGCAGGCGGTTGTGGCTCCACTTGCCAATGATGGTGGCGTCCTTCAGAAGCAGCAGTCCGGGATTGCTTCGCACGATGGTCTTGAGCGTTGTCTCGTCGCAGGTACAGAAGGGGTACTCCGCACCGGTTATGTCGCGCCAGCGCTCAATGTCCTTGTCGGTTGACGCCGTGAGGCAGTAGAAGCCGACATTGTGTTCCGTGGCGTACTCATATAGCTGGTCGATGTTGCCGAAGTTGCTGTCGTCAGCCACAGCGAGTCGCGGCGAGATAAGCAGGAATGTGTAGCCTTTGTTGGATAGGATGCTGTCGGTAATGTCTTCCCCGGTGGCGTTGAGCGTTATGGAGAAGTCATGGATAGGCGGCTCGTATCCCTGCTTTGTCTGTACGGTCTTCGTGTCTACGTATTCCCATGTGGAGTCGGGGTAGTTGTCGAGGGTGAACTCGCGTGTCTGCCCGTTCTTGCGCATGATGAACGTGTTCTCAAACTCCGGTTGTTCAGCCCCTTCCGGTATCTCCATGCCTTTCTTGATGTTGGCACCTACATGATAGGGGCGAAAGTCGAAGACGGGCAGGTCGTAGAGGCAGTAGAGGCTTGTGATGATGATGTAGAGTATTGTGTAGTATCTCACAATCCACTGGTTGCTCTTTGAAATGAAACGCGCCATGTCCGTCGGTCGCAAGGCAACGGTAACGGCTAAGGCTGTGAGCACGATGTTCTTCAGCAGCGTCTCGCCGTTGGTAAGCTTTATGGCGTCGCCGAAGCATCCGCAGTCTTTCACGGGGTTTGCGAAGTATATCCACACCGTTATCAACGTCATGAAGCCCATAAAGGCGAGGACGATGCGCGACACGATGCGGCGCCGTATGGCAAAGAGCATGAATATGCCGAGCGAGAATTCCAGTGCTGCGAGGCCTACTGCGGCGACGAGTGTGCCCCATTCGGGGATGAACTGCTCCATTCCAAGTGCCACGATATAGTCTTGCAACTTGTATTGTGTGCCGAGTGGGTCGATGGCCTTCACGTATCCGGAGAGGATGAACGTGGCGGCAAGCAGCAGTCGGCAGACGTTGACGAACAGTATTCTTAGTTTGCGTATCATATAGTTGGTCCTTCCTCCTGCATTTATTCCTCTGCAGTTTTTATGGCACCGAAGCACGCATAGTTGATAATGTCCATATAGTTGGATCCGATACCTTCCGATACGAGCGTCTTTCCGTCAAGTTCCTCTATCTCCTTCACGCGTTGAATCTTGGTGAGGATGAAGTCGGTGTAGCTACTGACGCGCATGTCGCGCCATGCCTCGTTATAGTCGTGGTTCTTGCGTAGCATCAGCTCAAGACATTCCTTTGCGTGTACGTCATATAGCTTGAGAGCTTCCTCGTTGGTCGTGTCGACTGTGTCGGCGTAGCCTTTTTCGAGTTGTATGAGTCCGATGATGCCATAGTTGATGAGCGCGATGAACTCCGGTCGTATGCCTTCGTCGACGAGGGCTGTGCCGGTTGTTTCAATGGAGCGTATGCGCTTTGCCTTGATGAAGAGTTGATCGGTGAGCGACGAAGGGCGCAGTATGCGCCACGAGGCACCGTAGTCGTGGAGTTTCTTCTCGAATAGTGTGCGACATTCGCCCATCACGTTCTTGAATTGTTCTTCTGTCTTTGATGTATTCATAATTCGGCACAAAAATACAAAATTCCTTTGATATGAGCAAGAATACAACTCTTTTACTGTTCCTTGCCTTGCTTCTGTCTCATCTTTATCATCTTCACCACGCCGCACATTGCTTCATATCGCGCGCGCAGTGAGTCGCGCTTGGCGCAGAGCATGTTGTGTTGCAGGCGGTTTGATGCACTGTCTATTTGTGCATCTGTCTGCTGTAGCTGCACATCAGTGGCAGCCACGTCGGCTTGTGCCATTTTCAGCGAGGCGTCTTGCCACACTTTTAGCGCCTTGCGGCGCGCTTCGATTGCCATTGGAAAATTGTTGCGCAGGCGGGTGATGGAATCGAGCGTCGTGCGGTAGTCGCCCTTGGCGTAGAGCGAGTCGATCTTTGCGAGCAGTGGAGCAGCCTTGTCGTCGTCTGTCTTTGAGCAGGCGACGAGCGACAAGGCTAATACTAATAGAAGTGTTTTCTTCATTTTACAGTTGTTTTTACCTTTCCCTAAATATTATATGAACAGGTATTTCATAATGAACAAAACTGCGAGTATGTAAAGTGTCGGATTGAGTTTCTTCCAATTGGTGCAAAGCATATTGATGACGACATAGGAGATGACGCCACAGAGAATACCGTCGGAGATGCTGTACGTGAGGGGCATCATGACGATGGTGATGAAAGCAGGTATGGCTTCGGCGTAGTCGTCGAGGTCGATGTCTTTGATTGGCGTGAGCATGAAGAGACCAACGATGACGAGCACCGGTGTTGTCGCTGCCGATGGTATGCTGAGGAAGATGGGGGCGAAGAAGAGAGCCACGGCGAAGCATACGGCAGTGGAGAACGCTGTCAGTCCGGTTCTGCCGCCCTGTGCCACTCCCGATGCACTCTCCACGTAGGTGGTCGTTGTGCTTGCTCCGAGACACGCGCCGGTCATGGTGGCTATAGCGTCAGCCATGAAAGCCTTGTTGAGTCCGGGAATTCTTCCGTCCTTGCGCATCATGCCTGCCTTTGTGCAGACGCCGACGAGTGTGCCCATCGTGTCGAACATGTCGATGAAGAGAAACGTGAAGACAACGATAAGCATGTCGATGGTGAAAATGTTGTGGAATTCAAACTTGCAGAAGATTGGAGCCACAGAGGGCGGTGTGTCGATGATGCCCGTGAAATTGGTGATGCCCATCGGGATGCCGATGAGTGCCGTGGCAAGGATGCCGATGAGCAGTGAGCCTGGCACGTTCTTGATGACGAGCACGGAAGTGATGATGATGCCGATAACTCCAAGCAGTGCAGTGCCGTGTGTCATGTCGCCGATGCTCACGAAGGTGGCGGAGTTCTCAACGATGATGCCCGCATTCTTCAGTCCGATGAAGGCAATGAAGAGTCCGATGCCGGCGCCAATGGCTCGTTTGAGTGTGGCTGGTATGGCGTCGACAATGAGCGTGCGTATCTTTGTGATTGTCAAGACGACAAAGAGGAATCCCTCTATGAGGATGGCTGTGAGGGCAAACTGCCATGTATATCCCATCGTGAGGCAGACGGTGAACACGAAGAAGGCGTTCAGTCCCATGCCGGGAGCCAGTCCGAAAGGCTTCTTGGCGTAGAGTGCCATGATGAGCGTGCCGATGACGGCAGCGAGTGCAGTGGATGTAAACACGGCGTTGGTGTCCATGCCCTTTGATGCGAGATTGGAGAAGATGCTCGGGTTTACAGCGAGGATGTATGCCATGGTGAGGAATGTTGTGATTCCTGCCATTACCTCGGTCTTGATGTTGTGCTTCTTTGGGTCGAAGCCGAAAAGTTTTGAAAGCATAGTATTACAGTATAATTTTTTACCTTTTTACTTTTTTACCTTTTACCTTTTTACCTTTTTACCTTTTTACCTTTTTACTTTTTTACCTTTAAAAGTCCCACTTTACGCCAAGGCATGGACGGCACTTGAAACCGCCAGTGGAGCCGAAGTTATTGGAGAGTTCCACCTCGCCGCCGACGCTTAGATTCTCGCATCCGAAGTGTTGTCCGACGTTGTACCATAGCTGTGGCTCGGTGATGAACACGGTGTGCTTCGTGTCGGCAGAGCCGTCTGCACGATAGTCGACGGCGTGTGTCTCCCACCAGAAGTCGGCAAAGCCGTCGAACTTCAGACCCTTCACTCCGAAGATGTCGTTGCAGGTCCAAACGGCTGTGAACTGCATCGGCACGTTCTGGTCGGTGGAGCGTATGGTCTTGTAGAGCGCCTCAAGCGTGAGCACATTCTTGAACGACTTGTCATGGATGAAATACTCAACGCCAAACAGCCATGCATTGTTGATAGGGTAGTCCTTGGTGATGCCACCGTTGTACTCTGCGTGCAGGCTCCAGTTCTTCAGTTTCGTGTTCTTCCAGAAGTTCAAGGCGCGTGAAATCTCCGTGTAGGTTCCGCCCTGCGCGATGCGCTTTCCGTTGCCGGTTGTCATCTTGTCGTAGTTGAAGTCGTGGTCGACAAAGAAGTACGTGCTACCCCATTTGTCCTGCTTGAACATCTCAAGCGTGAGTGTAACATACTTGCGGTCTGAGCCGAAGTCGTAGAGAATCTGCGCGTTGGTCTGCGCTTTTGCCTTAGAGGCACCGGTGAGGAAAACTGCCAAAAGCATTGCAATGGCTGTCAGTTTGTTGGCTTTCATTGTTTGTTATGAATTGATTATATGAATGATATGTTCATTTGCCAAGAGTCGGCAAGAACACGAATGTGCACTTACCGACTGCAAAGTTAGTCATAAATTCCGAGGTAGTCAGTTTCTTCTGTTAGCTTTTTTTTGTAACTTTGCCTACTCTTAGCGACTTTATACATATATTGACAAGATATGAAACTATACAGTGACGCCGAACTGGCGGAAATTCTCGATAAAAACATATTCCATAAGATTGGCGAAGTCGCCGACGAGATGCATGTTGAGTGCTATCTTGTAGGTGGCTATGTGCGCGACATTTTCCTTGAGCGCCCCACGAACGACATCGACGTCGTGGTGGTTGGCAGCGGCATAGAGGTGGCAAAGGCGCTGCAGAAGCGTCTTGGCATGAATCCCAAGAACGGCAAGCCACGTGCCCATCTCGCCGTCTACCGCAATTTCGGTACGGCGCAGGTGAAATATTTCGACACGGAGGTGGAGTTTGTCGGCGCACGTCGCGAGAGCTACGACCGCTCTTCGCGCAAGCCTGTCGTCGAGGACGGCACGCTTGAGGACGACCAAAACCGCCGCGATTTTACTATCAATGCAATGGCTGTCTGTCTCAACCACGATCGCTTCGGCGAACTTGTCGACCCCTTCGACGGCATCTACGACCTTGAGGACGGCATAATACGCACACCGCTCGATCCCGACATCACCTTCTCCGACGACCCGCTGCGCATGATGCGCTGCGTGAGGTTCTCGGCTCAACTGAAGTTCTTCATCGACGACGAAACGTTCGAAGCGCTCTCGCGCAACGCCGAGCGTATCAAGATAGTGAGTGGCGAGCGCATTGCCGACGAACTCAACAAGATAATGCGTACCGACCAACCTTCACGTGGCTTCGTCGAACTGCAACGCTGCGGACTCCTTCCGCTCATCATTCCGGAGCTGTCTGCTCTCGACGTCGTGGAGACGCGCAATGGGCGGGCGCACAAGAACAATTTCTACCACACGCTGGAGGTGGTGGACAATGTGGCACGCAAGAGCGACAATCTCTGGCTACGCTGGGCTGCGCTCTTCCACGACATTGGCAAGCCGCGTTCAAAGCGATGGGAGCCAGTTGCAGGATGGACTTTCCACAATCACAACTATCTCGGGGCGAAGATGATACCAGGCATTTTCCGCCGCATGAAATTGCCGATGGACGCCAAGATGAAATACGTGGAGAAACTTGTCGATCTGCACATGCGTCCCATTGTCATTGCCGACGAGGTTGTCACTGACTCCGCTGTGCGTCGTCTTCTCAACGATGCTGGCGACGACATCGACGACCTCATGACGCTTTGCGAGGCAGATATCACGTCGAAAAACGAGGTGCGCAAGAAGCGCTTCCTTGAGAATTTCCGCATGGTGCGCGAGAAAATAGCAGATCTCAAGGAGCGCGACTACAAGCGACTCTTGCAACCCGTGATTGACGGCAACGAGATAATGCAGATGTTCAATCTGAAGCCGTGTCGCGAGGTGGGACTGCTCAAGCAGTACTTGAAGGATGCCGTGCTCGACAACCGCGTCGCCAATGAGCGTGCTCCGCTTATGGAACTGCTTGTAAAGAAAGCTTCTGAAATGGGGCTAAAGACGGAATAGTGTAAAGACACAAAACGCCCTGAAAAGGCAAAAGCTTTCAATTGTCAATGCTTTTGCCTTTTCAGGGCGTTTTTAGTAAGCCTCACGATATTTGTTCTCGTCCTTGTCCTCGAGCATAGAGAGGTAGCTTTGATAGCGAGAGGCGGCAATGTAATGGTTCTCTACAGCCTTCAGAACGGCACATCCAGGCTCATGCGTGTGTGTGCAGTTGTTGAAGCGGCAGTCCTTCGAGAAGTGGAAGATGTCCTTGAAGTAGCTTGTAAGTTCCTCCGGTTCCATGTCGAAAGTGCCAAAACCCTTGATGCCCGGAGTGTCTATCAGATAGCCACCGCCCGGCAGCTCAAGCATCTCGGAGAACGTTGTCGTGTGCATACCCGTGTTGTGGGCGTCGCTTATCTCCGACGTCCTGAGATGGGCGTCGGGAAGGATATGATTGATGAATGTTGACTTGCCCACGCCGCTGTTGCCGCTGAGCAATGTCTTCTTGTCCTTGAGTAGCGGCTTAATGGCGTCCATGCCCCAGCCCGTTGTGGCTGAGACGGCGACGCATTTGTAGCCTACGGTCTCGTAGAGATGCATCATCATCTCCTGATAGTGGCGCTCTTCCTCAGAGAGGATGTCAGTCTTGTTGAAGACGAGCACCGTCGGCACGCTGTAGGCCTCCGCCGTGGCGAGGAAGCGGTCGATGAAGATGGTGCTTGTCTGCGGATAGTTGACGGTGACGATGAGGAACGCCTGGTCGACGTTGGCAGCGATGATATGGCTCTGCTTGCTCAGGTTCTGCGACTTGCGGATGATGTAGTTGCGTCGGTCGCAGATGGCAGTGATGAAGGCAGTGCCCTCTTGGTTGAGCGCTATCTCCACATTGTCGCCCACAGCGACTGGATTGGTGCTGCGTATCCCCTTGAGCCGGAAGTTGCCCTTTATCTTGCAGTCAACGTCGCGTCCCTCTTCGGTGCGCACGGTGTACCAGCTGCCGGTGTTCTTTATTACTAATCCTTGCATGTTTTAAGAGTAAAAGAGTAAAAGAGTAAAAAAGTAAAAAGGTAAAAGAGTAAAAGGGTAAAAAGGTAAAAGAGTAAAAGGGTAAAAAAGTAAAAGGGTAAAAAGGTAAAAGAGTAAAAAGGTAAAAGAGTAAAAGTAAAAGGGTAAAAGAGGAAAGAGATAGAGATTGGGATTAGTACCTATGAGCAAAAGCATGATTACCTTGCCACAGTCATACTCCATTGTCTCTTTTTACTTTTTTTACCCTTTTACTTTTTTTACCTTTTTACTTTTACCCTTTTACTTTTACCCTTTTACTTTCTTACCTTTTTACTTTTAACCTTTTTACCTTTTTACTTTTTTACTTTTAACCTATACCGTCATAATCTCTTTCTGCTTGGCGGCGAGAAGTTCCTCAACCTTCTTCACGTACTGGTCGTGGATTTTCTGAAGTTCGTTCTCTGCGTCCTTCTCCAAGTCTTCCGAGAGTCCGTCCTTGATAGCCTTCTTCAGCTTGTCCTTGGTTTCCTGGCGCGAATTGCGTATCTCCACCTTTGTGCGCTCACCAATCTTGTTGCACTGCTTCACGAGTTCCTTGCGGCGTTCCTCAGTAGGCTGTGGAATACCGAGGCGGATAATCTCGCCGTTGTTTTCGGGAGTGATGCCCACGTCGCTGTCCATGATTGCCTTTTCGATGTCGCGTATCTGCTTCTTGTCAAAAGGACGGATTGCGATGGTGCGTGGGTCGGGCACGGTGACTGTGGCAACCTGGTTCAGCGGAACCATTGACCCCCAGGCGTTGACACGTACGCCGTCGAGAATAGCTACGTTGGCGCGTCCGGCACGGATGCGTGCGAGCTGCTCTTCCAAGTACATGGCACCCATCTCCATGCGCTCTTTCGCGCCGTTCAATGTTTCTTTTACGTCTATCATAATCGTTAGTATTAGTATTTCAGAATGTTCTGTCTGTAATTATTTTAATTCAGTCCGCATCTCTGCATTTCGGCGTCTACGATGTTTGTCAGTTCTACAAACTGCGCCACGCTTAGCTGCTCAGGGCGTTTTGTCATTATGTCCTGAGCGTAGAACTCAGGCGAGGCGTTGCCGCCGAATATCTGGCGAAGCGACACGCGCAGCATCTTGCGGCGCTGGTTGAACACCGTCTTCACGACTCTCTTGAACAGGCGCTCGTTGCAGCCGAGGTCGCTGACGTTGTTGCGCGTCATGCGGATGACGGCACTCTTCACTTTTGGCGGCGGATTGAACACCGTCTCGTCCACCGTGAAGAGGTACTCCACGTCATACCATGCCTGGATGAGCACCGAGAGTATACCATAGGCCTTGTTGCCGGGAGCCGATGCGATGCGCAATGCCACCTCTCGCTGTATCATGCCCGTGCAGCAAGGTATCAGCTCCTTGTAGTCGAGCATCTTGAAGAATATCTGCGACGAGATGTCGTAGGGATAGTTGCCGGTCAGTACAAACTGCCTACCCTCGAACACGTCGTTGAGATCCATGCGTAGGAAGTCGCCGGAGATGATGTTCTCACGCAGTTTCGGGAACGTCTCGTTGAGATACGCCACCGATTCCTTGTCGATTTCCACGGCTTTTATCGGCCGTGGCTTGTCGATGAGGAATTGCGTCATGACGCCCATGCCTGGACCAATCTCCAGCACGGGCACGTCAGGATAGGCATCTACGGTGTCGGCGATCGCCTTGGCTATGCCGAGGTCGGTGAGGAAGTGTTGTCCAAGATTTTTCTTGGGGCGTACGGACTTCACCATTATTCAGCAGCCTCTTGGCGGTCGTCAACGTTGTCGCCCTGAGTCGGGGCGAGTGTGGCCTCGAAGTCGGTGATGCCGTTGTTGACGAGAATGTTATACCACTGGATGAGCTTCTTGATGTCGGAGTCGTGTACGCGGTCGCGGTCGTAAGCGGGGAGTACCTCGGCAAAGAAGTTGTGGAGCTCGTCGGCGCTACACTTCTTGTAGTTGAGCGAGCAAGCCTTCGACTGCTCCTTCTCGCCAAGGTTCTTCAGCACCTGCCACAGAGGAATGTCCTCTGCGTCAGTGTACATGGCGATGTCGGCGAGTGATGTCACGCGGTCGGAGGCGAATGCCGGCAGACGGCGGTGAGTATCGTCGATTGCTTCTACTATGAGGTTCATCTTGCCACGCGACACGAGCTTGTAGAGTCCGGGCTTTCCTGCTATTGAAAGAATTGTTTCCATTTTGATGTTGTTATTGTTTTTTTATTGATTATTGTTCTTCTTTATTCCTCTTTGAGCAGCTTGTTGATTTGCTCATCAAGGTCTCTTGTGCCGTCATTGACGACCACGAAGTCGCTGCGCCTTGCCATTTCCTCCTGCGTCATCTGCGCGTCTATCCATTCTTCGGCTTTGTCAGCCGTGATGCCGTCGCGCTGCATAATGCGGCTGATGCGCACGTCGCGTGGGGCAGTGACGCACACAATGCGGTCGAATCCCACCCGACGGTTGAATCCGCTCTCAAAGAGTATGGCGCTTTCGAGCCAGTCCTTGCCTGAGGTTAGGAAGTCGGCAGCCACGGCAGGGTGGATAGTGTCGTTGAGAGCCTGCTTGTTGTCTTCGCTCTTCAGGAGAAATTCCGCGAGCAAGCGTTTCTGCAAGGTGCCATCGGCAGCGTAGACACCCTCGCCTACAAGCTTCTGCAAGGCACGCTTCAGTTCCGGCGACGTGCGCATGAGGCGCTTAGCCGCCTCGTCACAGTCGTAGACGCTTATGCCATGCTTTTCAAGCAAGCGGCACACGTAGCTCTTGCCCGTGCCGATGCCTCCAGTTATTGCTGTTTTCATTGTTGTTCTATGAGATAGTCCACCTGCGCCACTTGCATCCGGGCGTTTTTCACGCCGCGCGGGAAGCCGTTGAGATGTATAGCGCACTTGTCCGACGGGTGCTGCACAATCTCGTTGTAGTCGACGATGACGGAGAACTGGTCGGCTGTGATGCTGCGGAACATGCTTGCCCCGACGGTGAAGTTCACCTTTACTTTCTGCGGGAACGTTCTGAGCACCTTGCCGTCAGGCATGTTGACAGCCGTCACCGGCACGTCGATGCTCTCCTCTGTCAAGATGTCTGGGAATAGTCCGATGCGCACCGACGACGGCACAATCTTCGCTCCCTTTATCTTTTCAAGAGCCACGGTCTGTATGACGGTGTCGTTGAAATTGACGATGCTGATGGGCACGGTCTTCACGAAGTGCAGGGAGTCGAGCACTCTCTTGCTTGCATACACCGTTACGGCGTCGGGCCAAAACTGTGTGCGTGCCAGATAGAACGACTTGTTGGGTACGACGTAGCCAGCCATTCTGACGGGCAGGCGGCGCGACAAACCGTAGTTGAAGTAGAAGTCGAGGCGGTCGGGTTTCACCTGCACCACCTTTGATGCGCCCGTGAAGCGCTGGCTCACCATTTTCAAGATGTCTTGTGCAGGCACCATTCCGTAGCCCGTCTGTCGGTTGCTGTACGTGTTGAAGTTGATGTTTATTGGTTTGGGCTTTTCGCCGTAGAGATAGGCGGCAAGCGCATATCCTTTGTCGCGTACCGTCACACGGAGAGAGTCCTCAATCTCTGTTGTCACGACAACGTTCCTTGGCACGTTAGTGAGGCGCACCGGCACACAAATTTCCTTCTCGTAATTCTCGTTGAGCGTCATCATGAGCCAGAAGAGGCTGCTCAGAATGAAGAAGAAGAAAAAAGTCAGAAACTCCCTGTTGGCTGAGCTGAACAGGAAGTTTCTGACCATTTTGTATATTTGCGTCAAGCGTTTGTTCATCGATGCGCGTATTATTATAGGTAGAGCCCTACAGCTCCGTGTTATTTCTGTAACTGCTGTGACTGGTCGGCGAAGACGCCGTTCTTGTCAACGGTCACCACGACGCCGCGTGCAATCTCCACATCGATAGTGGCTGTTGCTACGTCTACACGGCGTACAGTGCCGTGGATGCCGCCACCGAGCTGCACCTTGTCGCCCTCCTTGAGAGCGTTCTGGAACTCACGTATCTTTTTCTGCTGCTTCTGCTGTGGACGAATCATGAAGAAGTACATGATGGCGAAGATTGCCACCATCATTATCAACATGCCCATTCCGCCGCCTTGTGCTGCCTGGGCAGCAAGTAAACTTGTGTTCATTTATTTCTCTTTTTTATTGGTTTGTATTCTTATTATTCGTTGTTCTCGCCGGTTTCTTCGGCTTGGAGATTGTCCTCCTCATTCTCCATTTGCTCCTCTGCCTTCTCCAGGCGCTGTTCAGCGTAGCGTGTGCGGAGCACTTCGCCGTCCTCGAGAGCCTGCTGTGCGCGGTTGAGGCGCGGTGTGGCAGGACGTCGCGGAGCCTGACGGCGCTGCGGACGGTCTTCGATGGTCTTCAGCAGTTTGCCGGTTGACATGAGGTAGCGTGCTATGGAGTCGAGCATACCGTTGATGTAGCTGCCCGATTTCGGGGTAGAGTAGAGCTTGGCGAGGTCTACGTATTCATTGATAGTTACGCTGATGGGGATGTTGGGGAATGTCAGCATCTCGGCGATGGCAATCTGCATGATAACGACGTCCATGTAGGCAAGTCGCGAGAAGTCCCAGTTGCGTGATGTTTCGCTCATGTAGCGCTGGTACTGGTCAGCGTTGAGGATAGTGGCGCGGAATAGCTTTATGGCGAAGTCCTTGTCCTCGATGTCCTTGTATTCAGGCAGAAGTTCCTGCTTCGCCTTGTTGGCAGGGTCGAAACGCTTGATGGTCTTCAGCACGAATGTGTCCACCACATCCTTGTCGTCGTTCCAGTAGAGGCTCTGCTCCTCAAGGAGCTGGTCGAGGTCTTCGTTCTCCTGGATGAGTTGTCGGTAGAGCTTGCGCCATACCTCGCGGTCTGCCTCGTAGGAGTTGTCGCTGTCTGCCATGTAGTCGGCGTAGGTCTGGCTCTGCTCAATCTGGTTGCAGAGACTTCTCACAAACTCTATGCTGTTTGCCCACGACTGTTTCTGTGTCTCAGCAAACTCGCTGAGCATCTTGTTCTCTTCGAGTTGCACGGCAAATTTATTGTACGCGAATTTCTGCGAGGGCATGTCTGTGCCTTCGCGCTGTGCACGCTGCGAAGCGATCTCCACTCTTCGGCGTTCCTCCTGAGTGACAGCTACAATCAGCTCCAAAAGATAGTTGTATAAGTCGTAAGCTTTCGATAGGCTGAAAAGCAATTCTTTCTCGGCGCTGTCCATAAGCTTGTTTCCGTTTTGATAGTATGCGTAGGTTAACTGAACTATCTTGATTCTAATTAATTCGCGATTGATCATCCTTCTCTTTACTTATATATATATGTTATGTATCTTCCGTTTGGGTCTGCATAGACTACAGAAGCTTCCGACGGGGTGCGCGTCTAACACTTTGACGGTCGCGTGCTTCTTTATCAACTGCAAAAATAGATAAAATTGTGAGAACTACCAAGGGAAAGCGGCATTATTATACATTTTTTTTGTTATTCTTTGCACATCTCGGATAAAATCCGTAACTTTGCACCGCTTTTTTGAGCACATCCGTACGGAAATGAAAGTTCTCGTGTGATGGCGAATTAAGGCATAAATCATTTATCAACTTAATTTAGAGTAACACAAATGAAAGAGATTAACGTTACAGGTCAGAAGCGTACAGACCTTGGAAAGAAAGCTTCTAAAGCATTGCGTAAGGAGGGACTCGTTCCCTGCAACATCTATGGACTCGCAGAGAAGGACGGCAAGCCTGAGGCTATGTCTTTCGCAGTTCCTATGACTGAGCTTCGCAAGATTATCTACACTCCCCACATCTACGTCATCAACCTCCTCATCGATGGTGAGTCTCACACAGCCATTCTCAAGGAGATTCAGTTCCACCCGGTTACAGACGCCGTTCTGCACGTGGACTTCCTCGAGGTTAACGACCAGAAGCCTATCACAATCGGTATTCCCGTTAAGCTTACAGGTCTTGCACAGGGTGTACGTGACGGTGGCCGCATGAACCTCTCTATCCGTAAGATTGAGGTTAAGGCTCCCTACCAGCAGATTCCTGAGCACCTTGACGTTGATGTTACCTCTCTGCAGATTGGCAAGAGCATCAAGGTTGGTCAGCTCAGCTTCGAGGGTCTTGAGATTGCAACAGGCAAGGATGTCATCGTTTGCTCAATCAAGATGACACGTGCTGCAATGTCTGCTGCTGCAAGCGCAGAGGCTTAAGCAATGGAATAAGTTTGGGGCAATCCCATTCATTCTATACAGCGCCCTGCAAACGCCATTCGCGTTTGCAGGGCGCTTCTTTTTTAGCAATCCTCCGCCCCAATAACTGGGAGAGGGGGCGCCCTCGCCCCCGACAGATTAGGGTAGAGAGATTAGTGCCCCCTCTCCCAGTTATTCGGGGGCGAGAGCGCCCCCTCTCCCAGTTAGTTGCTTTTGTCTAACGTTTATTGTGTTTTTTTGAACGATTGAAAAAAAATATAAGATTTATTTGCATTTTTCTTTATTTTTATTAATTTTGCAACCCATATAGAACACTAAATACAATCGAACAACTTAAACATTTTAAGATTATGATTAAACTGTTTACTCACAAAATCGGGGGGGGCAAAAAAGATTTTTACCCTTGCTTTATTGCTTGGAGTAGCGTTTGCTCAGCAGGCAATAGCTGACACCGTAGAACCCTCTACAACAATGCCTGATCAAGGCATGCCTGAGAACCTCTACACTATGCAGTGTGGTAACGACTATAGCACGGGTGTGCCTGCTTATGTTGCAAAGACTCTGTACCCTACTAAGACTCAATCTGAATCCGCACGATTCGCTTTTTACGCTGTAGATGGTAAGACTGATACTTACCAAATTTATTGCTACGACGCACAAAAGTGGCTCACCTACACAGCGACAAGCTCTTTCTCGACCGGCAAGGACATGATTACATTGAGTACTTCGCAGGTTTCTAACACTTATTTTAAAGTTACCCAGTTAACCTCCGGTTCTTATGCTGGCACATACGAAATACAGCCTTATACAACTTCAGGAACCACAACTGGATATTATGTTAATTACTTTGGAGGTTTAGGAGTTAATATGAATGACGACAATACGTCTGGTTGGCACACCTTGGGCTTATGGACTGATGACGGCAACCAAGACAAAGGTAGTCACTGGACGTTCCATAATGTTTCTAAAGCTGTTATAACCAATACTGTACCTCAGGTTGGCTCATGCAAAACAATTAAGAGCAATTATAAAGCTACAAAGAATCAAGCATGGGAAGAAAGTGTAGGTATTGATTGGGATACACAGAAACTTGTTGTTAAAGTTAATCTCACAGGAGTTTATGCTGCTGATGGAAGTAGCTCACATGCTGTATTGGGAGTATGTAGCAATGATGTGACTATTGGCTGGAATACAAATTGTTCAATTACATATAATGAGGGTGCAAATATAGTACGTGGATACGTCCCAAATACGAATGGCAACGACAACAACTATAACAACACGCAATGGAGCACAGATCCCGTTGTCTTCGAATATGCAAAAGCTTATGGATTGAAAGTCAATGGAGAACAGAAGAGTTCTGCTACATTACTTTCTGACCTTTTTGATGCATCAATAATAAAAGTTGGTTCTACTAATACAGCTGCAAGTGGCACATATACAATAGAGGTGCAGTCTCTTGACTATGCCCCTTCAACTACATCCCAAAGCAACACCATTCAGGAGGATAAAAAGAATACTTTCTCTGCTCAGAATGAAGTCAATGTTTCTCTCGCCCGCACCCTTAGCCACGATTATTGGAACACATTCTGCGTGCCATTCGCTGTTTCCTCAGATAAGGTAAATGAAGTGTTTGGCGCAAATTGCGAGATTCGTGAGTACAACTCAATGGACGGCACAACGATGAACTTCAAGAGCGCAAGCTCAATAGAGGCAGGCAAGCCCTACCTCATCAAGCCTGCTGCAGACGTCACAAACCCGACATTCAAAGGTGTCAACATCGTAGCCAGTGACCCAGAGGCTGTTCCTGCCAATGGCGACTACCAGATGAAGGGCACCTACGGACTCACCGACCTCGCCACCGACGGTACCAACCTCTTCCTCGGCGACCAGGACAAGTTCTACGTTCCTTCCGCAAGCGGCAAGACAATGAAGGGCATGCGTGCCTACTTCATCGTGCCCTCAGGCACCAACGCCAAAGCTATGCGTGCCAATATCGACGGCAATGTGACTGCTATCAGCAACATCAACGGTGCTGAGGTGGTGAGCGTAGCTCCTGTCTACAACCTCCAGGGTCAGTATGTTGGCACAAGCCTCAATGGTCTGCAGCGTGGCATCTACGTGCAGAACGGCAAGAAGATAGTAGTAAGATAATGAACATACAGCAATCTAACATCAAGATTATCATGGATAAGAAAGCATATATACGCCCCGTTTCAATTGTCATGGAGATAGAGACAGCATCAATGATAGCCAGTTCTCCAGGAGGACTCAACGATAACAACGGTGAAGTAACAGGCGATTTTGGCGACGGGACAACTCTCGAAACCGCCGACGCCGGAGCCGCACGCATCTCCTCACAGCGCTACTTCGACGCGTGGGACACTGATGATACAGACGAAGGGTATTAGAATTTAGCATAGTAAAATATTTTGTAACATTTTACTTAACAGTAGATTTATTGTGATGTGCTGGGCAGTGATGCTCGGCACATTTCTTTTTTTATCTGTTGCAAAGAGCGGAAGAGTAGAATAAAAGTGACGCAATTTTTTGACTATGCGAAATAAAAGTTTTAATTTTGCCGCGCATAATCAGTTTTTTTAAACGACAGGATATATACATATTTACACACATGGACAAATTTCTTATAGTGGGTCTGGGAAATCCAGGCGCAGAATACGACCACACACGCCACAACACGGGCTTTATGGTGCTCGACGCTTTTGCCGCTGACTGCGGCGCCACGTTTGAGGACAAGCGCTACGGCTACGTGGCAGAGACATCTATAAAGGGCAGAAAGGTGACGCTCCTCAAGCCCACTACCTACATGAACCTTAGCGGCAACGCTGTGCGCTACTGGCTCCAGAAGGAGAATATCGATCAGAGCCGTCTGCTCGTTGTCGTCGACGACCTCTCCTTGCCTCTCGGCGACTATCGTCTGAAGGCTAACGGCTCCAACGGCGGCCACAACGGTCTCGGCAACATACAGCAGCTTATCGGACAGCAGTATGCCCGTCTGCGCATGGGCATCGGCAGCGATTTCCAGCGCGGACAGCAGGTTGACTGGGTGCTCGGCAAGTACACTGCCGACGACATGCAGACCCTTCAGCCTTCAATCGACGAGGCGGTGCAGATAATACGCAGTTTCGTGCTTGCCGGTATGGACATCACGATGAACCAGTTTAACAAACTGGGAAAGAAGAGTAAGAACAAATAAGGAGGGAAAGAAGAATGAATGAGGTAGCACGTATTGACAAATGGCTGTGGGCGGCACGCATCTTCAAGACGCGCAGCATTGCCGCTGACGCCTGCAAGAACAGCCGCGTCATGATAAAGGGACAGAATGTGAAGCCGAGCCATCTGGTGAAGGCTGGCGAGGTGGTGAGCGTGAAGAAGCCGCCCGTCGTCTATTCGTTCAAGATTCTCAAGCCCATAGAGCAGCGTGTCGGCGCCAAGCTGCTTCCGGAAATCTATGAGAACGTTACTGATCCTAAGCAGTATGAGCTGCTTGAGATGAGCCGCATAAGCGGATTTGTCGACCGTGCCCGCGGCACTGGTCGCCCGACGAAGAAGGAGCGCCGTGCTCTCGACGCGTTCGCTGAGCCTGCGATGTTTGGCTTTGACGACATTGACGATGAGGACGATGACTTCGACATGTAAATAATCTTCAAAATATCTTATTTAAACACTCTTTCAGCACCTTGATGTCCGGGTTCTTGAGCAACACATGCTTTCCGGCGTCAAGCAGATATATGGACGGCATCGACTTTATATAGTAGATGTCGTCTGTTGTTATTATGCCGTCTGGACTGTAGCCGTCGGTCCATGCCGACGGGAAGGTGCCTTCTGCCGCGAGCCAGACGCCTGTGTCGCTGTAGGGATAGACGGCAAGCACTCTCACGCGCGAACTGTCGGAGCACAGTTCCGGCATCGCTGCCAGCTCACGCTCCATGTCGTGGCAGTGGTTGCAGTCGGGGTCGTAGAAGAAGAGCAGCGTGTAGTCGGCTTTGAAGGCTCTGAGCGTGTGGCGGTCGGAATGACGGTCGATGTACGTGAAGTCTGCCGCCACGCTGCCTGGAAGGTTCTTGCGCAGGTTACTTGCCATGTAGGCGTTGCGCGAGCGCGTTGCGGCATTGGCGAACTTGTTGGCTGCCATGGCGTCGAGAAACTGCGCGTAGAGCATGTCGTTGTGGAGCGGAGACGCTTCGTCGCCAAGATAGCGGTCGGTGAGGTCGGAGAAATAATCGACGGCTGGCGACGCTCCATTGCCAGCCTTGCTGTAACTGTAGAGTCGATCGGCGAATGTCGTGAGCCCCATGGCGGCTGTGGCGGGCTTTACACGCGGCAGGAGATCGATGAAGTTGACGAAACCCTGCTCTGTTACCTCTGGACGATGGAAAAGGGTGGTGTCGCTGAAATCGTAGTTGTCCCAATAATGACTTAGCACATATTCTGCCCTGCTGTCTGACGTGCGCAGGCTATCGGGCACAGACGGGTAGGGGAAGGAAGCTGGCTGCTGCGAACGGGACGGGGTGGAGACGAGGGTTAGAAGAATGAGGACAGCGAGATATTTTAAACAGGAAGACATGGTTTTTTTATGACATGAAGACTATTTTTTAAAACATGAAGACATGTTTTTTTTTTGACATGAGGGGGCAAAACAATAAGACGAGCGCAGCCCCGAACTGTTTGTCTTTTGACACACGCTCGTTGGCTTTTTAACTGGGAGAGGGGGCGCCCTCGCCCCCGACAAGAAAAATAATGTGGGGAGTGTGTGCACTCCTCTCTATACTAACCTGTCGGGGGCGAGGCGCCCCCTCTCCCAGTTA
>DLKG01000024.1 GCA_002490315.1 Prevotella sp. UBA7594 | reverse complement strand
TTCATTGCTATTCTCCTTCTGTTTTAAAAGTTTGATATCATCGTAAGTCACGGGAGCCTCGCCCTGCTGCATACGCTCGGTGTTGTACTGGGCGAAGGCACGGCCAACGGCATCGGTGTATTGCTCGAAAGCCATGCGCCGGCGAGCCTTGTTGTCGTAGACGGTCTTGAGGTTGAGCTGGGTAAGCTCGGCACGGCGGTCGCGCATCTTCTGGCGGAAGGTGCGGGCGGCATCGTTCTGCCGTTGCTCGAACTCGCGCCACTGGCGGCGCTGCTCGGCGAAGAACGTATTCTCGTCGGCTTCGATCTGTGCGAGTGCCGACGAGCGTGTCACTTGTGCTGCCGCAATAATCTCGGCGCACTCCTTGACCTCTGCCTCGCGCTGTTCGCGCAGAGGCTTGAGGATAGTCTGTTGGAATTGCTCAAGGGTCATCATTTGGCACCTCCTTTCTTGTTTGTGTTGTCTTCAGAGAAGAGATAATCGTTGTACTTGTCAACCCAACCGTAGGCAGGGTTATTGTCTTTGAACGGGACGACGAAGAAGTGCCAAGAGCCTCCGGAGAGCCGGCTGTAGTCGCCGATGCCATGAAGAGGCATGAACCACACGGACATGAATTCAGTAGCCTCGTTGCACTTAGAGTCGAATACCATAAGGCGTGCAGTGTCGCAGTTGCCGAGAGGGTCGGATGTACTCTCGCTGAAGAGGAACTCAAGATGCTTGTGCTTGCGCGGGAACTTGCTGTCGAGCTTCTTGATCACACGCACGATATCATCCTTTATTGTCGTAAGACCTTCAGTGTCGAACACCACACCGTGCATGGCGCATGACACGATATTGACTGCCTCCTCCTGAAATCTGTTTAGAGGTTGGCGTATCTTGACAAGAATTACGGACTGCGAAGAAAGGAACTTTGCCCTATTCTGGAAATCGGCCATACTATTGATGTTCATCGGCGGCCTCCTTTCTCGGCTTCGGCTTCGATTTGCTCCTCGTCGTGTAGCCAGTTGTCGTTGTCTTCTTGGTTGAGCCGGTAGACATTGTAGCCCGCGAGGGCTACACAGACGAGGGTGGTGAGAAGTGATGTCTCGGCGGCGGCAGCGCCGACGATGATGAAGAGTGCGCAGAGGTTGACGCGGAGTACCTCGCGGCGTGTGCAGTCGAAGCCGCAGAGGATGGTGAATAACTCGCTCTTTGCGTTGAGCCATGCCCCGAGAGCCTTGCGGACTGACGGAGTGTTGACGCTCAGCGGGCGCAGTTGAGCTGTGCGCTGAAGGGATGCAGTTGTTTGCATAATACTGAGAGTTGTAGCCTTGTTGCCGGGAATCCGTCCGGCGCGGTTTGACGATAGGGTACGAAAAAAGGCGGATCGCACTTCCTCGTCTGCTACAACTCTCATGCTTATCCGCCGCGAAGGGCAAAAAAACACGTGGAAGGCGAACCGCCGTATATCTTGACTGCATCTCCACACTTTATGCGGAGTGCTCCGCATAACCGAAGGGCGAGCCTCCAGGGAGTATGCGGCAGATGTATGGGCAAAAAAATAAGCCCACGACATCAATAATAATGTTGGTTGGGCTTGAACATATCGTCTCGCCCTTCGGTTATGCGGAGTGCTCCGCATGAGATTTGTAGCGATGGCAAAGGTAGGTATAAAGATTGAGACGTGCAAGGAAAAAGGGGAAAAAGTTTGAAAAAAGTTGTGGAATGGTAGTGGAAAAGGGTAACTTTGCGGAGAAAAAAGAATAAAGTTATGGAAACAGACGAAATTATCAGAAAGTTGCAGGAGCGCGTGGAGCGTCTGGAGCACGACCACTCCAAGCTATTGTTGAAAGTGGCAATGCTTGCGGTAGCCTATTGTCTATCTGTTTTGCTCAACGTGTTGTGAGCCATGTAATCAAAGAAGCCAATACGCCGATAAGCGTGCTGCATGTGATTAAAAGTTCGGCAATTTTCTTGTATGTCATTGTGCGGTGCCACCATGAGTTGCGCCGCATAGTTTTTGCAAGTCCGCGCCGTGCAGCTTTATCGCCTTCGTTGGTAAGCTTCAGTTGCGTAGTGCCCCACGGCTCGATGAAATGCCAGTCTGTAGCGAGCGACTGTAGCATATAGTCCGGTTCGGAGGAATTCCAGCCAAAGCGGTCGTATAGAGCCTGCTGGAGTTCGGAGCGTTCGGCATGGTTGGAGTGTTGCTGAAGGAAGGCAAGAATGAACTCGCCGATTTCAATCTGAATGGAGTTGTATGTCATGGCTATTGATATTTTTAATTCGCTGGTGCAAAGATAGCCAGAAAAATGGATATAAACAAAAAATAGCCGGGGACTTCACAGCCGCCAGCCATAAGCGAATTAAAAATTGTTTTAAAATTTCGATGCTGCAAAGTTAATCAATTTCGCGGAGATGCGCAAATGAAAAAGCCCCGATGCTTGCGGCATCGAAGGCTAACGGTGTGATAAAAAACTATCGCTATAAAGCGACGCTCATAGAGCTGAGCTTGCTTGACATATCGTTGAGGGCAAATCGCAATGTCTTGATTTCATCGTCGGTAAACTGCGAAGGCTTGCCGTTGACAATGTTGCCGTTGAGCTTCTGTGCGAGCCATGAGCGCGACTTGTTGAAATAAGTCTTGGCAATGTAAGCCATAGACACCATCTTGGTGATTTCGCCGAGACGCTCAGCCATGCGCTGCTCCTGAATGTCGGCTGCGGTAGTATTGATAAGCGACTCCAAAGCTTCAGTAAAAGCCTGTTCATTCTCACTTCTCAGAGCCTTCATCTCAGCAGCCACGGCTGCACGCTCGGCATCTGTCGTTGCCTTGCGGTTGCGCTCGGCAAGAGCTTTAATTTTGTCTTTAAAATCTGTCATAATCATTGTTGTATCTTTATATCTAATGAGAATCTTTAAAGCTCCCCTCCCCCTTCAGTCTGAGGAGAGGAGTTTTTTTAGTCATTCTTGATGTCATCTTCAAGTTCGTCGATTTCTTTTTGAGCTATCCTTTTGAAAGTACTGGGGAACTTGTTCCAGTACTCAAGATAGAAAAGCAAATCGTCTTCTTTGTCTTTAAGTTCCTTTGATTTTCTTTTTTTCTTCATAGGCGATGTTATTTATCACAATGCAAAGGTAATAAACTTTTGTTTAACACGCAAATTATGAAGCAATTATTTTAAACAAAAGTTTATAAAAATATGACATGACAAAAGCCAAACAAAATGCGTACAATAAAACGAAAACCCCCGATGCTTGCGGCATCGAGGGCTGGTGTTAAAAATATAGGTTGTATGTTATACTTTTTTGTTGTTTATAAATATCGAAGCGATGCTTGCCACAGCAGCAAGACCGAAGATGCCGGCGAACCAGGCACGGTCGAGATAGAGCGCATAGGCAGCAAGAGCCATTGTCACGACTATAGCCAAGAAAGCGAAGAACATGCCCCACCAATTCATGCGCCCGACTTTGTGCTCGTTGTAGCTGAGTACCTTCAGCTTCTTCTCGTCTTGTCTGTGACGGTGAAGCTGCTCACGCTCCGATGACTTTATGAGGAAATCAACGATTTTTGGGTCAATCTTCTGATAAGCCGCCAATTCTTGAGGTGCCGGCAGAATGTTGTCGTCTACAGACACCGTCTGCTCTATTTGGTTGCCCACGGCTTCGCCATTTGTAATGTTGGTACCCTTAATGGAGTATGATTGTTTAGCCATTGCTCAAAATTAAGTTATTGAAAGCAGTGCGCACATCACGCGCAACATTGTCACGGTCTCTTTTAAGGTTCTCCATGTCAGTGTGACGGTTTGACGGAGTGGAGAACATCTCGCGCCTCAGTGCCTCAATCTCAGGTGAGTTCTCTTCGTAGTTGCCTGAAGAGGCACGGCGCAGTACAGAAACGCCATTTGTAAAGAAATGGGTTATGTTGTTAATTATGCACATATTGTTGCCTCCTTGTTTGTCATTTTATTTATGTCTGCAAAGTAAACAAAAAAAAACGAGAATGTTGCTGATTTAGTAACAAAATATTATGTAATGTGTATAAAAACATTATCAAAGGCATTAGCAATGCATAATTAAAACACCAACAAAAAGCCTCTTAACGGTGGCTTTTTACCTATTGGGACCCGCCACGAAAATGGTGCAGGCATTTTCGCGGCGGGCTTCAGGGGCGGGCGGTCGGGACAGGCGCGGCGGCGCGTGCCCGACCATTTTGTCGGCGTCAACAAAATGGTCGGGAGATTGTTTTCCTTGGCTTATAGCTTGCCTTCCTCGGAGTAGCTGTAATATTGCGCATCCGTTACAATAACGTGGTCTACAAGATAAATGCGCATTGTTTCGCACGCACGTTTCAACTTCTGTGTTATGTTGTCGTCGTCGCGGCTTGGTCGTGGGTTTCCGCTCGGGTGGTTGTGTATGAGCGTGAGCGCGGTGGCGTTGTTGAGAAGAGCTTCGCGGAGTATGCAGCGCACGTCTACGGCGGTTTCAGTCAGTCCACCACTCGAAAGGCGCACGGCTTTTATGAGCCTTAGTCGGTTGTTCATCAGTAGGGCGTGGGCTTCCTCGTGGTCGGCAGTGCCGAGCGTGGGGCGGAAATATTGCCAAACGGCATCGGCAGAGCCGAACTCGGTGCGGTCGGCTGCAGCTTCAGCCTGCAACCGCTTGGCAAGCTCGAAAGCGGCTTGCAGTGCCATAGCCTTAGTGGGGTCGATGCCTTGCACGGCTTCTATGTCGGCGGCGCGGCGTGTAGCGAGTTCGCGGAGCGAGCCGCCACAAGCGTTAAGGAGTTGGCGCGACTGGCGGATTGCGGCGCGTGGGTCTTTGCCTTGCCCGATGATGAGCGACAGCAGCTCAACGGCGTTGAGTGCGGCGATGCCTTGGTTGCTTACTTTGTAGTCGGGGCGTTCCTCGCGGAGGAGGTTGGTGAAATCGGTTGTCATAATGATGGAAATATTGAAATATGGAAAATGGAAATATTGCTATTATTTTACTTTTATGGTGCGAGCTAAGAACATTGCTCCCAATACGTTAGCGTCTACGGCTTCAAGTTCTGCGGCGAAGTCGTTGGCGGTTGCGCCTGTGGTGATAAGGTCGTCGAAAAGAATTACATTCTTGCCCTTGAAAAATTCGGGGTCGGCGCTGACGATATAGCCGAAAGACTCGCTGACGATGTGTCGCTCGTTGTTGTGCTTGGCATCGCGGATGCCGAATATACCCACGTGCTTTGTGCCGTTCTGTATGCCGGTACGCTTCGACACCTCGGCGGCAAACCGCTTGAAACGGCGCACATACTTGGCATTGCTCGCGGCTGGGATGCAGCAAAGAACATAGTCGGAACAACTTGCGCCGTACCACTTTATGAGCGTAGCCGAAACGAGATTGATGGCGAAGTCGGTGGCATCGCGCTTGCCGTCCTTGAAAGCGTAGATGAAACGGCGAACCTTGGCGGCACGCTCGTCGGCGATATTTGCGCGTTGTGGGATGTAGTTGTAATAACTTGCAGTCTTCATAATCTTCGGAATTTATTCTCAGAGGCGAGAAGAGAGCTTTTTACAACTTTCATCTGGAGCCCGTTTGAGAGTTTTTTTTTATTCACGTCGGGTCGAATTTCGCTTTTTACGCCGCAAAACAACGACAGAAAAAAGGCGTGAAGACAAGAAAAAGCTGTGGAAATTTCGTGGAAAACCGAGTTTTCTGAAGGAAGCCGTAGGAAGAAGAAAACTCGGAAGGCTGCCGCGAAATTTGTGCAGCTTTAGCAGGGCGGTTCTTGGCTGTAAGCCGTCTGTCGTAACTTCGCGGAGGAAAAAGCGGATTTCGGGCTGATGTACCACTATAAAAGGCTCTCAATCGGACCAGCGCAAGATGTGAAAAACTCATTCTCCGACGGAGAATACCACCCGAAAACTCCGTTTTCGGCAGCGTTTTTGCTTCTTTTCCGCAATAAAAAGAAGCCAAGAATAGAAAAATGTCGCGTTTTCGCGTACCTATTCCATAGCCGCAAAATCGGACTGCTTCAAAATCAATAAGTTATGCAGTCCGATTTTGCGGTGTGCAAGACTTTCAGTCTGAGCAGCACTACACCGCCCTGCGCCGAAACGGCAATTGCCTCCCTCGAAGCGAGCGGAATATGTAGGACGGGGACGGCAAAGTATGGGATTTTGGCAGTGTGGCAATTGCCCATTGTGTCGCTGTCAGCGGTTGACTGGGAACGTGTGGAACTTTGGCAATTGCCAAAGAAAAAGCCCCGACACTGGAGAGTGCCGAGGCCAACTACACAATGAAAAGTATCGTCAAATAACAAATCAAAGTGTTATGCTTAATAACTCGTTGGCAAACTTATGTATGCCGTTAATGATACGCTCTGCCTGTTTGTGCCGAGGTACCGCACGATGATTAAGATAGTTAGAGAGTTGCTTCTGATTGATACCCGTGACACGCTCAATGCCTGCCAACGACATATACCTTGAATAATACTCCAAGAAGCTCTGCACATCAAGTTTCCACTCAATGTCAAACTCCCCTTTGATTTCTTCAGGCCAACGCTCCTTGGGCAAATTCTTCTTGATAAGTTCTATTGCTTTGTAAGTGTCGGCTTTCACGGCATCAATGCTCTCCCCTGCAGCATAGATGCCTTCACAGTTGTCAGAATAAGCGCTGAAGTAATCTTCAGACTTTTCGATAACCATGACAATTTTCTTCTTGTTCTCCATTCCTTTTCTCCCGCTTTTTATTAAATAAAGTATGGGGTCACACCCCATACCTTCTTATTAATTTGTTTACTATTCCAGTACCCATCTCATGAGCTCCATGATAAGGTATCGGTTCTGTCAGCATTCCATCCTTGATGTAGAAGTAGTGGCTACCATCAGCATGGTGGAACTTGTAGCCAGCTCTGATGAATCTTCTGTGCAATTCAGTACTTTTCATTGTTTGTGTTATTAATTATATTTATTTGTTATTTGACAATGCAAAGATAGCAAAATTTCTATTAATACACAAATATTTTGCAATAAAAAATAGCGAAATTACCATTATTTATAATCAGATGTAGGTTAAATAAAAAAGCCACCCTACGCATCACGCGCGGGATGGCTGAAAAGTATAATGACACAAGTGTAAGCGTCAGCCGTAGGTATTTGATATGCCTCCCGTGCCCTGGAACACGGGCTTTGTTTCGGCACCGATGCAGAGCACGTCGAAGGCATCGGAGCCGTCGGTGCGTGCCTCCAGCTTGTCCTCCTCGGTCTCGGCGAGTTTCTCGCCACGCTTATCCTTCTTGCCGTTGTAGACACCGGCAGAAGTGATAGAGATAAGGAGGTCGGGATTGTTGTCGCGGTTGATGAGCACCTGAAGGCGGGCACGCCCACGAAACATATTGTTGATGAGAGCATTCTTCTCGACGTGCGCCATAGGGTTGCCGAGGTAAGCCTCGCGCACCGACCAGCCCTTGGAGCGCAGCGTCTTGACCACCTCCTTGTGCGGGTCGTTGTAGTGCAGACCCCAGTTGGTGCCTACCATGGTGGAGTCGTAGTAGAAGACGACCTGGTGGCGACGGTGGAAGTGGTAGTACTGGCAAAAGTCCTCGAGCAGTTCGGGAATCTTGCGCTCATACTTGACGAAGAACGACTTGAGGATGTGCAGCTTCGAACCCTTGACCTGCCCAACGACGAGCCAGTTGATGAGGTTGTTGGAGTCGAAGGCTATCAGCAGCGGAAGACGGTCGTCGCGGTCGGCATCCATGCGGCAGTCGTCGGGCAGTTTCCCACCCTCGGCTTGAGCAAGGTTATGAAGATTGAGCACCGACTCTTCGGGAGCCGTATAGAGGTTGACATCCTCTCGCATGCCACCATAGAATCCGTCGGCAGATATACCCACACGCTGGCACATGATACTGGTGGCGAATGTGAGCGGTGGAAGGTCGCGCTTGGCTCGGCGTATGAACTCCTCGCCGAGCAGCGCAAGATTCTCGATAGACGAGTATTCGCGGTAGAGCAGACACTGCGAGCGGAAGAAGTCGAGCTGTCGGCGCAGCACATCGATGCGCTTCTGCAGCAGCTCCTGACGGTCGGGACACTTCAGCAGCTTCTGGCGCAACCGCCATATCTGATAGACCATACCCTCGATGCACTCCACTAGTTCAGGATCCTGCTTGTCCTTATAGGCGAGGAACCATGAGCCCTTCTTGGTGATAGGCATATCGGAGGTGATGGTCATGCCATGGTGAAGCGGGAAGTTGCGGAAGTACATCTCGTTGCCACGGTTAGCCTGGAAAGTCTCATCCTTGAGCTGCTCGAAGTCGATGAACTTCGCCTCGTCGATGATGAGATAGTCGAGCGACATAGAGTTGGACGTGCCCGAGCGGTCCTGCGAGATGACGTTGCAGACAGAGCCGTTGTAGAAGGCGATGGTGTTCTCCCAGTTGGCAGGAGTGAAGATGGGTTGTTTCCAGTGCAGCTTCTTCCATGGCCGCTTGCCCACGACGTAATGTAGGTCGCGCTTGAAGCCCCAGCGCTCAAGGTGGATGAGCATGGAGGGCAGGATGTTGGTGAGGCAGCGCTTCACGCTCGGAGCCACGAAGCCGCCCATGCTGCCAGGCATACCCTGGAAGCACGACTGCAGGCGACGTGCCTGAATGGCACCCTTGCCCACACCACGGCCGGCGACGATAACCTCGTCGCGGGTGTTCATGGCGAGGGCGTAGTACTGGGCATCGTTGAAGTATTGACGGTTGGGAGAATCGGACATTGGAGAATATGGAAAGATGGAAAGATGGAAAGATGGAAAGATGGAAAGATGGAAAGATGGGAAGTTTGCTGGGCCTCTCCAAGCCTATTTAGACCGAGGGAGGACAATGGAGGGGTGCTGCGGAGGCCGGAGACCTCCGCTACGGATGGGGAGAGTTCAGCTATGGGTTGTCGGTGTTGTCGTCGGTCAGCTCCTCATACTCAGCATCTTGCACAATAGAGTTGGAGTAGCGCTTTGTGAGGGCGCGAATCTTGCCGCGCAGGTCGGGAATGCGCTCGATGCCGAGGACAGTAGGGTCGTCGGTAGGCTCGAAGTTCTGCGGAACAATCTTGTCGAACTCAAGGTCGGGTTCGTCGTCCTTGTCAGTGCGGTTGTTCTGCACGAGCACCTTAGAGAGGGCAGCCACGGAGCGGAAGTCGCCCTGACGGCGTGCAGCGGCAATGTCCTGCTCTATCGACTTGTTGATTTTCCAGCGCATAAACTCCTTGGTGGTCTGCTGCAGGTTGCCGAGCAAGACCTTGACGAGATGCAGGTCTTCGTAGGCAAGCGAGCGCGATGCCTTGAACATGGCCATGTCGTACTGCACGAGGTCGTTGTCGGTCTTCGAGGGGAACTGCAGCCAGTAGGCATAGAGGCCGCGGATGCGGTGAAGACGCACAAGCACACCCTCGGCGACACGGAGCTGGCGAAGCTCAGAGTCGTCGAGGGTGACGTAGCGGGAGTATTGGTCGAGGTCGATGGGGAGCATAATATAACTTAAATGACTGAAGACTGTGCTACGGCGAGAAGCCGCTGACACTCCTGGATGGAGTAAGGCGAGCCGGCGAGAGCCGTGTCGTGTAGCGTGTGCCGCAGCTCAAGAGCGGTCGAAGCGAGACCGCGCACATAGGCACGGCGAGCCGGAGAGCCGACAGTGGCGATGTCGTCGCAGAATTCACGCTCGTCAATATCCAAAAGGGCGGATATCTCCGTCGGGGTCATCATCTCCTGGGCATGGTGCTCTATCCGGGAGAGCAAGTCGGTTGAATAGTCCATTGAGTTCGAGTGATTTGTCAACAATTTGCTTGAGACCGTCGAGCAAGTCATAGTAAGCAGACGGGGCGGTAGTCACCATGGTACACTCGGCACGGTCGCCGTAGGTCTGGTTTTGCGAGCTTATGACCGACACCGTGAAGCTATCGTTGCGGACGAGCACAATCTTGGAATGGTTCATGGCAAGATGCACATGGTCGAAGCAGCTCTGCATAAGCCGGTAGAGCTGCACCGTCTTGCGGGCAGCCTTGAGGTCGGCAACGAGAGTGGCATGAGCCACCAGCTTGCGGCGGCGCAGACGCAGGAAGCCTGAGAGGAAAGCGTCGGACGTGGAGAACGTAGACACATAAACGTCGGCACGCCCGGTCTGCTGCAGAATCCATCCGAGCAGACCGAGCGTGTGTAAGCCAGTGCCGAGGTGGTACTGGGTAGAAGCGTCACTCAGCGGCCGGAATGGAAATGCCGCCTTCATTGAGCTTGGCTTTAAGGTCATCGCCTATGGGCGCATTGGCAGCGGTGAGCACATCGACACGCTGCTGCACCTTGGCGAGCAAACCGTTGTAATCGTCGAGCGCCTTGACATTGTCGTCGGCATCGAGCGACGCGCGGCGAAGCTCGGCGAGGCGGTCGACATTCTTGGTGATATAAGAGCGTGCGTTGGCAATATCCTTGGCAATGTCGGCAGGCGACAGCCCGGCCTGCGCGGACGCTGATACCCCGGACGCGGAATTGTCGCCATCGGCAGGAGCCACATAGCTGTCGTAGCGCTCAAGCTCGCGCTTGTAGGTATACCAAAGATCCTTGAGCTGCTTGAGATACTCATAGCGGTCGCACGGCTGCTCAATAGGAAGCAGCGTGTTGTAGAGTTGCTTAATACGCAGCCATCGCTCGCGGTTGTCGGTCCACACGCGCTTGACATCGTCGGGCAGCGAGTCGTGGTCGGGACGTATGCCCGAAGCCGACGGCTGCGAGTCGGAGTCAGCCACGACGGCAGCCTTGACCTCAGGCACAAGCTCATCGTCGAGCGCCTTGACATCCTGCACGGTCATCTGCTCGAGCCGCATGGGCAGGAACTTCTGCAGCTCGTAGCGAATCTTAGACTCAAACCGCTCCGGGCGGCGGATGATGGCCTGATACATCGACATGTTGCGCGTGAGTTTCAGAACCATCTCGGCACCAGCCATGAGCGAGTCGCGGTCGTGGGAGTCGGCGTTGAGCCATGACTGCATGTTTTTGGTGAGTTGGTTGTCTATCATGCTGCCTCAGAGTTAAGAAGTAAGCCAGTGGCGCCGGAGAAGTCGCCGTCGGCAGTCTCTATCTTGCCCGGATAGAACGGAGCCGGGTACTCATCGTCGGCAACAGCCTGGATGGTAGTGGAATTGGCATCGGTGGTAGCCTTGCCCGAATCCTGCGAGAGCGTGAGCTCAGGAGTGAACGCCTCGGAGCCAACCAGGCGTGCCTTGCCGTTGCGCTGGACAAAGAGATAAACCATCTCGTCGTTGTTGGCCTGGGCAATGTAGCCAGTAATCTCCTCCTCGGTGCCGGGAGCTACAGCCGTGCCCGTGACCTTGAAAGTCTTGGAGCCGAAAGAACCCTGCGACTCCACCTGCAGCTGCGACTCATTGGGTATGAGGCCTATCTTATGCCACTTCTTGTCGGAAGCCAGCTTGAAGTCGCCGGTATACTTGGCGGCATCGGTGAGAGTCTTTGGAGCCGTTGCGCCACCGATGGTAGGCCATGTGAGGATGTCGCGCTTGGAAATGCCGAAAACCCAGCCACGAACACCAGGCAGAGACTTGGAGCCCGGGCAGAAAACTATATCGCTGTAGATAGAGGCAGCGTCGGTACATTTAGTTGCCATAAACTTAGAAAAATTGAAAGATTGGAAAATGGAAATATGACAAGCCTTGCCAAGCCCCTCTGAGGCTTTTCAAGCCGGAGTGGACACAGCAAAGCCATAATTGTGTGCAGCGGAGGCCGGAGACCTCCGCCACAGTTGAGAATTAACCATTCTGCTTGCGCCAGTAGCGGAGAATTTCGGGAGAGACAGACTCGAACTGAGTGCCGAAGAAGTAGTTCATTATGAAGTCGACATCGTAGTGGTTGTCGAGCGACTTCTCCACGAGGAACGTCTCGTCGTCGGTCTTCTGGTTGAAGACGAGATAGATGTTGCTCTTCGGGGTAAGCAGGAGGAAGTCTTTAGGCACACAGGGCAGCGGCACCAGCTCGACATTGGATGCGCCGTCGAGAGTGCGCTTGTCGTAAGCCTGGTTGTAAGGCAGCGAGCCGTGGTTGACCTGATAAGCCTCAGTATAGAAGTGATAAGCCTGGTCGCTCATGAAGAGCTTGAGCTGCTGCGAGCGCAGCTTGTTGGCGGCAAGCGCGTCGCCAGCCTCCGACCAGTAGAAGTCTTTGATAAGATCCTCGGCATTATCCTTGGATATGGACTCGGCACCCTCGACGAGGTTGCCGAGAGCCGTGGAGATGAGCACCTTCTGCAGCTCGTTGGTGCCGGCAGCATCGGCATCGAGAATAGTCTTGAAGCCATCGAACCACTTAGCCGTTGACTTGGTGTCAGAGGCATCGTGCTTTGCCGTGAACGAGTTCATCAGCATATTCTCGCCCACCTTCTTGACGAGGTAGGCGCACACCTGATTGACGATAGGCACATTCTTAAGGCCATCGCCCTTGGTGACATTGCTACCCCAGATAGACTGGTAGATGGCATTAGGATCGATGCCCTGAATGATATTGCCAAAGAACGTCTGGAACACGCGCGGGTCGATGTTGACGGCAGCATCCTCGTGCTTGGTCTTTGAGTAGTTGCCAATCTCCGCATTGGCAGAGAGCTGTGTGACAGTCTCGCGGTAGCGTATGCCAGTGCGCACGTTGCAGTGCTGGGCGAGCACCTGCATGGCAAGCAGAGGCATGAGAATGAAGTCTTTGCGGTAGGTCTGGAACGTTTTGGAGAGTTCCTCAGCCCCATATGTAACGTTACCTATTTTGATAGAAGCCATAATTACACATCTTTTATAAGGTTGAACACATCCTGCGCAGTAAAGGCATTGTCGCCCGATGCAGGGTTATTGTTGGTATTGTCGCCGGGAGTATCCTGGAGAGCCTTAATCTGGTCATCCTTCTCCTTAGCCTCCTTCTGAGCCTGGGCGAGCTGTGCCTTGAGCTTGGTGAGAGCCTCACCGGCATCGCTGATAGCCTTGGAGTTGGTCTTGTCCTTCTCCTCAAGCTCCTTCAGACGGTCGTCGATGCACTTCATCTGCTCCTGAGTGAGGGTGATGTTGCCCTCGTCGTTGGTCTGGAATCCGTCGCTGGCATTGAGCAATGCCATGACGCAAGCAAAGATTTTAATCATCTTGTTGTTAGAATGTTTAATTGCGTGTGGGTTACGGAAGAGGTTCTTGAGCCCTTCGCACGTCTTCTGAAGGAAACTCTGAGTTGGATTGCCACTCTCGTCAACCACTGACGCCACCCGTGCGGCAGCATCCTCCGAGGCAAGCGGTTGCGGGAGCGGCGGTATGCCGTCATCCTTGAAATGGTTGGTAAATTCGTAAGCGTTGACAAACTGCCCGGTGAAATCCTTGGCAGCCTTCTCGGCGGCAGCATCGTCGCGTATGGCATCGACGAGTCCGAAGTCGAGAGCCTGGCGAGCGGTGAGCCAGTTGCCCTTCTTCATCTGAGCCAGACACTCGTCGACAGTCTTGCCGGTCTTGTCGGCATACATGGAAGCCAGCACCTCGTCGAAGTTCTTGAGCGAGTCGCGCTGCGCCTGAAGCTCGCGGATGTACTTGTCGATTTGTTCCTTGTTGCTCTGCTCATATTTGTCGATAAGTGTAGACACGTTGTGTATGAGGAAGAAGCTGCCCTTCACGATGTCGATAGACTTGCAGCCAAGCATGGCAATGGTGGAGATGGAGGCATTCATGCCGAAAGCATGTGCATGGACATTGCCATGGTCGCGGAACGCCTGGTTGATTTCAAGCCCATCCTTGACGAAGCCTCCAAGCGAGCAGAAGCCCACATGCACCTCCTTGCCCTTGTTGTTGTTGAGCACATAGCGCACATAGTCGGCCGAGCAAGAGCTCCACCAACTGCCGATAGTGCCGGAAATGACGAGATTATATTCCATAGAGAAGATTGTTTACGGTGCAAAGATAATGTGGCGCACGGGCGATTGAAAATACTGCTACACCTTAATATAAGGTGGAATGTGAAGGCACTTGTAGGTGACGGTGACCTCGTTGAGCTGGTTGTCCTTGACAGACTCGGGGCAATTCTCGGCAACATCTACCACGGCATACGGTCGCTCGTCGGAGCCGATGAGATACTGCCGGCCATCGGTGAGCGTGACACGGAAGACAAGATGACGGCGACGGATGAGCAAATCATCGGGAGTGATGAGCTTCAGAGTAGTGGTGACAACCCGGTTACCGTCTTCGGCCTTGGTTGATGACACCATAGAAGGGTGATTTTTCACACAGACAGGCATCCAGTTGACACTGGAAGGGATGCGCACGGCACGAGTGCCGAGCTGGCGCATGCCGTCGAGCGAGGTATTGAAAGCGTAGTCGACGGACTTGACGATTTTGATTGACTTCATATAGTTGGAATTTGTTAAGCCGATTACTAATAAAAATGGAGCCGCTTTTGATGCAAAAAGGACTCCTTTTCGACATGAAAAGGACCTCTTTTTGAAATAAGAACGGCAGAGAACGCCCGTGAACAAAATCGGGCATCTTGTCGGTATGATTTATAGGAAAATTAACACTTATTGTTTGTCGTGCTCGCGAGTAGTGCGACGCAGGTCGACACCAGCCTTGAGATATGCGCCACGCATACGCTGAAAGCGCATCTTGATAGTGTAGTCGTGATCGATGCTTATGCCATTGTTCTCGCACCATGCACGCACGGCAGTCATGAGCGGACAGCGCAACAGTCGCACATCGTTGAGATCGTGCCACAGCTGGAGCCGGAAAGTGTCCTCGATGCACTCCGTCACGGCGGCACGGGCATGAGCTCCGAGGTGGTTGTAGGTGACGACCGGCTTCTGCTTGGAGTCGGGAATGCACACAGCCACCTCGCCAGGCTGGCAGACATGGGGCGAGGCAGAAGGCTGCTTGGTGAGGAATCGGCGGATGCAGGCATTCTCGACACTCTGGTCGGGAAAGCGCACCGGTGAGCCATAGTGGAACGTAAGCCACTGGGTGATGAAAGGCTTGAGCTTGAGATAGACAACGTAGTTGGACATATATGATACGGTTTTACCTGCAAAAGTAGGAATTTTAGAACAATTATCCTACTTTGTAAGGATAAAAGTTGGTGTTCTGTAGTGTTTTAGCGGTCTCTGCTTGTGTTGTCAGCTGAGTGTGTTATAATTTTGCACGAAAAGTTTGTGAAGTTGTGATACGTATTTGTGAAATCAGAACTATATGAATATCAGCAATTTACAGAAAATAAAGTTTGTGATGCAAATTTGTGAACAGCAGAATCAAGTTTGTGACAGCAGAAAGAAGTGGGGTCGATTGCAACTTTAAAAATTTTGTGACAAGATTGTGATGGCGGTTTGTGACAATTTGCGACAAGCCGAAAAGCCTTTATTTATAGTACTTTTCTCTTTTTGCGAACATCCTATTCCAAAATCACAAAGTTTTGGGACAAAATAGAGGGGTGTCGGGGAGAAAGGCAGAATCCGCCGCCAAGAATACTCTTGAAGTCGCCTGTGGAAATATGGAACAACGCCTACAGGTTGTGCGACAAACAGAAAAGGCGGACTGCACAGGCACCGATGCCTGGCAGTCCGCCTAACCCGAAGTGCGCAGAGCGCAAGATATGAAGCGAATGATGATTGTAGATATTTACCTTAGAACGGTCGTTCATCTTCTGGCCCACCAAATGGCAGCGGCTGCTCGGTTGGAGGCTCTGAGGGCTGCTCCTGCGGCAGAGAGCGGACATAAATCATGTCTTTAGTCTTGCGCAGCTCTGGAGTAACCTGCACAGCCCTCTGTATGCGCCCGCCGGAATTGCACATTTCGGGAGGGTTAAGGCAATCGATCCACGGACAGAGTTTGCAGAACGACTTGAGCTTCTTGGTGAACGCCTGCATGGTAATGCGGTTGACGTTTGAGTAGCGTTGATAATCGTTGAACGCCTCGTCGCGTGCGATATACTCATCGAGATGACCACCCTCGATGGAGAAGTAGCCGGAAGCCCAGTCCTCGAAATTGGAGCCCATGGTAGCCTTCAGATGACGCTTCTCCATGTTGGACATAGGCGGTTGCGGTTTGATGCCAGAATCCTTAACGGAGAGATAGAAACGGCAACACTGCAGCCAGAAGTTGAGGTCGGTATTCCATTCCTCATCGGAGTAGTCGTAGGCATAGAGAGTCTTGCCGAAATCATCGCGTATGGAGCGAGTCTCGTGGTAGTCGTTGTCTTCAGTCTTCTCGTGATACCAGTCGCTGAACACCATATAAAGTGAACGTGCCTTGGATGAAGGACCGAAATCGGACGGAACATAGTTGGTCGTAAAAGCCATCTTCGGCGACTCATCGAATGATATAGTGAAGGAGCGGTTGTTCTTCGGATTGACAGTCATGTCGGATGTGATGTTGTCGTAGAACAGTCCGAGATTGAGATAGCGGTCGCAGTCGTCAACGAGCAGCAGGTCGGTGAACTGCGTCACCTGGTCGAACACGTGCGGGTTGTCCATGAGTTTAGGATTGCGCCCGGACAGCTTCACAGTCTTCATCAAGAACGACAGCACCTTGAAGAAAAACGACTTGCCGCTGCGACCATTACACTCATCCTCCTCGCCTATCTTGTTGTCCATTGCCAGCGGAGCCCATGGCCGCGCATAATCCTTGTAGCGGTGGAGCATATAGCCGAAGGTGAAAATCTTGTTGATGAGATTAAGTTTCTGCTCATGCACCTCGTATGGCTGAAGGCCCTCACCGTCGATGCGGTAAGGGTTAGCCTTGCCATAGGCTTTAGCGGCCTCGCTATCATCTTCGAAGCGTTTCTCGGTCTCCTCGCGCCAATAGAGGCGCGACGTGTTGATAAGGTAGCCAAAGAAATGGCTGCGCGTGTCGAGGATGTCGATGTCCAACGTTTCGGAGCCATCGTCTGCCACGATTTTGTTGATACGAAACATGTCGGGCAGTCGCTTAAACCGATGTGGAATAACATCATCCTCCCAAACATAATTGTGCAAGTCGTCGGATCCAGGTTCGTACTCCTTGAAGCCGTCGGCATTAGCCTCAGTCTTGCGGCACACCTCCACCGTCTTGTTAGGAAAGAAGAAGTACTGCGAGTCAGGCGTGCAGGTAGAGAAGTTGAGATCGATTTCCTGAAGCGACTCCAGTGCTGCAGGAGAGAGCTTCGTAGTATTGAGCACGAGGTTGAGAATAGAGCGGTCTTCGAAGCGGTCGACTACCCAACGGCGGATAAATTCGCGGATATCCTTGACATTGACACGCTTGACAATGTTGCCCTCGATGCGGATGAACTGCGTGACCGCCGAGTTCTCGTCGTGCAAAGCATAGAAGCCGTTAAGCTGCAGGAAATTGTACAGGCAAGCAGTGTCGATTTCAGTCTTCAGCTTGCCGTCCTTGCTGTTGTAAGCCACCCAGAACTTCGCCGGCATGGCCACACGCAACAAGTTGCGGAAGTCTTTGCGCTCAGGATGTATCTCAAGCCAGTCGCGCAAATCCTTGCGAGGCTTGCCACGGTTGTCTTTGTAGGTTTGCAGCTTGTCTGGAAGCCACACCGTGTGGATGTCGATGAAGCGCAGGGCAAGCTCACGCCCCTTGCGGCGGCCAGTCTCATCAATGTCGGGTATATTGTATAGCACCTCAACATACTTCATTATCTCCTTGTACTCCTCAGCAGAAAGCTGGTAGGTCTCGGAGTTGAACCACAGAGGGCGGTACCCCATGGAATGGCAACACAGAGAGTCGCGTTCGCCAGAGCAGATGACAGCCTCAGGCAGTTTTTGCTCTTTATAAGGTTTGTCGCCGTCGTGTGCGGCATTCCACTCCTTCTCTTGCTGCGCGTTGAAATCGCGGTAAGCCTTCTTCAGTTCAGCCAAACCGTTTATATAGAATCGAGGCTTTGCCCCTGCAGGCGTGTAGGAGAAACGGAAGCCCTTGTCGCAGTTGAAAGGCTCGTAAACCTTGTAAAACTTCTGCTCGGGCTGGTCGCCCACAGCATCGCGGATGACACACTCTCGCATGAAAATAGGATAGTGCTCATTGGAGTATTTCACCGTAACGCGGCGGTCTTTGACATTGGCAATCCACTTAACGGAATGCCAGCGTAGAGCATCGACATCAGATTGCGTAACTTTCGGGCCAAGAGCCTTCAGCTCTGCCTCAGTAAATCGCTCGTTAAGTTCGAAAGGGCGCGATCCGTCTTTCTCATCAGAGCGAGCATCGCGCTGACGGATTTCCGGACGATTGATAGACCGGTCGAGTTCGTCGCGCACATCGAACTGCGCCGCGAGCTTAAGAATAGCTTCATTGAAGCGTGAGCGGTCGTAGCCGTTCTCGCGCATGAATATGTCGATGGCATTCTCGCCGCGACCTTCGCCACCGAAGTCGGTGACCTGCCATATCTTGCCGTAACGCTTGGAATCGTATTGCCTGAGCGATGCCGATGGAGTGCGCTCATTGCGTATGGAGAAGTGTTTGTTCTTCTTCTCCACACATTCACGCGCTTGAGGATATATGGACAAAATAATGTCCAAGCCTCCGTGAGTGGCATTAAGAATTTGTTCTACTGTAATCATATTCGCTTTGGGTTATATCTTCGGGGTGCAAATATATTGAGAATCAAGCCCACGGCAAAAACGCCGCAGGCTTGGCGTAGATAATTGCAGAGTCACGATGTCACGAAACTGAAGTGTCAGTCGGCTCCTCTTCTTTTACTACGCATTGTAAGGCTTCGAATATAAGCTGGGCGAAAGCACCGTCTTTTTTCATCAGCGAGGTAAAAGCCGAGACCAAGTCGTTGCGATCTCCCCCGACCCATGCCTTCAGAGGCCCTTCGCCATTCTTGTCTGAGATAAAAGCGAATCGTATACGGCTTTGGCTTTCGCTCAATTTCATTACTTCATCAAGGACATACTCGACAACGCCACTTCCAAAGCCATCGCTGTAAGGATGATTGAGCGAGGGCTTCGGTACAAGTGACGGCACCTTCTGTATAACAAAATCTCCATTGTCATTAGGTGCAACTCCGATAGAACGATAAGGAATGAGTGTATGGGCGAAGCCGCCCTCATTCCAAAACAAATAATCACGTATGTCTAACGCGCCATCCTCGAACGCCCGGCTCTTGCCGTCGACTCCGAGGCAGCAACCATCTTTATACTGTATTATATGGAAATCTTTGTCGAGGATTCCAGCTTCCTTCATCTCGTCGGTAAACTTGATATAGTCATCGATTGTCAGTATCTTCTTCATAATCACATTCAATATTTTTTAAGTATTCTACATAAATATTCTTCACGCAGCACCAACGGCCGTTGATGCAGTGACGCATTTTGCCGCAAGCGTCGCACTTTAAGGACCACTTCATCAGTAGTTTTTGAGCCTCAGAACCCGTATAATGTCGCGGCAATGATCAACCCCACACTTCTTTTTAATGCGCATGAGCTGCACCTTAACGGTCTGTGCATTCTTGCCCAACCTCTCGGCAATCTGCGTGAACGTAAGCCCTTCGAGGTAAAGGTCGGCGATTGCACGCTCACACTTGGATAGGTTGACCATAGTCTTTGGCTTGCATATCACACGCTCATACTCGCACATGCCACGCAGAGGACAACGTACCTCCTCAAAATGCAGAATATCATTGTCGATGTCCTGCGTGAGCAGATCGTGCTCACCGAAGTTGCAGCGCACAAACCGCTCCACAATCTTGAACGTGTTACGCCGGTATAGCTTTGCCAGTGCCGCGTAACACTCAGGGAACCGCTGTTTGATGATGCTGTGCAGCTGATCAACAATATCTACGTTGAACTTTGTCAACCTCCTCGATTCTTCGCCCGGCTTCTTGTAATACAAGAAACCGTCAGGCGATGTAAAAAACTCTAATGTCTCCATAATGCCTCCTTTTTTATAGCTTCATTGATGGCCATACGATCAAGTGTGTTCATCGATACATATTTTTGGCCAGACAACTTGCTGCGTACCGTACTGTAATTCATGCCATAGTTAGCTGCAAGAAAGTTCAGGAGTTTAGATTTCTCTTTTTTTGAAAGAGCCGCATAATACCCCTGCAAGTCCAATGAATTGATTTTAGTCTCCATTTTCTTGTTTGTTACAAATTTACTTACTAAATTTGTTACAAAAGTAATAACAAAAAGGAAATATTCCAACAATATACAGGGTATAATTCCGATTAAAATATGAATTTAACAATTATTATATGAAGTACGAGTATTCAACTATCAGCACCGACCGCTTGAAGCAGCTTCTTCAACAATCAGGCATGTCAGACCGCGTATTCTCAAAGAAACTCTGGGGAGAGAACACACATCAGACACCAGCATATTTTGAAATTCGCCCAGATGTGCGGGTGTCAACCCTTGTAAAAATGGCAGAGATACTTGATTGTAGTGTTGAAGACTTCCTTATAAAGTCGGACACTACGTCGGACACACCGACAGTAAGCGGACATCATAATGTGGTAAATAGCAGTTTTGTCAACACGGATGTCACCACCTTGAAGGCCGAAATCAAGGCTTTGAAAATGGTGATTGAGGAGAAAGATTTGCGCATCGAGGATTTAAAAAAAGCTAACGAAGACCTCGGAAAAAGAATCGACCTTGTGCTGCAGATCAGCCAGCATAGGGACTTAAAATAAAGAGTGAGAAACAAAGCCAGCAAGACGGACATTCTTAGTTGCGGATTTTATCCGCTCCTGCCTCCGCAACAAAGAATGTCCGAAACTGTCTTGGTAACAAGAAGTTACGGACATTTCTCGTATATGGTGATTAATCATTTGCTTTAACAAACTACTCATAATAATTGCGAAGCCAACTAAGAGACGATAGCAAAGTTATTATTTCCCCTCTTATATGGTTTATTTCTATGAAGTCATTTGTCTGTGATTCTTCTTTTTCCTTTATAGCATCAAGCAATATTCGCTCTTGTGATGCAAACAGTTCATGAGGGTCAGCAGCGTGCTTAAAATCGTAGGACACTTTAATATCATCTTCTTTTTTGTATTCGGAAAGAGCCTTGTTCACGCTTTTGCCAACCCCACTTATTCCCTTGCCTATGCAGACAAGCACAAAGAATAAGGCGTATAGAATGAAGAAAGCATCATAGTTGTAGCGG
>DLKG01000030.1:5906-49180 GCA_002490315.1 Prevotella sp. UBA7594 | reverse complement strand
CGAATAAAGGAGGCATGACCTTAGGTCATGCCTCCTTTATTCGTATATTCTTGCTTTATGCTTTAAGCGGTCGAAACAGCATTCGGGTTAGCGTTTCACTACCTTTGCCGCCTTTGAGCCGTTCTTGACGATAAGGACGCCTGAGGTTGGCATGTCGTCGAGAGAGAACGTGGCGGTAGGGGAGGAGAGAAGCAGGCGTCCTGTAGTGTCGAAGACGCGCGTTACGTCGCTGCCTGTTGAGCCGTTTGTTTTCACGCTTTTTATTGCTGTCCAGCTGCTGTCGCTTTCAGGCTCGCAGCTTGTGATGGTGCCGCCCTTTATGTTGACAATGTAGCTGTTGTTGTATTTCTCGCTTGTGCGCACAGGCTGTGGCTCTTCCTCGTCGTCGGAGAGAGAGGCGAGGTAGACGCGGTAGGTGCCGTCGGCGAGGTCGCCCATGTCGGCAGAGTTTCTTCTGACAGCTCCAGAATAGCCGTAGGTAAGGCTTGTTAAGCGTTCCAGATCCTTCAACTTCACGTCTTCACCAGTCGCAGTGTTTGTTGCCCTGAGCTGTATGCATCCGTTGAACTCGTCTATGTCTAAGTTGCCAATATCGTTGCCGTTGACATACAGGATATTGTCGTCGAAGTCGCAATTGAAATTCTCCAACATTCCAAATATAGACTTGTATCTGTCGTCATAGCGCGGGTCGGAGGCGGGTCGTACATACACGAGTTTTTGCCCGCTGTTGTATCCGTTCAGGGATGCAATGTCGAAAAATCCGTTTTGGCTGCCGTTCCAGCCCCAGTTGACGTGCACGAGTCCGTCCTTGTCATAGCCGTCAAGCACGAAGCAGTGGCCTCCGGAAGACGACTGTCCGCCGTAGAGCACGGGGCAGCGGTCGTTGAGCTCCTTGAAGATAATCTGCATCCATTCGCTCACGTTGTAGATGTCGCGTGAGAGGTATCGCGTCCATTCCTTGCATCCGAAGTTTTCGCGCAGCGCGCGGCATGCCTCTCTCGAATAAGCTCCGGAGCCCGACTTCGTGTACTGCATGCGTACAGAGTAGCCGCAGTGGAGCATGAGCGTTGCGACAGCCTTTGCCTGTGCGTCGTTGTAGGCGCCAGCAGTGTAGGTGTCGAGCATGTTCGCCCAGTCGTAGTAGGTGTCGGAGAAGTCGGCTTCAAGCGTCTGCGACGGTTCGCCTCCGCCTGGAGCGAAATCGTAGATGATGTCTCCCTCGCCCTTGACGGGATATTTATGGAAGTACAATATCTGCGCCATTGCCGTGGCGACGCAGCCCGTGACGTAGTTCACCTTGTTGCCCGTGGTTTTGTCGGTGTATTTGGGCGTTAGTAGGTTGTAGGGCGTGTCCTGTCCCCAGCGGCTGGTGAGGAGCTCGTCCACCTTGTTGGCGTATTCCCTTGCCGGTCTAACCTTCTCAAGGTTGTGTCCCTCAGTCTTCGCCTGTGTGAGCGAGGCATTGAGCTCGCTGACATACCAGTCGAAAGCCGGGTTGGTGCCGCCGTCGTTGTATGCCGCGTCGGAATACGCGAATACGGCTTTGAAGATGTCGTCGTTGGCGATGATGGCAAATCCTCCGGCGTCTCTGCCCACCACCGTCAGCTCGGAGGCTTTCGCAAGCACCCGCAGGGGTTGTGTAGCATAAGTGCGCGCGAGTCCCGACGGCGTGGTTTGCGCGAGTATGGCAGCAGCTGCCTTTATCATCTCGCCGTCAGTGCGCTCACGGGCGCACATCTGCGTAGCTGTTGCGGCAAGCAGAGTGATGGCTATTAGCTTGTGTGTCATTTCTTTGTCAGCATAATGTTGTAGATATCTGTGAACACATTCTTGACTCCGTCGGACTCGCCTACGAAGAGCAACGGTCCGCCTTCAGTGAAGGCAAATCTTGTTGCAGGCTTGTTTTCCTCGGTCGGCGTCCAGCTGGCTGTGATTTCTCCATTGGCTGTCTCTTCGCCGTTCAATACCTGCCAGAAGCAGTTAATGCCGTTGGTGGAGAAGAAGATGTCGTCGTCGGAGCAGTTGAAGGAGAGTGTGCCTTTCTTTGCCGTCTCGTCATAGCTGTAGTTGAATGTCCATGAGAGGGATGTGGCTCCGCTGAACGGCGGACTCAGAAGTATATTGTCGGCGCGTGCGAAGATACGCTTGCCGTAGTCGCTGCTTGTCTCGTCAGAAACCACTTTGAGTGTGACGTCGCAGGTGCGCTCGTCCATGATGTAGTTGCCGTTGTCGTCCTTTACGTATCCGTTGTCGTCAATGCGTGGCTGTAGGAATGTCATGGTGTAGTCGCCAGCGAACAGATCGTAGAGAGTCCTTTCATTGTTGGCGATGGTGATGTCGCAGGTGCTGTTGGCTCCCAGTTGCGCACCTTCCACGGAGAGCGTCATGCGCAGCGTGCGGTCGGGGTTGATGATGTCGTCGTCGAAGATTGACATCTCGAAGTTGAGCTCTTCGGAGGTGAGCGTGTCGCAGTCGACAGAGAGCGTCTTGGTAGTCATCATGTAGTCGCCTTCGGATCCTGTCGTGCTTTCCTGCGCGGCGTTGGCTCCTGTTCCCTCGGTGGTGATGCTGATGCGTATTTTGCCATTGCGCTTGCCGTTTATCCTCACGGGAATGGAGGCAAGACCTGCGTTTTCCTTCACGGACAGTGTGCTGCTGGCGAATTCAACGGTTGTCGTGCTTTCGGTGTTGTACTTGTCGTCGTCAGAGCAAGCAGAGAACGCCGTCGCCGCGATCATGAGTATAAAGAGTTTCAGATATTTCATTATCTATTCGTTTTTGAAGTTTTTACCATTGGTTTACGCCTCCGTGCGTGGATGTTGCGCCGGGAAAGCCCCTTTGGTGGCAGTCTTCCGGGCAATATCCATGCATGGTCGGCGGATTGTATATTTATTTTAGTAGCCTGTGTTTTGCTTGGCGTTCTTGTTCACCTCCACCTCGTTCTTCGGCAAGGGCCACGTCATGCGGTAGTTGCCGGCAGGCTTGTCGAGCCCAGTGGTGTTGCTGCCTGGCACGCTGCAGAAGTCGAGTTGCTGCGGCGTGCCGCGCTTCACGCCCATACCCCATCGCTTGAGGTCGGTGAGGCGCATGCCCTCACCGATGAACTCGCGCAGACGTTCGTCGCGGAGTACGGACATGAGGTCTTCGGGATTGGTGAAGGTTGATGTGCGTAAGCCTGGTATGCGCTTCTTGCGCAGGTCGTTGAGGCGCT
This sequence comes from Prevotella sp. UBA7594, assembly GCA_002490315.1. GTDB lineage: Bacteria > Bacteroidota > Bacteroidia > Bacteroidales > Bacteroidaceae > Prevotella. The sequence continues at coordinate 45,969 of DLKG01000030.1, read as the reverse complement.
TCGACGCGCGCGTCATGTTGGGAGTGTCCTGAAGGGCATAAGCCTCGGCGGAGATGAGGTACATCTCCGGCAGGCGGAACACCTTGGGCTCATGTGCGGCTTCGGCACTCTCCTCCTGTGTGTACAGATACCAGTATCCGTCTTTGGGATATTTGTTGAATACCTTCAGGTTTCCGGTCGCTCCTTGCGTGGTCTGCAGCGACTTTGAGGTGAAATAGACATTCTTTCTGATGTCATTGTCGTCGTACAGGTTGAGTACGTCCTTGGTCGGTATGTAGTCGGGGACGCTGATACTGGTCTTTTGTACGAAGATGCTACCCGTTGTTGGGGGGAGATTGGAGACGTCAGTGCTGACGAGAGCGAATATCACCTCATTTGTAGTGGCGTTGGAGAGGGCACTGCGGCAGTCGTACCACCATTCGTTCTTCATCTGTGCGGCAGTGGAGTTGAGGGCGTATCCCGCCGCGGTGTTGTTGATTACGACGTCTGCCTCCTTGGCTGCCAGCGTGTAGTCCTTGTGGCAGAGTGCGACGCGGGCGCGCAGTGCGTGGATGGCGTCGAGCGACACGTAGGCGTTGTGGTACGTTTGGGTGTTCACCTCCTGCTTGAGCGTGACGTACTGTGCAGCCTTGTCGAGGTCGTCGTACACCTGCTGGTAGGATTCGGCAAGCGTCTTTCGACCAGGATAGTTGATGGCGTCGAAAGAGGGGTTGAAGTCAAGTCTGTAGGATGCACCGAGGTCAGGCGTGTTGGCGTTTTCTGCCGTGTAGGCGGGGCAGAAGTACTGTATGAGCCCGAAGATGGCGTAGGCGCGCATGAAGTAGGCGTCGCCGATGGCGGCGCGTGCAATGTTCAGTCCTTCGTCGCTGTCATCGCTCTCGGGGAAGAGTGCCGGGTTGTTGTCGGGGTCGGCCTTCTGGTAAGCGTCGATGATGAAGTTGGCGTGGTTGATGAGCCCTTGGAAGCTACCGTAGGTAGAGCTGAAGTAGCTGGAGTTGGTAGTGAAGTCCCAGCGGTACATGTCGCCGTAGGTGTTGGTGAATCCTGCCACGGCGTTGAAGCAGTCGCTCTGTATGTCTGACGCGTTGTACACCGTTCCGCCGACGCATTTCTCCAGGTAGGTGTAGAGGGCAGCGCGTGCGGCCTTGAAGTTGGACGGGTTCTGCAGTGCGGTGTCGGTGTCGATGTAGCCGTAAGGCTTTGTGTCGAGGTCGCACGATGATGTCGCAAGGACAGCTGCGAGAGCCAATATTAAATATTTCTTTTTCATGTCTATATTCCTTGTCTTGTCGTGATATGTTAGAATGTTAGCTGTGCTCCGAACGAGAACTGGCGTGTGTTTGGATAGTCGCCGATTGATAGGTATGAGTCAACCTCGGGGTCGTAGCCGCTGTAGCTTGTGAAGGTGAGGAGATTGCGCGATACGAAGTACACCTTTACACCCTTGAGTATGCGTGTAGGCTCAAGCCATTTCTCCGGTAGTGTGTAGGAGAGTTGTAGGCTCTTCAGGCGGAGGAAATTGGCGTTCTCGAGAAGGTGAGTGTCCGACTGGCGTGTGGCGCTTGCTGCTGCGATGTCGGTGACGTCGCCCGGCTTCATCCACATGTTGAGCATCTTCGTCGATTGGTTCCATGTGGAGCCGAATGTCGGGTTCTCCGTGAAGTATCGCTCCTGGTTGATCATGGAGCGTCCGAACACGCCGGAGAACTGCACGTCGAGTTGCAGGCCCTTCCATGCTGCTGTCGTCTGCAGTCCGAACGTCCACGGGGCGTTGGCGGTCTTGCCTGTCTGCACACGGTTGTTCTCGTCGTAGACCTTGGTTTCGTTGCCGTATTTGTCGAGCCATACGTTCTGTCCGTCGCGCGGGTCGACGTGGCTCCAGCGCACCATGTAGAACTCCGTCGGGTCGTGTCCTATCTCGTATTTTGAGGTTGAGGAGTTGACGTATTCGTTGAGTCCGTTGAAGAGTTTTGTAATGCGGTTGCGGTTGTATCCGGCAGCCACGTTCGCGTTCCAGTACCAGTCCTTGTTGTGTATGATGTCATACCCCAGCGAGAATTCCACGCCGCGGTTGTACATGTTGCCGATGTTCTTGATGCGTGATGCGTATCCTGTCGTGTAGGACACGGGCACGTAAAGGAGCATGTTGTTGGTGCGCTTGTCGTAGAACTCTACGTTGAATGTCAGGCGGTGGAACAGCTTGCCTGAGATGCCGGCGTTGAGGATGTTGACCGTCTCCCAGGAGAGTTCGGGGTTGGATGCGTTGACGGGGGCGAGTCCGGTGACGCCGCCGTAGGTGCCGGATGTGCCTGTGAGGGCACGGAAGAGATTGGTGCTGATGCCGGAGTTGCCCACGACGCCGTAGCTTACTTTCACGTGTAGCTCATTGAGCCAATTCTTGTAAGGTTGCATGAATTTCTCGCCAGTGGCGTTCCACATGAGCGCGGCTGAGCCGAACGTGCCCCAGCGGTGTCCCTCGGCGAAGAGCGAGGAGCCGTCGCGTCGTCCGGAGAGGTCGACGAAGTAGCGTCCGTCGTAGTTGTAGTTGATTTGCGTGAACCATGAGTTGCGCACCTCGTCGCTCTTGCTTTGTCCGGGAATGCTCGTCAGACTTTGCTTGCCGAAGGGCATGAGCGTGAGGCGGTTGTCCTCGAGGCCGCCGGTTTGGGTGCTGAACGCCTCGGAGCGCGACTTCGTTGTCTCCTGTCCGAGGAGCACTGTGAAGTCATGTCTTTTGGCTACATTGAACTTGTACTCGGCAGTGTTCGTCACCGTGTATCGATAGTAGCGCGACATTGACTCTGCAGCATGGCCCGTGGGGAAGATGTTGTAGTCCTCGCCCTGCGTGTTGTAGCAGAGGTAATGCGAGCGGTAGTCGTTGGCGTCAAGACCTACGTATGAGCGTATGTTGAGTCCCTTTATGGGGTTGATGTTTACATAGAGTCCCTCGTTGATACGGATACGGTCGTTGCTCGACGGCTGGAGGTCGGCGAGCCACTCGGGAGAGTAGAGTCCGCTCATGTTGGAGTAGGCGTGAAGCTTCTTGCCGTAGCCAGTGAACGTGCCGTTGTCGTAGTCGGCGCCGAGAATCTCGTAGGGCGACTGTGTCGGCAGGTACATACGGGCAGCGAAAGTCTTGTTGTAGAGGCTGTTGCCAGTGGAGCCCCATGTAGTGGTTGAGGCTTTGATGAAGGCGAGGTTGCCGTTGGAGCCAATCTTCAGCCATGGGGTCGCGTTGATTTCGATGTTGGCACGAAGCGTCTCGCGCTGCAATCCAGAGTCGTCCATGATGCCGTCCATCTTGTAATGGCCGAAGGACACGAGGTAGTTGACGCTCTGCGTGCCGCCACGTACCGATGCGTCTACCTGCCATGTCGGGGTGGCGTCGCCGAAGAGGTACTTGCGCCAGTTGGTGGAGATGCCGGTCTTCTGGTAGAAGTTGCGCTTTCTGAGATAGTCGGCGTTGCTTGCTATGCTTGGCGTCAGCATCTCCTGGAACGCCATCCACTGGTTGGCGTCCATCATTGTGGTTTTGTCGCCAGCGAGTACGGACACTCCGTACTGGGCAGATACAGTCACTGTGGCTGCCTCGCCGAACTTTCCTTTCTTTGATGTGATGATGACAACTCCGTTGGCGGCAAGAGAGCCGTATACAGCTGTAGAGGATGCGTCCTTGAGAACCGTGATGTTCTCTATGTCGTTGGGATTGAGCGAAAGGAATGTGTTTTGGCTAATCATGCTTCCGTCAAGAATGTAGAGCGGATCTGTTGATGCGTTGAGAGAAGAGAAACCGCGTACACGCATAGATGCTGTGGCAGACGGCTCACCCGAAGAAGTCATCACCTGCAGACCGGCCACTTGTCCCTGAAGGGCGTCGGCGATGTTAGCCACGGGGCGGTTTGTGAGCTTGTCGCCACCCACTGTCGCCACTGAGCCGGCGATGGTGCCGAGCTTACGGGCCGAGCCGTAACCCATTACGACAACCTCTCCCAGCGTCTCGCTGTCGGCATCGAGGCTGATGCGCATGTTGCCTGATGCCTTCACGGTTTTGGGCTGCATGCCGATGTAGGTGATGATAAGCTCCGTGCCGGGCTTAGCATTGATTTTGAACTCGCCGTCCACGTTGGTCACGGCGCCTTGGTCTGTGGAACCCTTGACTTTCACTGTGGCGCCGATCACAGGCTCGCCGTCCTCGCTTGAGGTGACCACGCCGGTGACGCTGCTCTGTGCCATGGCCATCCCCGCGCTGAGGGAGAGCGTGGCAAGCGTCATTGTCAGTCTTTTTTTCATAAAAATCTGCTGTTTGTGTAAATATAATGTAATTTTGTATTCTGCTGAAAGACTTGCATACTTATGGGATTCCACCTTGTCGGGCGAGGTGGAAAGGCAGGAAAGTAGTATATTTGCATCAAACTGCACCATAAATGCTTATTCAGCATTTTAAAGCACATAAAACAATTAAAACCAAACAGCATTATGGTTCATTTTAAAATTGAATTAGACTTCAGTCTTCGGCGCAAGAAAGCCGAAACAGACAAACAGAAAACCTCCACGACGGGCATGGCATTTGTGGAGGCGGAGGTTGCCGCGGCAATGGCGGCGCGCCGCTTCAAAACCGCCGCCAACTACCTAACTGCCGCCCGCTCTCTCTCTTCGTTTCTCGGCCATGCGCAATGGCGCTTTGCCGACCTCACAGTGCCACTCCTCACCGACTACCAGTCGTGGCTGTGCACGCGCGGACTCTGCATGAACACCGTTTCAGCTTACATGCGCGCCCTTCGCACACTCCATCGCCGCGCCACTGACCTCGGGCTTGCCACCACCGACGCGGCGCTCTTCCGGCGCGTCTTCACGGGGCGAGAGATGACAGCCAAGCGCAGCGCCACCGCCGATGACCTGCGCCGCCTCCGTGCCCTGAATCTTCCTGAAGGCTCACTGCTCGCCCTGGCGCGCGACATCTTCATCTTCAGTTTCTGCGCCATGGGGATGCCCTTCGTGGACATCGCCTATCTGCGCAAGAGCCAGGTGAGCGGCGGACAGATACATTATGCGCGCCGCAAGACGGCACAGCGCATCAGCGTTGCCGTGGAGCCATGCATGGAGGAGATAATGAGGCGTCTCGACAATCCTGCGTCCGACTTCGTGTTTCCCATCCTCGATGCCTCCGACGATGTCACGCTCCACAGGCAGTATCTCTCACGCCTGCGCTCCTACAACTATTCCCTCTGCCGCCTTGCGGAGATGGCGCATTGCTCGCGCCACCTTTCCTCTTACGTGGCGCGCCACTCATGGGCAAGCCTCGCCTATAAGAACAATGTCGACCTTAAACTCATAGGCAAGGCGATGGGGCATACAACCGTCAGCACCACCTTAATATATATAAAGAGCCTCTTTGACCCCTCGCTCGCCGACATCAACCACAAACTCATCGACAAACTCGGACTTGAATGACAAAATGAAAACGCTACTTTTGTCGCTCCTAAAGCGCCACTTTAGCTTACCCAAAGTGGCACTTTTCGAAATCTCCAGTGCTGTTAACGTCCGTTAAGAATTGGTGTCAGTAAAACGGCGCGTTTCGTGACAAAATGCAAGAAACGGCAATTTTGCGTCAGTTTGTTTCGTATCGAAACTTGCAACTTGTAATTATTAAGGAAAATATCACTATTTTTTGTGATTTGTAATGAATTTGCAACAAAATCTTACTTTTTGAGTTAAAATATTTGGATGGGTAACAAATAATACGTAATTTTGCAAACGAATTTTAAAATTTAACAAAAAAAGCACAGAAAGGGTGTTATGGTCTTATTATCATCAACAATGTGTATTATTAAGGAATAACAATACTTTAGGAAGATGCAGACTGCCTTTCCACCTCGCCCGACAAGGTGGAAAATGTGCGTCCGTGCAATGTTTTTTGAAGAAATAACAATTAATACATTTATTTATACAAAGAGAGAGATCTTATGAAGAAAAGACTGACAATGACGCTTGCTACGCTGTCCCTCAGTGCGGGGATAGCTATGGCACAGAGCACCGTCACCGGCGTGGTCACCTCAAGCGAGGACGGCGAACCCGTAATCGGTGCCACAGTGAAGGTCAAGGGCTCTGCTGAAGGCACAGCGACCAACGTTGACGGTGAGTTCAAACTCAACGTGAAGCCCGGCACAGAGCTTATCATTACCTACATCGGCATGCAGCCCAAGACCGTGAAGGCATCAGGCAACATGCGCATCACACTCGACGCCGACAGCGAGACGCTGGGAGAGGTTGTCGTAATGGGCTACGGCTCAGCCCGTAAACTCGGAACCATCGCCGGCTCCGTGGAGACAGTCAACGGCGACAAACTCGCCAACCGTCCTATCGCCAACGTCGCCGACGCCCTTCAGGGCCAGGTGTCCGGCCTCCAGGTCATGACTTCCTCCGGTGAGCCATCCTCCACTTCCACGATGCGTGTGCGCGGCGTGACGTCAATCAACGCCTCCACAGACCCTCTGTTCATTCTTGACGGAAGCATGATCAGTCAGAACACCTTCCTCTCGCTCAATCCTAACGACATCGAGAACATCACCGTCCTCAAGGACGCGTCTTCCACTGCTGTGTACGGCTCTCTCGCCGCCAACGGCGTCGTGGTTATCACGTCGAAGAAAGGAAAGTTCGGCGAGGCCGCCCAGGTGTCTGTATCGGCAAGCTACGGCTTCTCGCAGCTTGCGGGCGACAAGACGACAATGATGGACGCCAACCAGTGGATGTCGTTCCAGGAGATGGTCAACCCCGACCTCGCCTCTAACGCCGACTATCTCAAGAAGCGCAACTTCTACCAGAAGACAGGCATCTCCACCAACTGGCGCAAGTACCTCTTCGGCGACAACGCCCCGACATGGCAGGTCGACGCCTCGGTACGTGGCGGCACGCAGAGCGTAAACTACCTCGTGTCCTTCGGCCACTACAAGATGGACGGTATCATGGACGACTCAAGCATGCGCCGCGAGACTCTCCGCGCCAACCTTGAGATCAACGCCAACTCCTGGCTGAAGATCGGTTCCAACACCAACCTCTCTTTCACCAAGACCTCAACCACTACATGGGGTTCCTCGGGCACCAGTCTCTACAACAAGACATTCGCCGCCCGCATGTACCTGCCGACACAGTCGCCCTACGAGATTCTCGGCGCCGACTACGACAACGGCACGTTCACAGGCTACGGCAAGAGACTCCACGCCTACACCGAGATGAGCGGACTCTACTCCCCCGAGTGGCTCGCCGAGCTCCAGCCGTCGAGCAACGACCGCATCCGCATCAACGAGGGCCTCTATGTCAACATCAACCCCATAAAGGGACTCAACATACGCTCTGCCGTAGGCCTCGACGCCAACGACTACCGCACGCACGCTAAGTGTCTTAACACCCAGGGCGAGGACTACGACATCTTCCCAACGGGCTCAGCCGCAGAGTCAATGTCGCGCTTCTACCGCTACACGGTGACGAACACCGCCGAGTACAAGTTCAATGTCAACAAGAAGCATGACATCACGGTGCTCCTTGGACAGGAGACGATGAAGTCACACACCGAGGCGTTCAGCGCAAGCATGAGAGGCCTCACCGACAACCGCCTCCTCCTCATGTCGCGCGGTACGCAGGCTTACGCAGGCATCCCTGGACAGTCTGAGGACAACGAGGTGCGCAACTCATGGTTCGCCATGGTCAACTACAGCTACGACGGACGCTACTTCGTCGACATCTCCGGACGCCGCGACGGCTCCTCCCTCTTCGCCGAGGGACACCGCTGGGCTACATTCGGTGCCGCCGCGTTCATGTGGAACGTGACTGGCGAGAAATTCATGGAGCCTTACAAGAAGTGGCTCAACGAGCTGCACGTTAAGGCCAGCTACGGTACGACGGGTAACGCCAACATCAGCTCCAACCTCGCGCTCGCACTCTCCGGCGTGGCAGGCACATACGACGACGTCGCCGGCCTCGCTCCTGTCAATGCAGCCAACCCAGAGCTCTCATGGGAGAACGTGAACACTCTCAACCTCACGATCGCAGGTAAGCTCTTCAATCGACTGACATTCGACATCGAGTACTACGACAAGCGCACTCACAACATGCTTATGAGCGTGCCCGTGTCCTACACGACTGGCTTCGCCTCACGCTACGCTAACGTCGCATCCCTCTACAACCGTGGTGTTGACTTCACCATCGGCTACGACATCATCCGCACAAAGGATTGGTACTGGAATGCACGCGTTGTGGGCAACTACAACAAGAACTGCCTCACAAAGCTCTTCAACGGCGAGACTGAGTACTCTCTCGGCGATATGTCGAAACTCCAGGTAGGTCACGCTTATGGTGAGTTCTACATGGTACGCTGGAGCCACGTCGACCCGCGCGACGGACAGAACGTATGGCTCGACAAGTACGGCAACGAAACCAAGGTGTACGACGAGAACAACCGCGTCATGACCGGCAAGAATGCCATCGCTCCTTGGACATTCGGCTTCCAGACAACAGCTTCTTGGAAGGGCTTGCAGCTCGACATCCAGTTCTCTGGTATGTTTGGACGCTCGCTCGTTAACCAGGAGCGCTACTTCATCGAGAACCCTGCATTCGCTACACAGTGGAACCAGTCGACAAAGATGTTCAACATGTGGATGAAGCCGGGCGACGTCACAGACATCGCTGCAGCCAACGCTACACGCCAGTTCGACACACACCTTCTCGAAAACGCCAACTTCCTCCGTCTGAAGAACCTGCAGCTCTCCTACACGCTGCCGGAAAGCTGGATGAAGGCAACACACTTGCTCAAGAGCGCAAAGGTGTACTTCGTGACACGTAACCTCTTCACCATCACCAACTATAGCGGCTACGACCCGGAGGTAGACGGATTCTACTCAATCGGTGACTATCCAAATACACGTCAGTTCTCGTTCGGAGCACAGTTAACATTCTAAAAAATCATCACGATAAGGAGACTATTCAATATGAAAAAGAAATATTTAGTATTGGCACTTGCAGCTGCTCTCATGACGACATCGTGCGACCTCGACACAAAGCCCGTGGGCTACCTCGACACTGACACAGCACTGCAGAACCCGTCCAACTTCCAGGCTGCGCGCCAGACGCTCTATGCTTACCTGAAGAGCAGCATCGGCGGAGCCTTCTACAACGCTCCCGACCTCCAGAGCGACTGCTTCAACGCCGTGGCCGGATTCTCCAACACCTACGGCGACTTCTACCGCTGGAACTTCACTTCCAACACAAGCGAGTTCAGCACCATCTACGGCAACTTCCAGGCGCTCATCAAGCAGGCCAACTTCATCATCGACGGCTACAAGAAGGCCGATCCGGACAACAACCCGGAACTCTTCCCCGACGGCGACAAGGTGAGCGCCACGGCAGGACTGAAGATCGCGCGCTCGGCTCTTGGCGACGCCTACTTCATGCGCGCCTACGCCATCTTCGGACTTGTGCAGTACTTCAGTCCGGCCTACACTGAGGAAAACGCCAACACGCCTGACCTCGGAGCGTCTTACAACCTCAACTTCAACATGTCGTTTGACGCTTCCACATACCCTGGACGCAAGACTCTCGCCGAGTCCTACCAGCAGATCAACGACGACCTCGACAAGGCCGGAGAGTATGTCACCACAGCCGGCGCCGCACGCTCAGAGTATGTGACGCTTGACGCCATCCACGCCCTGCGCGCCCGTGTCGCTCTCAACCAGAAGAACTACACTCTCGCAGCCAAGGAGGCCGACATCGTCATCAACAACACTACGGCAGGCTATTCCCTCTGCAGCTCGACGACACAGCTCGAGAACGAGTGGTGGATGGACGGATACGGATTCAACGGCGGCAACTACAGCGGCACCAACGAGACCATCTTCCGTCTTGTAACCTCCTCAACGTCCGACCTGCCTGCACAGACCGGCTACAACTTCCTGCCGAAGTCCACAGGCGCCACGCCTGACTACATCCCTACAAAGGACGTGCTCGCGCTCTACTCTGCCGACGATATGCGCCTTCCGGTGTTCTTCACCTCTGTTGACGTCACCACGACCACTGGCTCCACCGGACGCGTGAAGTGCCTCAACAAGTACAACAAGGCCGGCGTCATCTATCAGTACATAACCTCGCAGGACGAGTATGCCGAGTTCGCGCACGAGCCAAAGGTCTTCCGCCTGCCGGAAATGTACCTCATCTCTGCCGAGGCTTACGCCCTCCAGGAGACTCCTAACATGACGCGCGCTTCGAAGCGTCTCAACGACCTCCGCAAGAAGCGCATCGCCAACCTCCGCACCTCCACCTTCGCCAATCCCGAGGACCTTATGGCTGAGCTCCGCAAAGAGCGCCTGCGCGAGTTCATCGGCGACGGCATGCGCCTCTTCGACCTCAAGCGCTGGGGCATGGGCGTGAAGCGAGGCGTGCCGCAGCAGCGCGACCTCTGCAGCACTCCGGGCAGCACCACCACCGACCTCAACATCCCGGCAGGCAACTACCGCATGACGTGGCCTATACCTAAGGACGAGACCGAGGTCAACAAGCAGGTGAAGCAGAACGCCGGCTATTAATAACTATCATTCCAACGTAACATTTAAAACAGAGACAACATGAAATATCTGAAACTGTTCATGCTTATGGTCGCAGCCGTCGCGTTCACTGCCTGTGATGACGACGACAAGACCAACAGCGCGGACGCAACAGTACAGTTCGCCAACACCACTCTCCAGGTGAAGGAGAACGAGGGACTCGTCAACATTCCCGTGACCGTAAACGGCAAGCTCAACGGAAAGGTGCGTATCAACCTCGTGACGGAGGGCACCGGCGACAACCCCGCCAAGGAGTGCCAGGCAGGAGATGACGGCGACTATATGTTCACAACAAAGACGCTTGTCGTTGACGCCGACACGATGACTACCAACACCATCAACTTCGAGATGAAGGTACTCGACGACAACATCATCAATCCCGACCGCACGCTGCGCTTGACAATCTCCGCCGAGGGAGCGCAGATGGGCGCCAACAGCACCTGTGACGTGACTATCCTCAACAACGAGAAGTCGCTCTACGACCTCTTCGGAGGCCAGTGGGTGCTCACCATGAAGGAGCCGGAGTTCGACGAGGAAGGCAACGTGAAGACCGACGAGAGTGGCAACGAGGTGCTCGTGGACCGCTCCGTCAACGTGACGCTCTCAGGCTCTTCCGACGAGACCGGCGACGACTACGGCAAGCGCCTCTTCGCCTATGCCCCGACATTCTATCTCTCGGCTCTCGGCGGCGAAGCTCCAATGTCATGGGCTTTCGAATACAACTATGACGAGACAGCCAAGAAGGGCACACTCTCATTCAACTGCAACACCTCTGACGTCATCTTCAGCACGCAGGGCTACTCCTTCTTCTGGCAGGTTCCAAACGCCGGCGGTGAGATGACTGACGGTGAGGTGACAGGCAACTGGACTCCAGGCGAGAACAACACCGCACCGACGGAAATCACTTTCGCTCCGTCGTCAGTGCTGATGTTCTGCGGCACGTCGGGAGCACAGTCGGGAATGTTCTCATACTACGTGGATCTCAAGCTCACAAGAAAGAACTGATAGTTGAGCACGTATAAAACACTCTAACGGGGCGGGTTGCCGGAGCGTTTGGAAACGTTCCGACAATCCGCCTTTTCTCTCAAACTGACGTTCAAGGGCAGCCGCGTACCAAAGCGGATGGCCCACAAGCAAATCGTATTAAATTAAAAGAAACACAACAAAGAAGAATGAACATTATGACAAAGAAATTTATAGCCACCTCATTCCTTGCAGCCCTCACGCTGGCTGCATCGGCGTATGAGCGCTCCGAGGCCGAGCTTCGCCAGGCTGCCGCCAGCGTTCTGTCGCAGACCGCGAAAGGCTCAAGGGTGAAGGCACGCTCCGCGCAGGCTCTCCGCGTGCTTGCCAAAAATTCAGAAGTGTCAATACTTGGCTACGCAGACGGCGGGTTTGCCGTAATCGCCAACGATGACCAGTTCAAGCCCGTCTTCGGCTATTCCGACGAGGCTTACAACGCCGGTGGCGACAACCCGGCTTTCGAGTGGTACATCAGCGCACTCAACGCCTCCCTCGCTGAGGCTAAGGCCGAGGGCCGTGCCCTTGAGAGTGTGAAGCCCAGCGCTGCCTATGCCCAGCAGATTGACGAGCTTCTGACATGCCGCTGGGGACAGGACGCGCCCTACAACCTCTATACTCCAAAGTACACCGACACGAAGACTGGCAATAAGGTGAACTATGTCACGGGTTGTGTGGCCACGGCCATGGCGCAGATACTATACTACCACAAGTCGCCAGTCAAGGGCGAGGGCGAGGTGATGTACGACTTCATGCCAGGCGGAGGCGAACCGTCGCAGACGCTTGAGGCCGACTTCTCCGACACTTACTACGACTGGGCGAATATGCTTGACACCTACACTGCTGGTGCCTACACCGACGCGCAAGCTTCTGCCGTCGCCACTCTTATGCAGCACTGCGGCTACTCCGTGCGTATGCAGTACACGAAGTCGGGTTCGGGAGCTTTCCTCGACTCTGCCTGCCGCGCCTTCCGCGAGAACTTCGGCTGCAACCAGTGGGTGCGCCACTACTACCGGGAATATTTCAACGTGACGGAGTGGATGGACATTCTCTACCGCGAGCTCAACGACCGCTGCCCAGTGCTTTACGGCGGACAGTCGTCTGCCGGCGGCCACTGCTTCGTGCTTGACGGCTACAACCAGGACGGCCTCGTGCACGTCAACTGGGGATGGAACGGAAAGCAGAACGGATACTTCGACATCGCTTCGCTCAACGGCTACTCTACAGGACAGTCCATGGTGGAGGTGCGCCTCGCCAGCGATGACCGCTACGTCGGCGAGTACCACTCGCTCTGGGAATTCACGGGCAATCTCGTCATTGACGCAAGCGACTATGCCGTGACAGTGTCGTGCGACGGCAATCTCTACAATTATGACTCGGATGAGTTCACTGGCTCCATCCTCCTTATGGCACGCAACACTGCCAGCGGAAAGGAGTACAAGCTCACGCAGATTAAGCGCTTCGAGAGCCGCCCATCACGCTACGGTGGCACACTCGGCACTGCTACTGCCCGTGTAAGCAACCTGCCCGACGGCTCCTATCGCCTCTATGTGGCATCCCTCGGCGACGAGGAGAAGGAGCCGCAGCCCGTACGCTCACATGAGGGTGTGTGCAACAGCTATATGCTCACTGTCGAGGGCGGTGAGATTGTGGAGTGCGAGCCCGACAATGACAGCAGCTGGACATCAGGCATCGGCGACATCACTGCAGCCGATCCTAACGGCAACGTGCGCGTCTTCGACCTTCAGGGACGACAGCTCTACACGGCTCCCGCCGCTTCGTTCAGCATCAGCAACGTGCCTGCCACTGGTGTGCTCATCGTGAAGAACGGCACGAAGACCATAAAAGTAGTGAAGTAAGATTCTTTGCTTCGCGCTTCTGAAGAAGAAATGATTTTTTTAGTTGGCGAACTCACTCGTTTTTGCCACACGAGTTCGCCGACGTTTTTACGCCGCCGAAAACATCCGTTTTCGGCGGTTTCTTTTTAAATATATGTCTTTTTGTTTTGCCCTTTGCCATATTTAGCGTATTTTTGCATTACATTACTAAATCATATTCGTATGCAAACAAGATGTCACCTCTCGGTACTCGCCCAAAAGCAGGCGGCCAAATACGGCGAACGCCCAGCGTTCACCTATAAGGATTTCGGCTCGGCAACATGGAAGACTGCCAGCTACAACCGCTTCGCGCAGATGGTGAAGCAGGCAAGCAATGCCTTCCTCAATCTCGGCATCAAACCGCAGGAATGTATCGCCGTGTTCTCGCAGAACTGCCTGCCGTACCTCGTGACCGACTTTGGCGCCTATGGCGTGAGGGCTGTGTCCATTCCTTTCTACGCCACTTCGTCTGAGCAGCAAATACAGTACATGATCAACGACGCCAACGTGCGATTCGTCTTCGTCGGTGAACAGGAACAATACGACAAGGCCCACCGCGTGTTCGCGCTCTGCCACTCTCTCGAGCGCATCATTATTTTCGACCGCAGCGTGCGTATTTCCACGCACGACCCTGCCGCCATCTACTTCGACGACTTCCTGAAACTCGGCGAGGGACTGCCGCGCCAGACTGAAGTTGAGCAACTCTATGCCGAAGCCAACGACGACGACATCTGCAACATACTCTACACGTCGGGCACGACGGGTGACTCCAAGGGAGTCGTTCTTTCCTATGGGCAGTATGCCGCCGCACTCAAGGCCAACGACGAGGTGGTGCCGGTTAAAGAGAACGACCGCATCATTCAGTTCCTACCCGTCACGCACATCTTTGAACGCGGATGGTCGTACCTCGCATTCAGCGAGGGCGCACACATTATTATTAATACTGACCCGCACGAGATACAGCAGTCGATGCGCGAGACTCATCCCACGTGCATGTCGAGCGTGCCACGCTTTTGGGAGAAGGTTTATCAGGCTGTGAAGGACAAAATCGACAACTCCAGCGCAATGCAGCAGCGCATCTTCCGTCACGCCCTTGAGGTGGGAAGACGCTACAACATCGACTGCAAGAGCCGCTGCCGCCGTCCGTCGCCGCTGCTCGCCATGGAGTACCGCATCATCGACAAGACCATACTGCGCCTCGTGCGCAAGCAGATAGGCTTGGAGAACGCCAACATCTTCCCGACCGCCGGAGCAACGGTGTCGCCGGAGGTGGAGCGCTTCGTCCATTCCATTGGCATCAACATGATCGTGGGCTACGGCCTCACGGAGAGCCTCGCTACCGTGTCGTGCGACCGCACCGACATGCCCTATACGATAGGCTCCGTCGGACGCCCCATCAACGGCATTGAAGTGAAAATCGGAGACAACGACGAGATTCTCCTCAAGGGTCCAACCATCACGCGTGGCTATTTCCACCGCGACGCTGCCAACGCCTCTGCCTTCACGGAGGACGGATTCTTCCGCACGGGTGACGCCGGCTACATGAAGGACGGCGAGTTGTTCCTCACCGACCGCATCAAGGATCTCTTCAAGACATCCAACGGCAAGTACATAGCACCGCAGCTCATCGAGTCGCTCATTCTCGTCGACAAGTTTATCGACCAGGTGACGGTCATCGCCAACGAGCGCAAGTTCGTCTCGGCACTTGTCGTGCCGGAGTTCCGCCTCGTTGAGAATTGGGCTAAGGACAACAACATCGCCTTCGAGTCGCGCGAGGATCTCTGCACCAATACGCGCGTACAGAAGATGATGATGGAGCGCATACAGACCCTACAGCAGCAACTTGCCCACTACGAGCAGATTAAGCGCATCACGCTCATCCCCCATCACTTCTCCATGGAGTCGGGCGAGCTGACCAACTCGCTGAAGATACGCCGTCCGGTTATCTACAAGAACTACAAGGACGTGATTGACAAAATGTACGAAGATTGAATTCAATAATCAAAAAATGATAACAGCCGACCAGTTGAAGGATGTGCTTGAGCGTGCTGACGCGCTCAATCATTATCTGAATATCGACCAGAAGAAAGTGGAGTTCGAGGAAGAACAACTCCGCACACAGGCTCCCGACTTTTGGGAAGACCCAAAGCGTGCCGAGGAGCAGATGAAGAAGGTGAAGACGCTTGAGAAATGGATAAAGGGCTACGCCAATGTGCGTCAGCTTGCCGACGAGCTGCAACTTGCTTTCGACTATCATAAGGAAGACCTCGTCACGGAAGAGGAGGTCGACTCCGACTACGCGAAAGCCATCGACGCCATCGAGCAGCTTGAGCTGATGAATATGCTCCGACAGAAGGAAGACCCCATGGACTGCGTGATGAAAATCAACTCCGGCGCCGGCGGCACGGAGAGCCAGGACTGGGCGCAGATGCTCATGCGTATGTATATGCGATGGGCGGAGCGCCACGGACATAAGGTAACTATCAGCAACCTTCAAGAGGGTGACGAAGCTGGCATCAAGAGCGTGACGATGGAGATAGAGGGCGGCGAGTACGCTTATGGATTTCTCAAGAGCGAGAACGGTGTCCATCGCCTCGTGCGTGTCTCGCCTTTCAATGCTCAGGGCAAGCGCATGACGTCGTTTGCCTCGGTGTTCGTTTCGCCTCTCGTCGATGACACCATTGAGGTGTATGTTGACCCGTCGAAGGTGTCGTGGGATTTGTTCCGCTCGGGCGGAGCTGGAGGACAGAATGTCAACAAGGTGGAGACGGGTGTACGCCTCCGCTACCAATACGTCGATCCCGACACGGGAGAGGAGGAGGAAATTCTCATCGAGAACACGGAAAGCCGCAAGCAGCTCGAAAATCGCAACAATGCCATGCGACTCCTCAAATCGCAACTCTACGACCGCGCCATGAAGAAGCGCCTTGAGGCGCAAGCAAAGATTGAGGCTGGAAAGAAGAAGATAGAGTGGGGAAGTCAGATACGCTCTTACGTGTTTGACGATCGCCGCGTCAAGGACCACCGCACTGGCTATCAGACGAACGACGTCGACGGCGTGATGGACGGAAAAATTGACGGCTTCATAAAGGCTTACCTTATGGAGTTTCCGACCGTGGATGAAAATTAGAAAAACTAAAATTTATACTACTATGAACCAAAAAGGAAAATTAAAGCGTGAGAGATACGCTATGGAACAGGAGAAGAAGGGTAAGAAAACCGTGGAGTACATCGTTTGGGGACTCATCATCCTCGGCGTTGGCTTCGCCATCTATTCAACGACTATTGCCTAACTCTCCGCTACACTGACTGTAGGTGGGGGCGTGTCAAAGCCCGAATTTGTGATTATCCGTAGCGGAGGCCTTGGCTTCCACTACGGATAAGGTCGCGGTTTTGACACGGCGTCATTCGAAATGTAGGAAGAACAAAATTGATTATTAAAGATTCAACTTTCTGATTTACTCGAATGTAAAGAATTTAGAGGAGTATTCGAGAAGCTCAAGGAAACTTCACCGCTGATGGCGCCTTAGAAGTTCTTGCTTAGGCAAGCAGTAGAACCGAGCTATAGCCAATAGTAAAAAATGGCATTACATAAATGTTCGTAATCTATTACATACGGCTTTAACTTCTGTAACTTCTTTATTTACTTTAAATTCCATAAATCCGAAACTTCAGCTAAAGATTTTAATCTGAAAGAAAAATGAGTGGGTTTGAGATAGAACGCAAATTCTTGATACGTGAAGGCGGCAACTACAAGGATGCCGCCTTTTCTTCGAGCCATATCAAGCAGGGCTACATGCCTTGTGAGACTGCGACTGTGCGTGTACGAACGCGCGACGACCGCGCATGGCTGACGATAAAGAGCCACAGTGACCGCACGGGACTCTCGCGCTATGAGTTTGAGAAAGAGATTGGTCTCGACGAGGCTGCGCACCTGTTTGAACTTTGCCGTGGCGGTGTTGTCGACAAGCGTCGCTGGCTTGTGAAGAGCCCCGACGGTAAGCATACCTTTGAGGTGGACGAGTTCTATGGCGACAACGAAGGGCTTGTAGTGGCTGAGGTGGAGCTTGGCTCTGAGGACGAAGCTTTCGACAAACCCGACTTCATCGGGACGGAGGTGACGGGCGACCGCCGCTATTACAATTCGCAACTGCTTACGCATCCTTATAAGGAATGGAAATAAAATAGGTTTATCACTCTTTATTTATCCGTGGGCGGAGGTCTCCGGCCTCCGCAGAAAGTAAATAATGTATTGGTATATAATTAATTGTGAATAAAAGGGGCTGCGGAGGCCGGAGACCTCCGCCACGGATGAGCTAAGAATTAACGGAATTATACGGAAAAGAATTGACGAGAATTATACGAATTCAAATGATTGTCGTCGTATAATTACCGTTAATATAGTTCTCGTGTAATTCCGTTAATATTGTTCTCGTGTAATTCCGTTAATTCTTTTCCGTATAATTCCGTTAATTGTATTCCGTTATCAGATAATTGCAGCGGAGGCCGGAGACCTCCGCCACGGATGAGCTAAAAATTAACGGAATTATACGGATAAGAATTGACGAGAATTATACGAATTCAAATGATTGTCGTCGTATAATTACCGTTAATATTCTTCTCGTGTAATTCCGTTAATTTGTAACAAGCAAATATAACACATACATTTTTTCGTAAAGTCAAACCACCAACTTGTTATTCTTTGTTCTTCCACGTGGAGGTGCGGTCTGATTTCCGTGCCAATTGGAGTTCGCCTGCCACGGCGAGTAGTTCACCCAAGAAAAACAAGAAGTGCCCCGTAAGAGCAAAAGTTCTTTGCCTTACGGGGTACTTGGCCTATAGTAGTAGACGATCGTTGCTCGTCTTTACTTTTTTAGTCGATGTCGTTGTTGTGGTCGAGGGAATCGTTGAAGTCCTTCGGCTCACGGTGCTCGCGGTTCTCGCGGCGGCCGTCGCGACGCTCGCCTCTTTCGCCACGCTGACGACGCTCACCTCTTTCGCCACGCGGACGGCGCTCACGCTCTACGTAGCCCTCCGGTTTCGGGAGCAACACGCGGTGAGAGAGCTTGTACTTGCCAGTCTTCGGGTCGATCTCCATGAGCTTCACCTTAATCTTGTCGCCTTCCTTGATGCCAGCCTCTTCAACTGTCTCAAGACGCTTCCAGTCAATCTCCGAGATGTGGAGCAGACCGTCCTTGCCCGGCATGATCTCAACGAAGCAGCCGTAAGGCATGATAGAGCGCACGGTGCCTTCGTAAATCTCGCCAACCTCGGGGATGGCAACGATAGCCTTAATCTTGCCAAGAGCAGCGTCGATGGCGTCCTTGTTAGGAGCAGATATCTGCACCTTGCCTACGCCGTCGGCCTCGTCGATGGTGATAGTGGCGCCGGTGTCCTCCTGCATCTGCTGGATGATCTTGCCGCCAGGGCCAATCACAGCACCGATGAACTCCTTAGGTATCTCGATCTGTACGATGCGCGGAACCTGCGGTTTCAGTTCCTTGCGCGGCTCGGAGATAGTCTCCATCATGCAGTTGAGGATGTGCTCACGGCCAGCCTTAGCCTGCATAAGAGCCTTCTCGAGAATCTCGAAGCTCAGACCGTCGCACTTGATATCCATCTGTGTAGCTGTCAAGCCGTCGCGTGTACCGGTGGTCTTGAAGTCCATGTCGCCCAGGTGGTCCTCGTCGCCGAGGATGTCGCTAAGCACAGCGTACTTCTCCTCGCCCGGGTTCTTGATAAGACCCATTGCGATGCCCGATACAGGCTTCTTCATAGGAACACCAGCGTCCATGAGGGCGAGAGTGCCGGCACATACAGTTGCCATAGATGAAGAACCGTTCGACTCGAGAATCTGGCTTACAAGGCGAACAGTGTAGGGGAAGTCCTCAGGAATCTGACCCTTCAGACCGCGCCATGCCAAGTGGCCGTGCCCAATCTCACGACGGCCAACGCCGCGCTGAGCCTTAGCCTCGCCAGTACAGAACGGCGGGAAGTTATAGTGAAGGAGGAAGCGCTGATAGCCCTTCTCAAGCACGTCGTCAACGAGCTTCTCGTCCATCTTCGTGCCGAGCGTACAAGTAGACAATGATTGTGTCTCGCCACGTGTGAAGATGGCACTTCCGTGAGGCATTGGCAGCGGTGAAACCTCGCACCAGATAGGACGAATCTCGTCGGTCTTGCGGCCGTCGAGACGCTTGCCCTCGTCGAGGATGCAGCGGCGCATAGAGTCGCGCATCACGTCGGCGTAGTAGCGCACCATCTCTGCGTGCTTCTCGTCGAGCTCCTCGGGAGTCAGCTCTGTGTGGGCTGCGTCGTAAGCCTCCTGGAAGTCGGAGAGAATCTTGTCGAAAGCCTCCTCGCGGCTCTTCTTGTCGTGGTCGCCAGCCTCTGCGATAGCGTAGCACTTGTCGTAGGTCTCCTTGCGAAGCTGCTCGCGGAGCTCTTCGTCGTTCACCTCGTGGCAGTACTCGCGCTTCACGTCGGTACCAAGTTCCTTCGAGAGTTCAGTCTGGAGCTCGCACATAGGCTTGATGGCAGCCATGGCAGCCTTGAGGGCGCCAATCATGTCCTGCTCCGAAACTTCCTTCATCTCGCCCTCCACCATCATGATGTTCTCGGCAGAGGCGCCCACCATGATGTCCATGTCGGCATCCTTCATCTGCTCGAAGGTCGGGTCGATAACGTACTCGCCGTTGATGCGGGCTACGCGGACCTCAGAGATGGGGCATTCGAAAGGTATATCTGAACAAGCCATTGCGGCTGAAGCTGCAAATCCTGCGAGAGCGTCAGGCTGGTCAACGCCGTCGGCGCTGAGAAGCATAATCTGTACGTATACCTCGGCGTGGTAGTTCGACGGGAAGAGCGGACGGAGCACGCGGTCGACAAGGCGCGATGTGAGAATCTCGTTGTCGCCTGACTTGCCTTCACGCTTTGTGAAGCCGCCAGGGAAACGGCCTGCTGCTGAGTACTGCTCTTTGTAGTCTACCTGCAAAGGCATGAAATCTGTTCCGGGAACTGCATCTTTTGCGGCACAAACAGTGGCGAGAAGTACGGTGTTGCCCATACGCAGTACAACACTTCCGTCGGTCTGCTTTGCCACTTTCCCGGTCTCAATGCTGATGGTTCTTCCATCAGGCAATGATACTGTCTTTGTAATTACGTTCATCTAAATTGTTATAATAACATCAAAAAATTTAATATGGTAGCAAAGTTACTTAATTTAGGTGGGATAAAAGAATAATGTGTTGATATTTTTGTTTTTTTATTCAATTTAGACTTTTCTGCATAATCTTAAGAACCAAAATATCAAGAGCCAAATAAGAAAATGGCGGATTATCTCAAGTTCCTTTCTTGTTTACTCGCATCCTTGTCAACTTGTTTACTGTTGAGCAAGCTGCGACCTTGCGAAACTTCAAATATTATTTTATGGAAATAGCAAGGATTTATGGATAAAAATGAGTAAGTTTGCAATTCAAAAAGCGAATGTAGACAATAAACAGAAACGAAAACAATGAAAAACGAAATGAATATAATGTCAATCAGAAAGCATTTTGCCATGGCTCTTGCTGCCCTGGCTTTGGTTGGCGTGGCGTCGTGCAACGAGCGCAAGTTCCATGTGGACGGCACCATAGAGAACGCCGCCGACTCAACCCTGTATTTTGAGAATATGAGTCTCAACGGCCCGGTGGTGGTGGACTCGGCGAAGCTCTCCGCCGACGGTTCCTTCTCCTTCGACGGCCCTGCCGCCACGGCTCCCGAGTTCTATCGCCTGCGTATCGCCGGTCAGATTGTGAACATCGCCATCGACTCCACGGAGACGGTGACAGTGAAGGCGAAGTATCCGGGCATGGCATCCAACTACGAGGTGTCGGGCTCTGACGACTGCTCGCGCATGAAGGAGCTGGCACTCATGCAGATGTCGCTTCAGCAGCGTATCAACAACGTCGCTGCCAATCCGCAGCTTGGAGCAGACGCTGTCAACGACAGCGTGGCGGGCATCATCGAGGCTTACAAGACCGACGTGAAGACGCGCTACATCTATAAGGCGCCAATGAAGGCATCGTCCTATTTCGCGCTGTTTCAGACGCTGAATGCCGGCGGACAGCCGATGCTCATCTTCAACCCGCGTTCGTCGGAGGCTGACGTGCGCGTCTTTGCCGCCGTCGCCACCAGCTGGGATACCTTCTATCCTAACGAGGAGCGCGGACTCAATCTCCACAACATCGCCCTTGAGGGTATGAAGGAGGTGCGCATACTGCGTAGCCGCCAGGCGGAGGAAGCCATAGACGCGTCGAAGGTGAACACGACGGGTATTATCGACTTCACGCTGACCGACAACCATGGACGTCAGCGCAGTCTTTCCTCGCTAAGGGGCAAGGTGGTGTTGCTCGACTTCCATCTCTTCGCCGGGGAGCAGTCGATGAAGCGCATCATGATGCTCCGCGAGCTCTACAACAAGTATCATGCGCAGGGACTTGAGATCTATCAGGTTTCAGTGGACAGCGACGAGCATTTCTGGAAGACGCAGACGGCAGCCCTGCCTTGGATTTGCACGCGCGTCGACGACGACTCGCAGCAGGTGTTGCAGCTCTACAACGTGCAGCAGATACCAACCTTCTTCCTCCTCGACCGTAACTGCAACGTCCACAAGCGCGACGCGCAGATAAAGGACATCGATGCGGAGATAAAGAGTCTGCTGTAAGAATACGCTGCTTTTATTTAAAAAAACAACACGCCCTCTTTTGTTCTATGAGAAGATAGAAGCAAAAGAGGGCGTGTTTGTTTTATTTCCCAGGATTCGATTTGAATCCTTTATCTTGCGAAATGAGTTACTTCACGACCTTGAGTGTCTTGCCGTCAGTGGTGCGCACGATGTTGACGCCCTTCTGCATACGGTTGAGGCGCATGCCGCCAACGGAGTAGATGTCCTTCACTGTGGCGTGTGCGTCGGAAGTCTTCGTGTCGCTGATGCCGACAGTCTGCTCGTCGCCGAACGTGCAGAGGAAGCCATAGCTGGAGTAGCCCATAGCTGCATAGCCTCCGAGGTCGATGTAGATAGAGGCATAGAGCTTGCCGTCCTTGCTCTTGGTGTCAGCAACGTCTACGTAAGCCTTTTCGCTTTCCCATCCTTCCTGATGCAAAGAAGCCTCTGCTTGCTCGGCAGTGTAGCTGACGGTGCCGTCCTCGGCAGTAGTGCCGGTCACGGGGAATGAGATGTATTTCTCGCCAAGGATGTCAACGAGGTCGGTGATGGTCATGGTGTAGTTGCCGTTGCCATTGTCGCGGATAGTGATGGTCTGTTCTGCCACGTCCCATGTCTTGGAGCTTACGACGTTCATCTTGTCGACATATACCGTTGCCTCAGGGATAGTCTCGCCGTAGACGATATTTGCCTGCATACTTGCAACAGAGCCGCCGATTTCGAGATGGATAAGGGCGTCTGCGATTGTACCCTTCACGCTAACATCCTTCCACTCCTTTATAAGTTCCGACGGAGCGCCGTCGAGAGTAGCTGTCAGGTTCTTTGCGTCGAAGAGGATGTCGCCGTTATGTATGGTGTAGGGCACTTCCTTGATGACAAGATTTCCAATCTCGGTGTCGCCGGATGTCGGGAACTGTATGCTTCTGATGGAGATGTCGGCAAAACCGTCCCTGTAGTCGGCGAAGGTGAGGATTTTGTCAGTGTAGTTGGCGTCAGCCTGGCTGTATGCGACAGACATTGGCTTCGTGAAGCTTATCTCCTCCGGTGCGCTCACGCCGAAGGTAAGCTCTGCCTTCTGACCCCAGAGGCTGAGCGTGAGTTCTGCGTAGAGTGCGTCGCCCATGGTGTAGGCGTACAAAGTGTCAACGTCAAGCTCCATGCCTTCCACCATTCCGAGTGCGGTGGCAGCGGCAGAGAGATTGGTGGCAGTAGCCTTGAAGTTCTTGCCTTCGAAGAGCACGTAGCCCGGAGTGTTGTCGCCTTGGTTGCCCTCGATGAGATAGCCCTTGAGGTTGGGTATGGTGATGTCGCCGAGCGTGTTGCCGCCCATAGTAAGCTGCTTGAAGGAGAGACTGTAGACGTTGACGTCGGTCTGCTGCGTTGCAGCCTTGCCCTCGTCGGTGCGGTCGTAGGCTCCGTTGAAGCCGAGCTTGGCGCGGTCGGTGTATTCCACGGCGTCTTCAGTCTCGTAGGCAGCCTGCTCAACGCGCACCTGCTTGTAGGTGGCGTTGGAGCGTGTCGAGCCTTCCTTGCTGCCGAAGTGGAGTGTGGTCTGATTGAGGAGCTTCACGAGCAGAGCGGGGGAGTACACCTGCTTGCCGTTGACGCGGAGACCATGCTGATAGGACATGTCCACGGTGATTTCTCCCTCGATGTCAGAGATTTGGTTGTTGTATTTCCATGCACCGAGAGTGGCGTTGGAAGAGATGTACCAGCAGTTGAGTGTCTTTGTGGACGGAGTGTAGTAGATGTGGATGTTGCCGCCCATTGCCACGCCTGAGAACCAGTTGTTGATGTCGGTGCCAATGGAGCAAACGTTCTCGTTGGTGTTGTTGGCGTTGCAGGTGGAGAGGTCGATGACGGCAGAGAGTTTCTGCGTCTTGAAGTCGATGTTGAATTCCCAGTCGAAAGCTTCGCCTGCGGGGGCGTAGTTGTCGGTGCCGACAACTACAGCTTCAGCCGGGAAGTCGTCGTCGCCGAACGTAGCGTTGAGAGTCATGTCTCTCCATGTTCCGTGGATGATGCCGGAGAAGGAGGCGTATGCCTTGTTGCCTTTGATTTTTACGGTGACGTCAGTGCTGCCGATAGTTGTGAGTCCTACTGTCGATGCGGTGATGGTGCCGTCGACGAGTTTGCCCGTGATGGTAGTGAGTCCGTTGGCAGTGGTGCCTTCGAGGTCGGCGAAGGTGAACGTGCCGTAGTTGTCCGTGTAGTTGTCTTGCTTCACCATGACATTGTTGAACGCCACGTCGAACGTGCCGTTGCCCTTGTCGGTGACGGTTAGCTTGGCGTTTTCCGTAGAGCAGATGTCGGGCCGTCCTTGAATCTGGGCGGTCATCTTGTCCGTGAAGTCAGTAGCCATTGCCACCACAGTCGTGAGCAGCAATGTCAGAAGAGTAAAGATTTTCTTCATA
Organism: Prevotella sp. UBA7594; assembly: GCA_002490315.1. Taxonomy (GTDB): domain Bacteria; phylum Bacteroidota; class Bacteroidia; order Bacteroidales; family Bacteroidaceae; genus Prevotella. The sequence goes on along the minus strand of DLKG01000030.1, from coordinate 21,365 downwards.
CGGTTTTTGTTTTTAGGTTTGTTTTATATTGATTAAAAAAATTGGTTTCTATTGATTAGAGAGCTTGTATCTCTTGTTCAAGAGCTTGTCCGTGTTTGGTTAGTAGTCTGTTTGCGTAATGTGCCAGGAGGCATCGCCGCCTTAGAAGCTTTGCAGCCAAGCCCTGAGGTCGAGCAGCATCTCGATGTGGAAAGGGAAGGAAGTGTTGATGCCGTAGCCGTGTCCGCCGCTTGGGTAGACGTGGAGCGAGGCAGGCACATCGTGGCGATAGAGTTCCGTGTAGTAGTTGACGCCGTTCATAGGCATCACGGTGTGGTCGTCGTCGGAGAGGGCGATGAAGGCGCGTGGCGTGACGCGCGTCACTTGCAGGTCGGAGCAGTACTTCTGCTCGTCCTTCTTCTTCGGGCTTTTGCCGAGGAAATTGTCGCGCGAGCCTTGGTGGCAGTAGCCCTGCATCATGGTGATGACGGGGTAGAAGAGAATCTGGAAGTTGGCTTTCGCGTCGTCTTTCGACTGCGTGGCGATGGTGGAGGCGAGATGGCCTCCGGCGGAGAAGCCCATTATGCCCACGTCGTTGGTGTCGATGTGCCAAGCCTTGGCGTTGCGGCGCACTATGCGCATGGCCTCCTCTGCGTCGCTGACGGGCACTTTCGGATTGCCGCATGGCATACGGTAGTGGAGCACAATGGCGGCGATGCCCTGTTCGTTGAGGAAGGGAGCCCAGTCGGTGCCCTCGTGCTGCATGGCGAGATGGGCGTAGCCTCCGCCCGGGCAGATGACGACGGCGCGTCCCGTGGCGCGTTTCTCGTCGGGCAGGTACACCTTTATATAAGCCGTGTCTTGTAGGGAAGTCTTGTTGGGGGTCTTGCCTGCCCATACCTGTACGTCGAAATGGCGCTGTGCGATGGCGGCAGTGGAGAACAGTAAGAGGAGGAGTGTTATTAGTAGATTATATTTTTTCATATTCATTTTCAGTTATTCTCTTGCAAAAATAGCTATTTTTTCGTAATATTGCAGTCGTTTTCAATGATAATGTTATTTGTGTAAACAAAATTTAATAATGCAATGCATCCATTAGAGAAATTCGAGTACTGTCCGCTGTGTGGCAGTCATCATTTCGTGGCTTCGTCGGCTACGAGCAAGAAGTGTGAGAACTGTGGCTTCGAGTATTTCATGAATCCGAGTTCCGCCAATGTTGCCCTCATCAAGAATAGTAAGGGAGAGATACTCGTAGAGCGTCGCAAGAACGAGCCTGCGAAGGGCACGCTCGACCTGCCGGGCGGTTTCGCATCGCTTGGTGAAACAGCCGAGGAGGGCGTAAAGCGTGAGGTGCTTGAGGAGACCGGACTGACGGTGACCAGCGTGAAGTATCTCTTCTCGCTGCCTAATGTCTATCGTTACAGCAACGTCGACATCCACACGCTCGACCTCTTCTTCGAGTGTGAGGTGGAGGACGAGAGCGTGATGGCTGCCGCCGACGACGCAGCCGAGTGCATGTGGTTGAGTCCTGACGACATCCACACGGAGCAGTTTGGCCTGCGTTCCGTGCGTTGGGGCCTCGTCACTTATCTTGAGCGCCAGAACCAGTTTCGCTCGGCAGAGGAAGCTCAGCAAGAGTAAGAAAAGAGCTTAAAAATACCACAAAAATTAAAGCGCCGCTTTAGCTTGGCTAAAGCGGCGCTTTAGAAATGCCCTTGTTTTGCCCCCGTTCGGGAGCCTTAAATTAGAGGTCTTCCCATTGTGAATTTATCGTCTTCTTCACTTTCCATTTCTTCACCTTGTCGTTGTAGATGCAGGATTGCCACACGGGAGCTACAATCTCGTTGCCGTCGAGGTCGCAGGCGCCTTCCTTCTTGTTGCGCATCACCCTGAAGAACTTGCGTGCGGAGTTGTAGTAGATGTGGTCGTAGTGGCGGCTGAAGGGGATGAGCACCTTGCCCGTCGCTCTGTCGCAGAGACCCACGTATTTGTCGTTTGACACGATGAAGCGGTCGGCCTTGAAGGTGATGTCCGTGTACTTGCGCGACGGCGAGATAAGCTCTTTGCCGTCGGCGTCGCAGACGCCATAGTAGGCATCCCTCTTTACGATGTACGTGTTGCTCTTCGCGCCATAGCGCACGCCGGTGTACTGGCGGCTGCATGGTATCAATTCCGAACCGTCGAGTCGGCAGACGCCGATGAAGGTTACGTGTTGTCCGTTCAGTGTCCCGAACACCTGTGTGCGGAAGAATTTTCCATGCGTGACATATCTCACCGATTTGAATCCCCGGCTGGCAGGAATGAGCACCTTGCCGTCGGAGCTGCTTACCTGTATGCCCTGTTTTCTCACGTTCTGCTTGACGTAGGTGAAGCCGTCTTCCGCCACGAGCGTTCTTGGGGCGTAGAGGTCTTCTTCCTGTTCTTCGTCGTCCTCCTGCGCCATGAGAGGCTGCGTGGGGAGGAAGAGGGCGAGAGTCATTGCGGCGAAGAACGCCATCAGGTAGCGCTTTGCGTTGCGGGCATGGCGCTTTGCGTTGTTGGTTGTTTTCATGTTGTTTGGGTTTTTAGTTGTTATTTAATACATTCTTTGTTAAGGAAGTCTTCGTATTCGGAGCGGTAGCCGTTGAAGACGTTGATGTCCACCTTCGGACGTATGCCCCTCACGTTGCCGTCGGGGCAGAGTTGCCAGTAGGCAAGGCGTACGTCGGGCTTGTACTCGCCGTAGCGTGCTATCCACACGTTGTAGTCGCGCTTTAGATCGGGAGCCAGCGAGAGGTAGCGGTTGACAAACGTCTGCGAGATGTAGAGCACGGGGCGCGAGCCTGTGGCGTTGCCCACGATGCGTAGCCATGCCCTCACGGCACGGAAGAGCGCGTCCACACCACCCATTTTCTTAATCTGGTCGTGCGACGGCTCCACGTCGAGCACGGGCGGCAAGTCGCCCTTGCGGAAGACGCTGTTGCGCAGGAAGAACTGCGCCTGTGCCGTACCCGACGACTTCGTGGAGAAGAAATGGTAGGCACCGCAGCGTATGCCGTTGGCTCGTGCCGATGTGTAGTCGGAGCGGTAGTAGCGGTTTTTCACGCTCGTTCCCTCCGTCGACTTGACGTAGCAGAACGACACGGGATAGTCCACCTTGCCGCTGATGGTCTTGCGCGATAGAGAGCCGAGATGTGAGATGCGCACGCGGCTCCAGTCGATGGGGTAGTGCTTTCTGCCCACGTCGTGCTGGAAGCGCGACACGTCGATGCCGTAGATGCGGTCGGCAGTGTATTCGATGCGCTCGCCCAGGTAGCGGTCGTTCTTCCATTCGCCCACGCGGATGTGCTTGTGGGCTGTGAGTGCGAAGCCGAAGCCCGTGCGCAGTCCGTCGCGCCATTGTCCGACGTAGATCTCGTTGCGTCGGTTGACGAAGGCTCCGTGTCCGGAGGCGATAGCGTCGCGGTTGAGCTCTCCGCTGTAAGTGCCAGTGGAGTCGGTCCACGTGCCGCGCACGAGCGAGTCGGCACGCCATGTGCCGACGATGCGGTGGCGTAGGGAGTCATGGCTGACGCCCCTTCCCGTGCGCTTGCCCATGTGCCATTGTCCGGCGTAGACAATGCTGTCGCCGAGCGACAGCACGCCGTAGCCGTCAAACTTCCCGTTGCGCACGCCGCCTCGGTAGACGGCATTGCCGCGTCTGACGACGGTCTGTGTGCCCGTGTCGATGTCGCTGCATGAGGCTACGGCAAGTAGCACTACGGCGGCAAAGAGCATGGCGGTGAGGCTGAAGAGCCTATGCAGTGGGCGGTAGGGGTGGATGTTAAGTATAGATATGTAGCACATATATTTTATCAGATTATTATTTGAAGAGCAGCTTGCTGAGGCTGTGGCGTCCTTTCAGCGAGTCGCCGCATACGATACCGAGGAAGCGTCCTTTGGCAGAGAACACGGGCGTGCCGTCGCCGGCAAGCATTTGCGGCAGGTCGTGGCGTCCGCCGCGCAGCGACTGTCCGGGCGTGATGAGCGGTGAGACGGAGTCACATTCCAGTCCGCTCTCGCCGATGCCGGGGAAGCCAACAGCCCTCAGCGCTTTCTCGCCTCCGGCATTCCACGGCAGGAGGTCGGCGGCACAGGCTCCGTCGGGCGTAGCGTTGTCGGCGGTGCGCAGAAGGGCAATGCCCGTCGTGCGGTCAAACGAAAGAAGTTGGAGTGGTGTGCGTATGAGCTTGCCCTCGTCGTTGCGGCTCACTGCAACGTATTCAGTCTTCAGCCTAACTGTAATGCTGTGCTTGCCTGCCGACAGGCTGTCGATGATGTGGCGCGCCTTCTCCACGGCGGCATATTCGGCGTTGACCTTTTCAGAGAGAGCGGCTATCTGCTGATAACCCATGTCCTGCACGCCATGCACACGCATGTAATAGTCGAGCTCCGACTTCTGGTTGCCCATGGCTTTCAGTTCGCGTCGCACGGCGGCGTCGCAGAGGCTGAGCAGGGTAGTGTCGGCAATGCCCTTCAGGCTATTCTGCCAGACGCTGATTACGGAGGCGAGGCGTCCGCCGCATGAGGGAATGAGGGGTAGACGGTTGACCCAGCACCCCGTGGAGTAATGGCGGTGGAGTGCGGAGTCGCGTGATGTGGTGACGCCAATGACCGCCGTGTCGCCCTCTGCATGATCGAAGAAGAGCAGAGGTTTGCCGTCGACGGCAATCTCTTCCCATGTCGTGTATTCCACAATGGCTGCCGTGCGCCGCATGGTGTTGGCAGAGCAGGGCAGCATCCGCCATATTGTAACACATGCCAGAACCGCGACAATCACAGCCACGGCGGCAGTTATGAGCTTTCTACGTGTTCTTTCCATCGCTTTCGTGTCTTTGTTCTAAAATCATGCGAAATTACAAAATATATCATTATCATGACGCTTTTTTCTGCATATATTTTGTGATTTGCGCGGTTAGTCGTATCTTTGTATATCTATAACGTACTTAAAAAGAAGCATGAACCCATCCGAATTCATACGCAAATTCAAGTGTCGCTACCTTTGGGGCAATATTGCCGCCATGGCGGCGGTCGTTGTAATGGTGTGCTTGGGCATAAAGTTCGGGCTCGACGTCTACACGCATCATGGCGAGTCCATCCCAATCCCCGACGTGCGCCGCAAGGCATTCAGCGATGCGCAGTATCTCCTCGAGCAGAGCGGCCTGCAGGTGGTGGTCAGCGACTCGGGATACGTGCCGGGCTTGCCGCCCGACTGCATCCTTGAGCAGTCGCCCGCGCCCGGTGAGAGAGTGAAATCGGGGCATGTGGTGTATCTCATCGTCAACGCCTCCCATTCGCCCACAATCACCGTGCCCGACGTCATCGACAACTCCTCGCTCCGCGAGGCAATGGCGAAGCTGTCCGCAATGGGCTTTAAGCTTACCCAGCCGGAATACGTCGACGGCGAGAAAGACTGGGTGTACGGACTTGTCGTCAAGGGTCGCCATGTGGTGGCAGGCGACAAGGTGTCGATTGACGACCCGATGACAATACAAGTGGGCAACGGACAGCTCGACTCCACGATGGACATCGACTTCACAGACGCTCCGATAGAGAACTCCACGGAGGACGAATTCAACGAGGAGGAGGGCGACGTGGACGAGTTTCACGAGGTCACCGGACCCGAAACGAAGAATTAAAAAATGATTATGACAACAGAAGATACACAGAACATTGAGGAGCTCGACGCCCTCGACGCAGAACTCACGCAAGACGCCCTCGGCACCGACGGCTCCGACGACGAAACCGGACAGCTCTATGAGCACTTCCGCTTCGTGGCGGATCCGGGCATGGCGCCGCTGCGCGTCGACAAGTTCATGGCAGAGAAGCTCCCACATTCGTCGCGCAACCGCATACAGACAGCCGCCGACGCAGGCTTCGTGCATGTCGGCGGACGAGCAGTGAAGAGCAACTATAAGGTGCGTCCGGGAGATGTAGTGACGCTGATGCTCGACCGTCCGCGCCACGACACGAGCATCGTGGCAGAGGATCTGCCGCTCAACGTCGTCTATGAGGACTCGGAACTGATGGTGGTCAACAAGGCTGCGGGAATGGTGGTGCATCCGGGAGCCGGCAATTTCACGGGCACTCTCGTCAACGCCATCGCCTGGCATCTGCGCGACCTCAAGAGCTATGACCCCAACGACCCAGAGGTGGGACTCGTACACCGCATCGACAAGGACACCTCCGGACTCCTCGTCGTGGCCAAGACGCCTACGGCGAAGACTGCCCTCGGACTACAGTTCTTCAACAAGACTACCCACCGCTCCTACAACGCCCTCGTATGGGGCAACCTCACGGAGGACGAGGGACGCATTGAGGGCAACATCGCACGCGACCCCAAGGACCGACTCCGCATGACCGTCATGCCGCCCGACTCCGGCATCGGCAAGGAGGCAGTGACCCACTGGCGCGTGCTTGAACGCTTCGGCTACGTGACGCTCATCGAATGTAGACTTGAGACGGGACGCACCCATCAGATACGAGCCCACATGAAGCACATCGGACATCCGCTCTTCGGCGACGAACGCTACGGCGGCATGGAGATTCTGCGCGGCGAGCGATCCGCCACATACAAGGCGTTCATCAACAACTGTTTCAAGATATGCCCGCGCCAGGCTCTCCATGCCCGCACGCTGGGCTTCGTCCATCCGAAGACAAAACAGCAGATGGACTTCACGTCTGATTTGCCCGACGACTTGAGCCGGCTGATAGAGAAATGGCGCGGGTATATGAACGGCACTACACGAGATACGTTTGAAATTAAATAATTAAAATATAATGGAAACACTAAAACGCAACATCGCCATCGTCTGTGGTGGCGACTCTTCTGAGCACGACGTCTCAATGCGCTCGGCTCAAGGCATCTATTCCTTCTTCGACAAGGAACGCTACAATGTATATATCGTTGACGTAAAGGGGCAGGATTGGCATGTTGACCTTCTCGACGGCAACACGGCAAAGATAGACAAAAACGACTTCTCGTTTGTACTTGACGGCAAAGCCGTAGTCTTCGACTATGCCTACATCACCATCCACGGCACTCCGGGAGAGAACGGCGTCATGCAGGGCTACTTCGAATTGCTCCACATACCCTACAGCACATCCGGTGTGCTCGTTGAGGCTATGACCTTCGACAAGTATGTGCTCAACAACTATCTCCGCGCTTTCGGCGTCAATGTAGCCAAGAGCCTGCTCGTGCGCCGCGGCGAGGAAAACAAGTACTCTGACGAGTACATCGAGAAGGAAATAGGTATGCCGTGCTTCGTGAAGCCTGCTGCCGACGGCTCAAGCTTCGGCGTGTCGAAGGTGAAGAACGCCGACCAGCTCGCCCCGGCTCTCCGCGTGGCGTTCATGGAGAGCGACGAGGTGATGATTGAACACTACATGAAGGGCACGGAGCTTTCAATCGGATGCTACAAGACGCGCGAGAAGTCAGTGGTGTTGCCTGCCACAGAGGTAGTCACGGAGAATGAATTCTTCGACTACAATGCCAAGTACAACGGACAGGTGCAGGAGATAACGCCGGCACGCATCGCGCCGGAGACTGCAAAGCGCGTCGCCGACGAGGTGAGCCGCATCTACGACATCCTCCACTGCAACGGACTCATACGTATCGACTTCATCATCACAAAGGACGAACAGGGCAACGACGTCATCAATATGCTTGAGATCAACACCACGCCGGGCATGACTCCCACGAGCTTTATACCGCAGCAGGTGCGCGCCGCCGGACTCGACATCAAGGACGTGATGACGGAAATCGTCGAAAACCAGTTCTGAATTCAAAACTCGAAACCCTAATTTCAAAACTCCACTATGGGAATACATGATTTCGATGCCATACGTCCATTCTCGCCTGAAGAACTTCCCGAGGTGTACGACCGCCTGCTAAATAACGGGCAGTTCTGTCAGGTGCTCGCGTGGCTTTACCCTGGAGTGCCCTTGGAGGCCATCGCCAAGAAGATGCACCAGTGCACTACCAATCTCGACTTTCAAAAGACATTCTGCTACGAGTTCTTGAAGAAACTTCTCGCCAAGGCGAGCCTCGGCATTGATATCGACATTGACAACATCGACCTCAAGCACCGCTACACCTTCGTCAGCAACCACCGCGACATTGTGCTCGACTCCGCCTTGCTCCATTGCCTGCTCTTCGACTCCGGATGTGAGACGACCTCGGAGATTGCCATCGGCGACAATCTTCTGAAACTGCCTTGGGTGAAAGACCTCGTGCGCATCAACAAGTCGTTTATCGTGCAGCGCTCGCTGCCCATGCGGCAGATGCTCATGGCGTCGAAGCTGCTTGCCGAGTACATGCACTTCGTCATCAGCGACAAGCACGACAATATATGGATTGCGCAGCGCGAGGGACGAGCCAAGGACTCCAACGACCGCACGGCAGAGGCCATACTGAAAATGATGGCTATGGGTGGCGAGGGGTCGCCCAAGCAGCGCCTCATGCAACTCCACATCGTGCCGCTCGCCATCTCCTATGAGTACGACCCGTGCGACTTCCTCAAGGCGCAGGAATTCCAGCTCCGCCGCGACGTGGAGGGATGGAAGAAAGGTCCGATGGACGACGTGGTGAGTATGCAGACCGGCATCATGGGCTTCAAGGGCCACATCCATTACCATTGTGCACCGTGCATCGACGAGTGGCTCGCTGCTCTGCCCGACGACATGCCGAAAACGGAATTCTTTGCCGCCGTGGCTGAACATATCGACCATGAGATATGGCGAGGCTATCGCCTCTATCCTTCCAATTTCGCGGCTCTCGACCTCCTCCACGCCTCTTCTGAACATGCCGACCGCTACTCCTCCGACGAGCGTAAGGCGTTTGAGGCTTATCTCGACGGACAACTGAAGAAAATACAGCTCGACAATGCCGACACAACATTCCTACGCGAGCGTATGCTCACGATGTATGCCAATCCGGCTGTCAACCAACTGAGCCTTCTGAAGGATTAAGCGATTGGAGGAAGCAATACGCTGAAAAACATCACGAAGAAGGGCAATTGCATGAGAGCTCAGCAGTGAATAGTCAGAGTGAAGCAAGAGCAGTGAATGTGAAATGTGAAGAGAATGATGAATAGAAAGATAAAAGAAAGGTTGCGTCTTGCGGCACTTGTGACGCTCATGCCGCTTGCCACGGCGTGTACTTCCGACCGCTACGATTCCGGCGACGGCACCAACAGCTATCTGACGGCAGAGACAATGCTCATCCGCACGTCGGCAGACGGCAGCGTACGCTCCGCCTTGCTCGACGACGGCACGTCTGTCGGCTTCTCCAATCCCTTCTCTGCCGAATGGATTGAGAAGCCCGACACGATCTACCGTGCCCTCGTCTACTACGACAAGACGCCATCGGATGCCTCCACAACTCCAATCGTGAGGGCGCGTTCAGTGGCGCAGGTGCCCGTGCTGGGAGTAGTGGAAGCGGCTGACGTGAAGAATATGCGCACCGATGCCACAGGATTTCAGAGTATGTGGATGTCTGCCAACGGCTCCTATCTCAACATTTCGCTCTTGCTGAAGAGCGGCAAAACCGACGGCAGTGACGCCATACAGACGATAGGCATCGTCAGCAACGGCGTCACAACGGACGAAACGGGCAAGCGCACTCTCCATCTCGTGCTCTATCACGACCAGGGCGGAGTGCCGGAATACTACACCGTGCAGCGATATTTCAGCATCGACGCCCGCTCGCTCGGCGACGCCGACTGCGTGGAACTGACGCTCAACACGTATAAGGGCGCACTGACAGTTAGCTCGTCAACTTCCAAACAAGCAACTCGTCAACTCGTCCACTCGTCCACTTCCCAACTCGTCAACTTGTAATAATAACAATGGAAAACCAATATGTAAAGCAATACCCCGACCTCATGTCGGGCAAGAAGATAATGTATGTGCACGGCTTCGGCTCGTCAGCCCAGTCGGGCACGGTGACCATGCTGCGCACACTGCTGCCCAACGCCACTGTCGTGGCACGCGACATTCCACTGCATCCGGAGGAAGCTCTTCAGATGCTGCGTCAGATGTGTGAGGAAGAGAAGCCCGACCTCATCATCGGCACCTCCATGGGAGGCATGTACACGGAGATGCTGACGGGCTACGACCGCATCGTTGTCAACCCGGCGTTTGAGATGGGCGACACGATGTCGAAGTTCACAGGCAAGCAGGTGTTTCAGAATCCGCGTGAGGACGGCGTGCAGGAATTCATGGTCACGAAGGGACTCATCAAGGAGTATTCCGAGATTACCACCCACTGCTTCTCTTCCGTCACCGACGAGGAGCGTCAGCGCGTCGTCGGACTCTTCGGCGACGCCGACCCCGTGGTGCATACGTTCGATATTTTCTCCCAGCACTATCCAATGGCAATCAGTTTCCACGGCGAACACCGCCTGACCGACAAGATTGCCATGCACTATCTCATTCCCATCATACGCTACATCGACGACCGACAGGAGGGACGTGAGCGCCCCGTGGTCTACATCGACATTGCTACCTTGCGCGACTCTTACGGCAAGGCGACGGCATCAATGCACAAGGCTTACGAGATGCTTCTCGAACATTATAATGTGTATGTGCTTGCTCCGTCCTTCGCCAACAATCCGTCGGCAATGGTCGACGACATGAAATGGGTGGAGCAGTATCTGAGTGCGCCTGCCTGGGGACGCGTGATTTTCTCCAATGAGCGCCAGTTGCAATATGGCGACTATCTCATCGCTCCTTCCCCACAGCCCGACTTCATGGGCACGACAATAGAGTGGGGCAGCGACGAGTTCAAGACCTGGGAGGAAATAATAACGTTCTTCGAGCGACTCGGAGGACAATAAGGCGCTTCGCAAATAAGATACTTGCGGAAATAAAAAAAAGAGGTGTGGCAAAAGGATGTTTTTATTTCCTTTTGCCACACCTCTTTATATTATGAATAAGCGTAGATTACATTACTTCGCGCGGAACTTCTCAGCCTGCTGTCGTATGAGCTCGGCGTCGTTGAAATAGTCTATGCGCATAGCCTTGCGCACCTCGTCCATGGTTTGGGCGGCAGTGGCGCGTGCAGCCTCGGTGCCTTTCTTGAGTATGTTGTAAATCTCAGGTATGTCCTGCTCAAACTCGTGGCGGCGCACACGCATAGGCTCCAGCATCTTGTTGAGCACATTGTTGAGAAACTTCTTGGTAGTGCCGTCGCCGATGCCGCCGTGCACGTAGTGCTCCTTCAGCTCGTCGAGATTCTTGTATTCAGGCCAGAACTCAGCGAAGTCGTCGGGCGTGCTGAATGCCTCGAGATATGTGAAGACGGCGTTGCCCTCCAAGTGGCCCGGCTCATCCATGCTCATGCGCGGCGCACCGTTAGACATCTTCTTCACCTTCTTCCACACGTCGGCGGCAGAGTCGGAGAGATAGATGCAGTTGCCGAGCGACTTCGACATCTTCTCCTTGCCGTCGGTGCCCGGCAAGCGTCGTGCAGTAGCGTTCTCAGGCAGCATTATCTCAGGCTCCACGAGCACATCGCCGTAAGTCTGGTTGAAACGGCGTACCAGCTCGCGCGTCACCTCAAGCATCGGCTCTTGATCCTCGCCGGCGGGTACGGTGGTTGCCTTGAAGAGCGTTATGTCGGCAGCCTGGCTTACGGGATAGCAGAAGAAACCAAGAGGAATGTTGGCCTCGAAGTTGCGCATCTTTATCTCGGTCTTCACGGTAGGATTGCGCTGCACGCGCGACACAGTGATGAGGTTCATCAGATAAGTTGTCAGCTCGGCGAGCTCTGGAATCTGGCTTTGTATGAAGAGCGTACACTTTGTTGGGTCGAGTCCGGCGGAGAGATAGTCGAGAGCCACCTCAATGATGTTTTGACGGATCTTCTCAGGATTGTCGGCATTGTCTGTGAGGGCCTGAACATCAGCCATGAACACGAACATGCGGTCGAAATCACCCGCGTTCTGCAGTTCGACGCGGCGGCGGAGGGAGCCAACGTAGTGGCCCAAATGGAGCTTACCGGTTGGACGGTCGCCCGTAAGAATTACTTTTCCCATATACTGATATTGTTATATTTGATACAAAGTTACATTATTATTTTAAATAGAGCAAATTATTTTAATCATAGCCCTATCGGAGGGGCATAATATATCAGTAATGTATCAGGCTCATCAGTAATTTGCGTCTTGCGTAACTTCTATCAGTAAGCCTGTTCGTGTACGCCAGCCACTGCTCTTCCGCTCGGATCGTTCATGTTCTTGAAATGCTTGTCCCACGCGAGGGCTTCCGCCGTGGAGCACGCCACGCTCGGCACGCTCGGCACGGAGCGTGCCGCCGACTCTGACGGGAAGTGCTCGGCAAAGATAGAGCGGTAGAAGTATTCTTCCTTGCAGCGCGGAGGGTTGATGGAGAAGCGTTCGGCGGCATGTGCCATCTGCTCGTCGGTCACTTGCTCTGCTGTCACGCGTTTCAGCGTGTCTATCCATGAATAGCCCACGCCGTCGCTGAACTGCTCCTTCTGCCGCCATGCCACCTCTTCGGGCAGCATGTCGGCGAATGCCTCGCGCACTATTCTCTTCTCGATAGTTTTGCCAGGACACATCTTCGCCTCTGGATTCGTGCGCATCGCCACGTCGAGGAATTCCTTGTCGAGGAAGGGCACACGTCCCTCCACGCCCCATGCCGACAGGCTCTTGTTGGCGCGTAGGCAGTCGTAGAGATAGAGTTTGGAGAGCTTGCGCACCGTTTCCTCGTGGAAGGCGCGCGCGTCGGGAGCCTTGTGGAAGTACAGATAGCCTCCGAAAATCTCGTCGGCACCCTCGCCCGAGAGCACCATCTTTATGCCCATCGACTTTATCACACGTGCCAGCAAGTACATAGGAGTTGAGGCCCGGACGGTAGTTACGTCATAAGTCTCGGTGAAATAGATAACGTCGCGCAAGGCGTCGAGCCCTTCTTGGATAGTGTAGTTTATCTCGTGGTGAACGGTTCCGATGTGTTCAGCCACGAGCCGCGCCTTGGCAAGATCGGGTGCTCCCTTGAGTCCCACGGCGAACGAGTGGAGCCGTGGCCACCATGCCCGTTCCTTCCCGTCAGCCTCAATGCGTCGTTCTGAGTATTTCTCGGCAATGGCAGAGATGACAGACGAGTCGAGACCGCCAGAGAGCAGCACGCCATACGGCACATCACTCATCAACTGTCGGCGCACGGCATCCTCAAGAGCGTCGTGTATAGAAGTGACACTTGCCGTGTTGTCTTTCACGGCATCGTATTTGAACCAGTCGCGTCGATAGTAGCGCTTCATTCCCGGCTCGCGGCTCCAGTAGTAGTGGCCAGGCAGGAAAGGCTCGTAACGTTCGCACTCGCCCTCAAGAGCCTTCAGCTCGGAAGCCACGTAGACCGTGCCGTCGTTGTCGTAGCCTATATAAAGAGGTATGACGCCGATGGGGTCGCGTGCGATGAGAAATTCGTCGCGTTCCTTGTCGTAGAGAGCAAAGGCAAAGATGCCGCTCAGGTCTTCGAGAAAGTCGATGCCCTTGTCGCGATAGAGCGCGAGTATCACCTCGCAGTCGCTGCCCGTCTTAAACGCGTACTTCCCCTCATAGCGGGAGCGGATGGCCTTGTGGTTGTATATCTCGCCGTTGACGGCAAGCACCTGATTGCCGTCGGGGGAGAACAGTGGCTGACCGCCCGACTCGGGGTCTACGATTGACAGACGCTCATGGGCGAGAATGGCGGAGCCTCCGCAATAAATGCCGCTCCAGTCAGGACCGCGGTGACGAATCTTGCGGCTCATGCGAAGAGCCTTCTGGCGCAGTTCGGGGGTCTGATTCCGGAGATTGAAGATAGATACTATTCCACACATATATGTTTTCTTTTATTGGTTTGAAGTGATAAAAAGCTCCTGCCCACGGCGTCGTGGACAGGAGGCTGCGTCAAAAAAGGTTTTATTGTAGGTTAGGAATGTCAGTTGTAAGCGCTCTCGCCATGCTCGTAGATGTCGAGACCTTCTTCCTCAACACGCCGGCAGACGCGCATGCCGATGGTCTTGTCAACTATGACGTAAAGTATATAGGTCACAGCTGCGCTGAAGACGATGCTCACGAGCGTGGCAATGAGCTGCACCCAGAGTTGGTGCCAGCCGCCGTAGAGTGCACCTTCGGCGCCTCCGTTGCCAGTCACCGCTTGCGTGGCGAACACTCCGGTGAGGATGGAGCCGATAATGCCGCCCATGCCGTGCACGCCGAAAGCGTCGAGTGCATCGTCATACTTGAAGTAGGGTTTGATGACAGCCACCATTATGAAACAAATGATAGGGGTGATGATGCCGATGGCGAACGCTCCCATGATGTCTGTAGAACCGGCAGCGGGCGTGATGGCTACGAGTCCTGCCACGGCGCCTGTGCATGCACCAACGGTGGTAGGCTTCTTGTTGCATGTCCAGTCGATAGTCATCCAGGTGACGGCGGCAGCAGCGGCAGCCACGTGCGTCACCATGAAGGCGTTGGCAGCGATGCCGTCGGCTGCAAGACCACTGCCTGCGTTGAATCCCATCCACCCGAGCCATAGAAATGATGTGCCCATAAATACGATGGTCACGTTGTGTGGAAGGATGGCATGGCCTTTCTTGTAGTCGTCGCGCTGTCCTATCATAAGGCATATTATGAGTGCCGAGATGCCTGCATTGATGTGCACCACTGTTCCGCCGGCAAAGTCAAGAGCACCCATCTGCTGGAGAAATCCTCCGCCCCATACCCAGTGGGCCATGGGGAAATAGGCGATGACGACCCATAGAATGGTGAATACCATATAGCCCTTGAACTTGATGCGCTCGGCGAAAGCGCCGAGAATGAGTGCCGGGGTGATGAGTGCGAACATACACTGGAACATGGCGAACGTAAGCTCCGGAATGCCTGTCGGCGTTAGGCTGTCTACCGTCACGCCGTTTAGGAAAATCTTGTCGAATCCGCCCATGAAGCACCACGCCCATGAGCCGCTTTCTTTGAATCCCGTGCCGAACGCCCATGAGTAGCCGATTGCCACCCATAGCAGCGAAACAACGCCCACGATGAGCATGGTTTGCATGATGACGCTTAGCACATTCTTCTGCCTGACGAGTCCGCCATAGAAGAGCGCTATGCCCGGAATGCTCATGAGAAGTACGAGAACTGTTGCTACAATCATCCAGGCTGTGTTGCCTGTGTCGAGTGTTGGGGTGGCGGATAAGAGTGTTGTTATCATGATGATTTTCTTTTTACCTTATTATATTACAAGCCTATTACCTTATTATATTATTCAACTTTCTGATTTACTCGAATGTAAAGAATTTAGAGGAGTTTTTCGCGAAGCTCAAGGGAACTTCGCCGCTGATGGCGGCTTAGAAGTTCTTGCTTAGGCAAGCGGTAGAACCGAGTGATAGCCAATAGTAAGAAATGGCGTTAAATAAATGTTCATAATATATTACATACGGCTTTAACTTCT
>DLKG01000030.1:0-5838 GCA_002490315.1 Prevotella sp. UBA7594 | reverse complement strand
CCACAAATCCGAAACTTCAGTTATATTACAAGTCTTTCTAAGCTTTCTTACTCTTCTTCTTTTTTAGCTTATTAGAGTTTATAGCCGCATTGCAGCGCTTCTATTTCTCCTGCTCCGCATTGTACAGCGCAATGTCTCCTCGCTCTCCCGTGCGTATGCGTATGGTGTCCTCAATGGGGATGATGAATATTCTTCCGTCACCGATTTCTCCGGTTTGTGCGGCATTGAGAATAGCGTTTACTGCACGCTCCACATTCTTGTCTCTCACTACAAGCGACACCAGTATGCGCTCGATGGAACTTGTGTCGTAGACGATGCCACGGTAGATGCGAGCCTGGCGTGCCTTGCCGATGCCGCGCACGTCGTAGTAAGAGAACCATTCGATGTCGGCGGCTAACAATGCCTGTTTCACATCTTCGAACCTTGACTTGCGGATGATTGCTTCAATCTTTTTCATAATACTTTCGTTTTGATTATTACAGCTTATTGTTACTGTCGTTTTGTAATATCAACGCTGCAAAATTACAACAAAAAGAAATATAAAACACGAAATAGCTATCTTTTAATATTTATTTTTATTTCTTGTTTCATATTGAAAGTTAAGAAACGGGATAAAACGCATAATGTAACCAAAAGAACACAAAACGATAGCAAATCGAAACTTGACGAGGATGTATCGAGAGCGTTCCGCTATATTAATTGGCAAACACTTGACAGAGGGCTTCGCGGCCTACTCGTTTGCTTGTCTGCTCGTTTACTGACAGCATGTCGAAGACACGCGAAACTTCTATAATATATATGTTGGTATTCTTTCTCTTTTGTAAGATGAGGCTTATTTATTGCTTGCATTATGTATGTTATGTTCTGCTAATTCGTGACAAAACGTTTGTGTAAAAGCTGTTCGGATTTTGTTTTGTTATCTATAGTTGTTGATGTATTACAGTTTGCTTGATAAGCAGGTGCGTATTTCTCAAATTGTAATCGTTTGTGGATTATTTGCTTACAAATAGAAACTTAATAATAATTAACCTGAAAATCTGCACACCTTTTTATTGCTTATTACGCGAATAGTTGTAATTTTGCAGTTGTAAAGGTAAAAAGTAAATTCATAAGGTAAAAATACAAACAAAATGACAAGGTCGGTTAAATTCACAAAGATGCACGGTGCAGGAAATGACTATATATATGTGGACACGCAGAAATATGCCATTCCCGACCCGTCAAAGGCTTCCATTGTATGGAGCAAGTACCATACGGGCATCGGTAGCGACGGCCTTGTGCTGATAGGCAAGCCCTATGACGGCGTGGACGCCGACTTCTCGATGCGCATCTTCAACGCTGACGGTTCGGAGGCGATGATGTGTGGCAACGCATCGCGCTGCATCGGCAAGTACCTTTATGAGAAAAAACTCACCGACAAGACGTCCATTCGGCTCCAGACTCTCTCCGGAGTGAAAATCTTGAAGCTCCATCTTTCTGCCGACGGCAAAGAGGTGGAAAGCGTGACGGTGGATATGCTTGCCCCGTCGTTCCATAACGCCTCGCAGTATGACGAGACCTGCGGCGACGAGCTTACTGCAGATTTCCGCACGTTCCGCGGCACTTTCGTGTCGATGGGCAATCCTCATTTCGTGTGCTTCGTAGAAGACATTGATACGCTCGACATCGCGCGCTATGGTTCCATCATGGAGCGCGCCGCAGCCTTTCCTGAGCGCTGCAACATCGAGTTTGCCGAGGTGAAGGCTGACGGCAGCATCCGCACTCGCGTGTGGGAACGCGGCAGCGGCATCACCATGGCTTGCGGCACGGGCGCTTGCGCCACTGCCGTCGCTGCCTGCATCACGGGCAGAGCGTCGCGTCGCAGCAGCATCGTCATGGATGGCGGCACGCTCAGTATTGAATGGAATGAAGCCGACGGGCATGTCTACATGACGGGTCCGGCGGCTTTCGCGTTTGAGGGCGAAGCGATTTTGCCGTAACAACTCAAAAGCTCAAAAATGCGGCTCTGCCGAACAGTTCAAAATTCAAAACTCAAAATTCAAAACTCAAATATGGCCTTAGTAAACGAACATTTTCTGAAACTTTCAAACAATTATTTGTTTGCAGACATAGCAAAGAAGGTGAATGCCTTCAAGGTGTCACATCCGCAAGTGAGGGTCATTAGCCTCGGTATCGGCGACGTGACGCAGCCTCTCTGTCCGGCAGTGATAGAGGCGATGCACAAGGCGGTGGACGAGATGGCTGTCAAGGCTACGTTCCACGGCTACGGTCCTGAGCGCGGCTACGACTTCCTTCGTGAGGCTATAGTGAAAAACGACTTCGCTCCGCGCGGCATACACATCGACCCAAGTGAGGTCTTTGTCAACGACGGCGCCAAGAGCGACACGGGCAACATCGGCGAAATCGTACGCTGGGACAACTCCATAGGCGTCACCGACCCGATTTATCCCGTCTACATCGATTCCAACGTGATGTGCGGCCGTGCAGGAGTGCTTGAGAACGGCCATTGGAGCAATGTCAACTACATGCCATGCACAGCGGAGAACAATTTCGTGCCTGCCATACCCGACCACCGCGTCGACATGATTTATCTCTGCTACCCCAACAACCCTACGGGCACCGTGCTCCCCAAGGAGGAACTGAAGAAATGGGTGAAGTACGCTCTTGAGAACGACACTCTCATCTTCTACGACGCTGCCTACGAGGCGTACATACAGGACGACGACATTCCTCATTCCATCTACGAGATAAAGGGTGCGCGCAAGTGCGCCATCGAGTTCCATAGCTATTCGAAGACGGCAGGATTCACGGGTGTACGTTGCGGCTACACTATCATTCCGAAGGAAGTAACCGCCGTGACGCTCGACGGCAAGCAACGCGTGGAACTCAATCATCTCTGGGACCGCCGCCAGTCGACAAAGTTCAACGGCACGTCCTACATCTCCCAGCGTGCCGCCGCCGCCATATACACTCCGGAGGGCAAGCGCCAGGTGAAGGAAACGATTGACTACTACATGGGCAACGCCGCCATCATGCACGAGGCTCTTACATCAATGGGCTTCAAGGTGTACGGCGGAAAGAACGCGCCCTATCTTTGGGTGAAGACGCCGGACGGAATGGAGTCGTGGAAGTTCTTTGAGCAGATGCTCTATGCCGTAGGCGTAGTATGCACGCCAGGTGTGGGCTTCGGACCGAGCGGCGAGGGCTACGTGCGCCTCACGGCGTTCGGCGACCGCAACGACTGCAAGGAAGCCATGCACAGAATAAAGGAATGGCTTAAAAAGTAGATCGCACGTCTATTCCATAAAAAAAGAAAAACTTTAAACACCAAAATAATAAAAAGACAATGGCAAATTTAAGATTTGAGGTTGTGGCAAATGCCTTCAACAAGAAACCCGTTGAGGTCATTGCACCAATAGAGCGCCCGTCGGAGTTCTTTGGCAAGAATGTGTTCAACCGCGCCAAGATGTACAAGTATCTGCCGCGCGACGTGTATGAGAAACTCATCGATGTTATCGACAACGGCGCGCAACTCGACCGCTCCATCGCTGACGCCGTGGCAAAAGGCATGAAGCAATGGGCAGACGAGAATGGCGTGACTCACTACACCCACTGGTTCCAACCTCTCACCGAGGGCACTGCCGAGAAACACGACGCCTTCATTGAGCACGACGGCAAGGGCGGCATGATTGAGGAATTCTCAGGCAAACTGCTCATGCAGCAGGAGCCTGACGCCAGCTCTTTCCCGAATGGCGGCATCCGCAACACCTTCGAGGCACGCGGCTATTCCGCTTGGGATCCAACGTCACCGGTGTTCATCATCGACGACACTCTCTGCATACCGACAATCTTCATTTCTTATACAGGTGAGGCTCTCGACTATAAGGCTCCGCTGCTCCGCTCGCTTCATGCCGTAAATGAGGCTGCCACGGAGGTGTGCCACTATTTCTATCCCGACGTGAAGAAGGTTATCTCTAATCTCGGATGGGAACAGGAGTACTTCCTCGTCGACGAGGGACTCTATTCCGCACGCCCCGACCTTATGCTTACAGGACGCACGCTCATGGGTCACGACTCTGCCAAGAACCAGCAGATGGACGACCACTACTTCGGCGCTATTCCGGAGCGCGTGCAGGCGTTCATGAAGGATCTTGAGATTCAGGCTCTGGAGCTCGGCATCCCCTGCAAGACACGCCACAATGAGGTTGCACCTAACCAGTTTGAGCTGGCTCCTATCTTCGAGGAAACCAATCTTGCCATTGACCATAACATGCTCCTCATGTCGCTCATGAAGAAGATTGCGCGTCATCATGGCTTCCGCGTGCTCCTCCATGAAAAGCCTTTCGCCGGCATCAATGGCTCGGGTAAGCACAACAACTGGAGTCTCTCTACTGACACGGGCGTGCTGCTTCATGGTCCTGGAAAGACCCCTGAGGACAACCTCCGCTTCATTGTCTTCATCGTGGAGACTCTTATGGCGGTCTACAAGCACAACGGACTGCTCAAGGCAAGCATCATGAGCGCAACCAACGCTCACCGTCTTGGCGCCAACGAGGCTCCTCCAGCAATTATCTCTTCATTCCTGGGACATCAGCTCACGGAGATTCTCGACCATATCGAACATTCCGACAAGGACGAGCTCTTCAACATTGCAGGCAAACAGGGATTGAAGCTCGACATCCCGGAGATTCCAGAACTGCTCGTTGACAACACCGACCGCAACCGTACTTCTCCATTCGCCTTCACAGGCAACCGCTTTGAGTTCCGTGCCGTAGGCTCCGAGGCAAACTGTGCCAGCGCCATGATAGTGCTCAATACGGCTGTGGCTGAGGCTCTGCAGGAGTTCAAGAAGCGTGTGGACGTTCTAATTGCTAAGGGTGAGGACAAAATCAGCGCCATCCTCGACATCGTGCGTGAGGATGCAAAGTTCTGCAAACCTATTCACTTCGAGGGCAACGGCTACTCTGACGAGTGGGTTGAGGAGGCAAAGCGCCGCGGTCTCGACTGCGAAACGTCTTGCCCGAAGATTTTCGAGCGCTATCTCGACGAGGAGTCTATCAAGATGTTTGAGAGTCAGAACGTAATGACGCGCAAGGAACTTGAGGCTCGCAACGAGGTGAAATGGGAAACCTACACAAAGAAAATTCAGATCGAGGCTCGTGTCTTTGGCGACCTCTCAATGAATCATATCATCCCCGTCTGCACCCACTATCAGAGCCAACTCGCCAAGAACGTGCAGAGCATGTACGACATCTTCCCCGCCGACCAGGCTTCAAAGCTCACGTCGCGCAACAAGAAAATCATTGAGGAGATTGCCGAGCGCACACAGCTGATAGAAACAGGTGTAGAGGAGCTTGTCAACGCTCGCAAGGTGGCTAACAAGATTGGAGATGAGCATCTCAAGGCTATTGCCTATCACGACACGGTTGCTCCAAAGATGGAGGAAATCCGCTATCAGATAGACAAGCTTGAGCTTATCGTGGCTGACGAGCTTTGGACGCTTCCGAAGTATCGTGAGCTGCTCTTCATCCGCTAAAAACGTATTTAAGCATTCTTGTCTTGTGGCATAAGCGGAAACAGATGCCATTGCGTCAAAAAAGATGTTCCAATCCGTGCTGTAAGGGACGGGAATGAAGCTATAACTGGGAGAGAAGTCGCTCTCACCCCCGACGTGTGAATACTCATTTTGTCATGTCGGGGGCGAGGACGCCTCCTCTCCCATTTTTTTTCACCCGACATTCTTCTCCTTCCTTTGCGTATTGTTCTGCTGGTGTGTATATTTCCTTTCATAGTGTTAAAATCCTAAAAATCCTTTGTCATATCCTTGTAAACCAATAT
>DLKG01000081.1 GCA_002490315.1 Prevotella sp. UBA7594 | reverse complement strand
CGACACCGACACGATGTCGCCACCGAACTTCATGTCGAACATGGCAGTAAGCGATACGCCCTTGTACGTCAAAGTAGGAGTGACAGACATGAGGAGGTCGGGCTGAATGTTGCCTATAGGATGATTGAGCAGATACTGCTCCTGGTTGCCGTTGCCGGTCTCGGGCATAGGCAGTCCGTCGTCGCCTATGAGCACGCGTCCCTGAGCGTCGCGCTTCATGAGGTTGTTGGCAAAGATGTCGCCAAGCTTGCCTCCGCTCACAGCGCCCACCTTGACAGGCATGTTGGAGTCGCCTGAGAAATACACGCGGTTCACACCGTCGGCAAGTTCCTTGACCGTAGAGCGGTTGTGTGCGAAGTTGGCAGTGATGTCAAACTGGAAGTCGCGCGTGCGCACCGGCGAGCCATACACCATGAGTTCCACACCCGAGTTGTTGATTTTGCCGGCGTTCACCCACTGCTGTGTCCATGGAGCCGAGGCGTCGACAAGCATAGCCTGGTTCTTTGTTGTATTATAATAATAGGTGAAGTCAAATCCCAGTCTATTCTGCAGGAACTTCATGTCGAGACCCACCTCGTATGAAGTCTTTATCTCCGGCTTGAGGTTGGAGTTGAGCTTTATAGTGTTCGTGATAGGCTTGCGGTTGCCCATCTCAAACTGGAACTTACGCACATTGTAGAGATTGTACGGTGCCGGATCCTTACCCACCTGGGCAGCCGAGAGACGCAGTTTTGCGAATGTTATCCATTGCGGCATCGGATTGTCGATGGAGCGCATGAAATCAGACACCACCCAGCTCAGCGAAGCCGAGGGATAGAAGAACGAGTTGTTCTTCTTCGGCAGAGTCGACGACCAGTCGTTGCGTGCCGTGAGGTCGAGCGAGAGCCATTCGTCGAAAGCCAGCTGTGCCGAGGCGAACACCGAGTACATGGCGCGGCTGTGTCCGTCGTCGATGGCAGACGTGAGCTTGTTTCCGGTATTGAGAATCCAATTGTCCTTCTCGAGCATGTTCTGCACCGATGTCGAGAGTTGTCCGTACTTTAGATACATGATATTGGCACCAGCCGTGTAG
This sequence comes from Prevotella sp. UBA7594, assembly GCA_002490315.1. Taxonomy (GTDB): domain Bacteria; phylum Bacteroidota; class Bacteroidia; order Bacteroidales; family Bacteroidaceae; genus Prevotella. The sequence goes on along the minus strand of DLKG01000081.1, from coordinate 4,265 downwards.
CCGAGACGCCACTTCTTCGAGAGTTGGTTGTCGCCCATGAAGATGAACTGCATGTTCTGCTCGAAGTGGTTCTCCTCGCCGCGCGTCATGCCGTCGGTCACGAGTTTGGTCTCCCATCCTGTTCCATCGGTGGATATAGCGCCGTCGCCAAGCGAGAGGTCGGAAGTCTGGAGGCGTGTACGATAATAGTCGAACGAGTATTTCGCGTTGAACTTAAGCCAATCCGTAAGGTTGAGATTGGCGGCATAATAACCGAATGCACGCCAGCGTTCGTCGCTGTTCTGGAAGCGGTGGCGGGCATAATACGGGTTGCTGTAGTGCTGATCGGGTCCGAACCAGTTGCGGTGGAGCTGGTTTTTCGACGTGTAGTTCTCCTCCAAGTCCTTCAAGCTTATGTTTCCCGGCATGAGCAAGAGCTGCGCCACCTCGCCGTTGAGTCCGGTGTAAGGGCGGTTCTCAGCTTTCATGTGCGACACAGAAATCTTGCCGTCGAGCGAGAGCCATTTGTTGACCGTCGCACCAGCGTTGAGGTCAATATTCAGTTTGTCGAGCGACTCGTTCTTGAACAGTCCGTCGTTGGCGTTGTAGCCCACGGAGAGGCGGAAGTGCGACTTCTCCGAAGCAGAGCCTACAGCCACCGTGTGGAACTGCGAGAAGCCGGTGCGGAAATAGTCTTTCAGGCGGTCGCCGGTGTATGAGTAAGGAGCCTTCACGCCGAGCCAGTTGGTCTGCATCGAGCCGTCGAAGCGCGGGCCAAAGGCAAGCTCACCGGTCATAGTTGTAGGATTGCCGTCCTCATCGACATTGAAGAGAAGCTGTCCGCGCGAGCCCTGTCCGTAGAGCTTCTGCATCTTCAGCGTCTCGGCAGCCTGGCTCCATGTGAAGTTGCCGCTATACGAAACGCCGAAGCCCTGCTTGTGCGAGCCCTTCTTTGTTGTCACGAGGATAACGCCGTTGCCGGCACGCGAGCCGTAGAGAGCAGCAGCATTCGGACCCTTCAACACCGATATCGACTCGATGTCCTCAGGGTTGATGTCGAACGAGGTGCCGCCACGGTCGTATCCGCCATAGGCAGACGCAGAAGAAGTCTGGTCGTCGGTGAAAGGCACGCCGTCGACAATCCAGAGCGGCTGGTTGTTGTCCGTGAGCGACGAGTTGCCGCGTATGGTTATCTTAGTAGAACCGCCAAGTCCGGTGCTTGCCGTGTTCATCTGCAGACCTGCCACCTTGCCGTCGAGAGCTCCCGTCACCGACGGATCGCCGGTAGTGTTGAGCGCGTCCGACTTGATGTCCTGCACGGAATAGCCGAGCATCTTCTTCTCACGCTTTATGCCGAGAGCCGTAACCACCACTTCGTCAATCGACTGCTGGTCGGGCTGCATGGTGATGTTAAGGCTTGCCCCAGCGGCTGCCTTTACATCCTTGTTTCTGTAACCGAGATAAGACACTCTCACCACGGGCTGGCGCGCAGACGTCGAGAGCGAGTAGTTGCCGTCGATATCGGTGACGGTGCGCTCCTCTGTGCCAACAATACTCACGGTAGCGCCAATGAGCGGCTCACCGTTCTCATCGAAGACGCGACCCTTGAGAGCTGTCTTCGAGTCGTTTTGGCTGAATGCCGAGAAATTCTGTGCCGGCGACTTCGTGTTGTTGCCAGCAAATGTCCACTGTAATGGTGCTGCCGCAATGACAAGCGTCATAGCCGTGCGCGACCATCTCAGACTTAAAAACGGTCCTGTTTTCATAAATCTATAGATTGTTTGTATTTTGTTCGGTTTTTAACTGAAGCGGCCGTGTGAGGCGAGTGCCTTTTTAAGGCCGCTATATAATAACAACAATAAAAACTGAAAAAACACTTAAAAGAATTGCATAAAAAAAAGAAATTGGGAAACAGAGTCCCCCAAAAAGTGGTTCATTCGGCATTTCGAGTTCACCTGAAGTTATCAGGCGTCAGCCTTTTCCCGTTTTTGTCGTTGGTGTCTGCCACATCCCACCACAACCGTGTGCCCTGCGTGTTCTTGCGCTGCAGTGCCGGGTGGTCCATATAGTATTTGTTTGAAGCCTCACTGTTGGGATAGAGCAGCCGCTTTATGTTCTTGCCCATTGGCACGTCGCCGCCAGAGTTATTGGTGAGCTGGTTGGCAAGAGCCGGATAGTCGGTGCGCCGGAACTCCGCCCACGCCTCATTGCCATTTGGGAAGACGGCAAGCCACTTCTGTGTCATAATAGCCTCAAGCATACGCTCGCGATTGCCAGACGTGAAGGTGCCGTCGTTGAGCGCATGCAAGCCGTTGATGTACTTGAGAGCCGTTGGATAGTCAATCTCATAATAGTCCATCGAAGCCTGCACGCCCTGCCTGTAATAATACTCGGCGTCGCCCGCAAGCTCCTCGCCCACATATCCGCGCAAAGCCGCCTCAGCCTTAAGGAAAAGCGTCTCGGCATAGCCCATCCACACCGAAGGGCGCGAATAGTTGAACCAATATTCGGGATTAAGATTTTTCGACGCCGGCTTTGGCTGGGTGCGCGTCAGACTGTAGTTGAGCACCCCCATACTGATAGCCGGAGCCTGCGCCCCACGTCGGCATCCCACATAATCATTGCGCAACGACTCCACGCCATCAGCCAGTGTCGTCTCTGTCATTCCGCTTCTGTACCAGCACACAAGGCAACGCGGGTCGATGGTCTTCTCCACGTATTGGTTGCGCCCGGTCTTTATGCGATACTTTCCTCCGTCAGAACTCTCATTGCGGTAGAACTGCTCCAAGTCCCACGACATGACGCTCTCCCCCTTATATGCCACGGAGCACATGGCAAGGCAGTTCTCCTCGCCGCCCGTGTCGAGCCCTCCCATTGCCACAGGTGCATAGTGGGGCACGGTCTGCATGTTGTCGGCGTTGCTCTGCATCAGTCCCCAGTGGTTGCCGAGTGCCGCCTCAGCCTCCTTCCTTGCGCGTTCGGGCGCGACATTGCTTATGCGCAGAGCCATGCGCAGGCGCAAAGAATTGGCAAAGCGCAGCCAACGCATCATATTGCCCGAGTAGCAGATGTCGTCGCTTGTTATCACATATTGCGACGCATCGTAGGGGTTGATACTGTCTACAGCTTGCTCAAGCATACGGAACATGGCATCGTACACTTGCTCCTGCGTGTCGTACTTCACGTTATTGGTCTCCGGTTTGCGTGCCTGCACGTATTCGCGGAAAGGCATGTCGCCATAGGTGTCGGTCTGCGCCAGGGCAAGAAAGGCATAGTATATGCGCGTTACGTAGAACATGTTGCGATAGTGCTGCGGAGCTTCATTGAACTTAAACGCACGGAGCAGCGCACGGTATTCGGCAGAGCGGCGTGTGTAAAACCATTTCCAGCGTGCGCTCGACCATCCGTCGGAATAGCCGTAGTCGGGAGTCTTCATGGAGTGGTCGGGCTGGTTGTTGGCCACGTATCCCCCATAGATGTCGTGCGAGAGATTGGTGGTTATCTGATAGTCGTTGTAGTAGCCCTCGTAGAGAAACGTGCGGAATATGCCCGGTGCGTCGGCAAGCGTGGTCATTATGTCGGCGGAGTCAGCCGCCGACACGGTGTAGTTCACGTTGATGTCGGCGTATTTGGTAGCATCACTGTCTGATGGAATGTCGCCACTATGGCTATGGTCGTTGCTGGCGTCTATCTCGTAGGGATTGCGCCCCATTCGGTCGAGGTCGTAGCATGAGGCGAGCGACATGAGAAGAGCCAGGACGCACAGCATGTGTTTTATTGTGTTCATAAGCAAATGGTCAAGATTGATTTATCAGAAACTTGCGCTCACGGCAAAACCGAACGTGCGTGTGTAGGGCGTTGCGGCAAAGTCGAGCGCCTGAGAGAACATTGTAGTGTCGTAGCCTCCGTCGGGATTGCCTGGCGCGTGCTTCATGAGGAAGCAGATGTTGCGCGCCACGAGCGAAAGGCGCAACGTAGAGAGCGGCGTATGGCGCAAAACCGACTGCGGCAAGCTGTAGCCAAGAGCTATCTCCTTCAGCTTTATGAACGAGGCATCGTAGACAAACTCCTCGGCATATCCCTTCTGCGACTTGTACAGACCTACTGCCGAATAGTATGCCTCGGCGCTGACGGGAATGTCGTTTACCGAGCCGTCCTCCCTTACACCCGGCACCACCATGTAGAAGTCCTTCTCGCCGTTGACCACCTTGTACTCGCCACGCTGTGCAGTGCGTGCCGACGTGCCCACCGATGTCGCCATGCCTTCCGACACCGACACGATGTCG
>DLKG01000027.1 GCA_002490315.1 Prevotella sp. UBA7594 | reverse complement strand
TTAGAGTGTCGGGCAGCAGGATGACCGGCGTTTATTGCCCTGCACGGCACTGATGTGACGGTCGAATCGGGCATAAAGAGCCCCTTTTCCATAGATTTTCTCTTTCCAAAACGCTTCTTCACGCCACCTAAAGCTACGCCTCTTCATTGCTAAAGTGGCGCTTTAGCCTCTCTAAAGTGCCACTTTAGCTACGTTCAACATTGCACGCCAAGGCGCCAATCTCCGACAAGCGGCTGGCACACAGTGCCTTCCGCCTGCACATTCAAAACTGCGAAAAATACGCCAAAGGGCTATACTGTCTGTTCGGAAGGCAGTTTTAGGCAACAAGAGAAACAAATATCCGACAAGAATCCACCACTCGAAAATCCGTAGGGGGTGTGTCAATTAATTTAAATCCGAAATTTGAGTTACTAATGTATTGATATTTAATCGATTGCAGATAATGGGTGCTGCGGAGGCGGGAGCGCAATCAGTCGTTGCTGTAGGCCTTGCGGTCGATTTTTCCGTTGTAGGTGCGGCAGATTTGCTCCACGCACCCGTAATAGACGGGCACCTTGTAAGCCTCAAGTCTGCCGCGTATGCAGAGGGCGAGCTGTCGTTTGTCGAGGCAGAAGCCGTCGGCGAGCACCACGAGAAGCCTCAGCACCGTGCCGAGCACGGGATGCTGGGCAGGCAGGCAAACGCAGTCGGCCACCATCGGCGAAGCCATGGCGGCATCCTCCACCTCCGTCGGCGCCACCTTATAGCCCCCGACGTTTATCACGTCATCGTCGCGTCCAGAAAGCCTCAGACGCCCCTCGGAGTCGAAGAAGCCAAGATCGGCGGTGTGCACGCTGCCGTCGTAGAGCACAGAAGAAGTGAGATACGGGTCGCCGACGTAGCCCGTCATGAGCGTCTTGCCCGAACATGAGATATGGCCGTCGGGAGAGATGGCTATGCGCGAATGGCGCATGGGCTTACCCAGGCAGCCGGCAATGCACTCCCCGGCATTAAAGTCAAAAGTGGCGACGATGCCTGTCTCCGTCGAGGCGTAGGTGTTGTAGAGACGGCTCTCCGGGAGCAAGGCGCAGAGACGCTGCATGTCGGCAAGCGCCATCGGGGCTGCACCCGTCTCTATGAAGTCGATCTTGTCGGCACGCCGGCGCATGGCGTCCTCGCCAAACTCCATGAGCATCCTTATGCTGGCAGGCACGAGGAAGGTGGCAACCTTCCCTTCGGCAGCGTCAATGGCGGAGAAGAACGTGTTCATGTCCCTCATGCCTTCCGTGACGTGGAGCGTAGCGCCGAGGCACATCACGGGGTAGACTTTCGAGAGACTGCCAATATGATTGAGCGGTCCACTGACAATAAACGTAAGCGAGGACGAATACTTCTGTGCATCTATCAAGTTCTCGGCATCGGCAACAATCGTTGCGCTACTGATCATGACGCCCTTCGCCTTGCCGGTAGTACCAGTGGTGAAGAGAATGTCGGCAACGTCGGCTGGTATGGCGTCGGTGGCGTCGCGCTCCAAGGCAGCGAGTTGTTCACGCACGCCGTCTGCCACCGCACCGGGGACGTCGCGCTCCAAGGGCACGGCAATCTTGCCTGCGGCGTGGATGGCGAAATATTCGACGAGGAAGGCGGCTGTCTGCGATGAACGCACCACCACTACACGCCCTCCATGCTCCTCCCTCAGCCTTGCTGCCCTCTCCTCCACAGCTTGCCATAGCTGTCCATAGGAAAGCCGGGCGTCGGGGGCGACGACAGCAGTCTTGTCGTGGCAGAGCGCAGCGTGCCGCTTTATGTGTTCTTCGAGAGTCATTGCTTCTCCGAGAGTTTGTTCTCCACCATCCTCACGAGACTGTCGATATTCTTGAAATTCTTTGGAGTGACATCGGAATGTTCAAGTTTCACTCCGTACTCGTCGGAGAGGAGCATGAGGATTGTAGTGATGCCAAGTGAGTCGAGCTCGCCGAAAAGGAAGTCGGAGTCTACGTCCACCAAGGGCAGAGCCTCCTCAAGCAGTTTATGGATTTTCTCTTTCATTATTATTTTTATTTATTGATTTTGCGTATTTGCGTAAGTTATGGAACTCAAGTTTCGCATGTCTCCGATCTCCAGATTGTCCACCAAGCCCTCGGCGCAATACCTCAGCACGTTAGCCTTCTCGACATCGCTCTCTCCGACCATGACCTTTGCCTCTGGATAGACAAGGGCGCAGAGGAGGGCAAACTCGCCGTAGCTGCCTGAAGAGGCAACGGCAGGCGAGGCGGAGCATGTGCCGGAGGCAAGCCGTATGACGGGCTTGTGGGCATAGAGCTTTAGCTGCGACCTGTAGTTGGCGTTGCGCTTGAAGCCGCGCACGACGTCGCTGAATATCTCCACGCCCTTGTAGCGATAACGGTCTATCACGAGCGGAGCGTAATAGTCGGCAGTCTCGATGGACGAGGCAATGCGACGGTATTCCGAAACGTAATAGTCGTGCACGCGCTTCGTGCGCTCTGCATAGTCGGCGCCCCACTCCGCGTCGTCATGCCGCAAAATCTGACAGACAAAGACGGAGAGCGTGCCCGGATAGACACACAGGCTGCCACGCGGCAGGACGAAGTTGAAGCCGTGGAGGAAGACGGGCAAGATGTCGAGGCGGAGCTTCTCGGCGAGATAGAACGCACCCTTGTGGAAGCGCAGGATGGAACTGCTGTCGTTGCGCTCGCCCTCGGGGAAGACGACGAAGCTGTAGCCGCGGTCGACATACTTGCGCAGCACCGTGGCATCCTGCTGTCCGTTGCCGTCGACAAGCGAGATGTATTCCATCCAACGGAAAATCTTCTTCACGAGGACATTGGAACTCGGATTGCCATTGGAGACAAGAATCAGCCTCTCGTTGAGCGCCATGAAGACGGCAGCATCGAGCATCGACTGATGGTTGCACACGACAACCGACGGCTTACTGAACGCCTCGTCGCCAAGCGGATTGTCCACATGAAGGCTCACTCCTGGAATGTGGCGCAAGTCGAACATGTACAGGCGGCGTATGTAGCGACGGAAGAGCAGCGTCTTGCGCTCCGTCTTTCTCGTCAGCACGAAGAGGCAGAAGCCGTAGGCGTACACCGTAAGGAGCTGAAGCAAGAACACCAAAGCCGACCATGCCATAGCGAGCAGAGGCATCAGCACGACGGGACGCACGCGATAGCCGCGCTTGCCGCGCACGAGGAAATTGAAAATGAGCGGCGGGAAGAGGTAGGCCATGAGCACGACGGAGAACATTCCGGCTATCGTCACCTGCGCAAGGGAGTGGAGAGCGGGGTGCTTGGCGACGATGAGCGTACCGATGCCGATGAACATTATCAGGGCGGAGATGATGATAGAGTTCTTGTAGGACGCGAGCATCTTCCGGCGGTAGGCGTATTCGTAGCAGGCGCCCTCGGTCATGAAGATAGTGTAGTCGTCGCCCTGTCCGAAGATGAACGTGGCAAGGATGATGTTTACGATGTTAAACTGAATGCCGAAGAGCGACATTATGCCGAGTATCCACACCCAACTGACTGCCATCGGCACGAACGAGAGTATGGCAAGCTCAATGCTGCCGAGCGACATCCAGAGGAAGAAGAAGACGATACATCCGCACGCCCATCCTATGTAGTTGAAGTCGTTGGAGAGATTGTTGGCAATGGCACTGTTCATGCTCTGCACGTCGAAGCCGTAGGCTCCGCTCTTGTTGACGGCGTTCTCCACCGTCTCCACGTCGCCCGGCTTCACGCTGAGCACGTCGACGACGCTATAGCAGCCGCCGATGCTGTCGCAGCTGATGTTGGAAGCGAAAGCAGTCTTCGTCAGTGGATTGAAATACGAAACGGGCTTCGCCTCATACGTGCCGTCGAGAAGCTCAGCAAAGCCGTCGAACGACTCTCTGGAGAAGCCTTCTCCTGCTCCTTCCGAGGCAAGAGCCGAGAGCAGTGGAGCGCGATGGCGCGCCACAAAGTCGCGCCACATGGCGAGGCGCTGACGCTGTTCCGCCTCGGAAGAAACAAACTGCTTGAGCCCGGCATGGCGCTTGACGAGTCCGCGGCGCTGCAAGTCGGCATAGCAACGCTGCATCCTGCCGCTCTTGTCGAGCGCCCCGTCGAGAGTGGAGTCGGAAGAGACGGCGTACACCTTCTGGTCGTCGCCGGCGTTGGTCATCATCTTCTGGAAGTACGCCATGTCAGCCTTCTGCTCGTCGGTCATATAGTTGATGTGGCCCATGTTGGCGTCAAACGCCGTGCTGAAGCTGTAGTAGGCAAAGACAAGGGTCAGCACGCCGACTATGGCTACGACGACAGGCTTGTTCTCAAGCGACACGTCGCCGAGCTTGCTGAAGAAAGACTTCTCCTCCTGTTGCCTCACCGTCGTGACCTGCGGCAGGAAGAGCAAGACGAAGAGTATGGTGCCGATAAGCAGGAAAGAGGCAAAGAGCCCCAAGTCGCGCATTGCCACAGACTGCAAGGGCACGAGAGCAAGGAAAGCGCCAACGGTGGTGATGTTGCCGACGACGAGTGGCATGACAATCTCTTTCAGTGCCTTCTTCTTGTCGGGCGTGTGTGAGAGGTGGGCGATGAAGTGGAGGGGATAGTTGACGGCTATGCCCACAATGACCGACGAGATGCCGATGACAATGATGGACACACTGTCGTGCACGAGAGCCAGGCATCCCATGGCGAAGAGCCATCCCCAGGCTATCGACACGGCGATGAGCAAGAGATTCTTCCAACTGCGGAACGAGAGGAAGAGCAGGGCGATGATGAGTGCCACGGCAAGCGAGACGGAAAGTATGCTGTCGGTCTTTATCTGTGAGGCGTTGCCGACGGCGATGACCGGTCCGCCGATGATGTGTATGTCGATGTTCGCGCAGTGAGCCGTCGTGGAGTCGGCTGAGGAGCGAAGGAGAGAGAGGAGCGCAGTGTTGTGTTCCGTCTCGCTCGCCCCGAAGGGAGAGTTGACCATGACAATGGCGCGCTGCATGTCGGGCGAGAATATGTAGCCGTCGTACATCTCGTACTTCAGTCCGCTGTCTGTATGCTGCAGCTGCTCAACGACGGGTGTGAAGAGATTGAGCGGGTCGCGCTGAATGTTGTCGGCAAGGATGCCGCCCGAGGGAAACATGAGCATCTGCTTGGCTTGCTGAAGTTGGCGGCGGACGTAGCCAGGCGTACTTATAAGCGAGTCGATGCGGCGGTAGTCGGCGGGGGTGAGGAAATACGGGATGTTGGAATAGACGAAGTCGGTGATGTCCGTGAGTTTCTCTATGTCCACTTGGGCTGTAAGCTCACGGGCGATGCCCGTGGAGTCGCGGCTGGAGAGAGTGGCGACGTAGTTCTCTATTGCCGCCACCATCATGTCGGGGTCGGCCTTCGTGCTGTCGCGATACTGGAAGACGGCGAATATCTTGTTGGCGCCTGCAATGTCCTGGTACACTTGCAGCGCGTTGTGACGGTTGTCGTCGAGCGGAAGAAAGTCGGCAATGTCCTCCTTGTAGCTAAGGCGGAAGACGGAGAGCACGAGCAGAGCCGTAAGCAGGAGGAACGACAGGAGAGCCGTCATCCTGTGGACTTTCATGTAGGAATAGATTCTTAATATGAGTTGAGTCATTTCTTGCTTTGGTTTATATCTTGTCTTGCAGGAATTGTCTTATTTCATGCTGTTGACGACAGGGTTGGAATAGATGCCGAGGAAGATGTCGAAGAGTTGTTCTATGTCGCATGTGTCGTAGCGTGCAAGACTATTGAGACGATTGACGAACGCCTGCTTCTCCTCCTCCGTGTAGCGGTCGGCGTGCTTCGTCGTGCCGTAGCGGAGGTCGTAGGCGATGAAGTTGTTGGGATAGAGGCGATAGGCAGGATGGATGCGACTGTCGATGAGCTGCGCCACCGCCTTGTGGTAGGCGTTGTTGGTAAGACCCTCAAAGGCTGCCAACTCGGCATGGATGATGGGCTCGCACACCTCAATGTGCACTGTTCCCTTAGGCTGGATGATACCCGTGAGGATGCTCGTGAGGTCCTCGCCTGGCTTCTTCGTGTAGCGTGCGAACTGCGATTCATAGAGTTCGAGCGTCTTCAGCACGTCGCACGGCTCCCATTCGTAGGAGATGCACACGGGCACGATGTTGAGGTCGGCAATAGCCTTAATCTTGTCGCCCGGCTCACTCATGCAGAACATCTTTATGATGCCCTGGTCGGTCATGTCGTTGCCGTCCTTCGTCCTGCCGTTGCGCTGGGCTATCCATACGCTCTGGTGCTTCTCCTGAATGGTGTGGCGGATATAGTCGGAGAGATGGCGCGAGCTACGGTAGAACTCCTTGATGCCTCCGCCGGGACGCTCCACCTTGAACATCTTGTTGCTCTTTCCGATGTCCACAATGAGCTGGTTCATCATGAGATTGGCTCCGAAGGTGATCTCCGTGGTGTCGAAGCCGCTTTTCACGAGCGAGTATTGCAAAAGACTTGAGTCGAGCATGATGTCGCGATGGTTTGAGACGTAGAGGTACGACTTGTTGGGCAAGAGGCGCTGGAGTCCACTGCACGTGTATTCCGTCATGCTGTTGGCTATCACGCGCTCGTTGACCAGCGCCATCGTTTCGTTCTGGAAGTCGCGCACCGTGCGGTAGGCTGCAATGCGCTTCCTCACCTCCTCTATCGGCTCGTCGGGATAGACGTAGGAGGCGAGCAACGGGAACGAGCCGCTCTCGGCAATGCGCTGCATCGCCGCCGGAATCTCATCCTCGTAGTAAGGACGTATATCGTCGAATTCTGTATTTGCCATTTGAACTAATTGTTTTGCTTTTTATTTCTTACCTTCTAAAAACCTCAAGCTCGAGCGCCTATTGACGGTGTACGTGGAATTGCGATTCGAGTAGTACAGCAGGCTGTTGCATAGCTTTTTCAACTGCTCCTCCTGGTTCTCTTTCAATAAGACATCAAAAGAATTCCATTTCCCTTCTTCTACATCAAGGTCTATCTCCGCAAAATCCAGCGAATCGTTATATGTTATCAAAGCTTTTGCTTTTATTGCCGCTTTCGATGATATTTCGTCTACTTTCACATGTATTGAAAAAGGAATCTCAGCCGAAGGCTTCTTTACAAAAGTCAAGCCTTTATATGTACAATAGAAAGACTTCTCATAGTCCTCAATGGACATATCTACGAGCAGAGGGTCGATGTCGTCCTTTATCGAAACACGTTCCTTAAATCGTTCATACGGCATCGTGCCATATTTTACATCCGACAAATCCAAGTCAAGCACAAATACTCTTTGCTTCTTGAATTTCTTTTTTAAGCTCTTAAACGTTTCTTCATTCTGTGAGTACGCCGCCAAAGCGACAAATAATGATATAAGAACAAAAATCAATCGTTTCATCGTGTATTCCAATTCTATGTTTGTTAAGTACAAAATAAAAACTTACTTATATTATATCCTACAGATTTCACATTAATCCCTCACGCTTCAACCATTCGAGAAACGCCGCTTTCCACTGGCGGCACTCAACTGTGCCCTTCTTGTCGGAGGCTCCGAAGCCATGCCCGCCGGTTTGGTATTGTATGTAGCGGTGGGGAACACGGCGCACCGTCAGCGCACTGTCGAGCAAGACGGAATTGCGCCAGTCGACAACGGGGTCGTCCTTGCAGTTGACGAGGAAAACGGGAGGACAGTCGGCAGGTACGTGCAGTTCAAGCGAGAGCGAGTCGCGCAGTTGGCGATTGTTCTTGCGGTTGTCGCCAAGCAAGGCGCGGCGCGAGCGCTTGTGGGTGCAGTCTGCCGACATTGAGACGACGGGATAGACAGGCACGACAAACGCCGGACGGGAGAGCGCATCGAAAAACTCGGCTGCCGACATTACGAGATGCCCTCCAGCGGAAAAGCCCATCGCTCCGATGCGGCGCGTGTCGACGCCATACTTGTCGGCGCGTGCCTTGATGTAGATGATGGCACGCCGGAGGTCGTCTTGCGGGTCGGGATAGCGATTGCCGCGGAAGACATAGCGAAAATGCGTGATGAACGCCGGCACCATTGCCGTGCGGTAGCGCAAAACGAAAGCCGAGATGCCGTTGCTCTGAAGCCAGCGTGCCACGGCGTAGCCCTCCGTGTCGATGTCGTGCCAGAAATAGCTGCCGCCGGGACATACAACAACTGCCGTGTTGCCGCGCCCAGGAGCAAGGAAGGGCGTCAGCTCCACACGCTTATGCCCGGGCACGCCTTCCCAAATATTCACCTTCTCCTGCGCATCTGCCGTTTCCTCCGCCATAGCAGCCGCCTTCCCTTGCGCATTGACCGCCGGGCAGCAAATCACCATGAAGAGCATTGCTGCCAAGAATAGCGGCTGTACATGGAATCGTGAAAGTTGCTTTAATCTTCTTTCCATACTCATTATCGCGTGCAACGCATTATTTTGTTCACCACATAGTTGTGGCCAAGCAATACCTCACTGGTCTGTATTGCCGTGAGCGGCACGCCACATAAGCCATGCAGATTGTTGTTTTGTCCGGTAAGGAGGAGATTTTTCACCTTCGTGACGACAGGCAGCTGCGAGAGTGTCATGTTCTGCCAATCCTTACTGAAGCCACAGAGCGACCCCTCCTTTACGCCATAGAAGTCGCGTATGGTTAGCGGCGAGGCAGTGTTGACGTGCTCTATGCAGTCGGCAATGCCTGGATGTATCTCCTCTATTTTTGCAAGAAGCTTATCGGCCTGTTCTCTCTTCCACTGCTCGTAGTCGGCACCGCGTCTGCCGACAGTAGTGTGCTCCCACTGGCGCACTGCGCCGAAAAGCATCGGAGCCGTGACGAGAGCCTTGGAGGCGTATTCGCCTTGATGGTCGTCGGGCGGTGTCATGAAGAGGAAGCCAAGAGGCCATGGACGGTCGGCCCTGCCGAAGTTCCAGATGTCATCGTACTTCGTCATGTAATACTCCGAGTGGTTGATGTAGGGGAAGCTGTCTTTCTTGAACTTTATATACAGCGAGAAGGCTGAATAGGCGTTAGGCACGGAGTCGAGACGGGTGCGATAAGCCTTGGTGAACGCCTTCTCGGGCATGAGCCTCAACAGCGTGCAGGGATGAATGGCGGAGACGTAGGTGTCGGCGGAATACTGCTTGCCGCTCTTCGTGCGCACCCATTCTATCTCCCTTGCTTCGCTCACCTCTATCCATTCCACACCGTCGCCTGTAAAGACGCTGCCGCCATTGCCGCGTATGACGTCGGCAAGGAGGTCGGCAAAACGGCTACTGCCACCCACAAAACGACTCGTTCCATTGATGTAAAGCACGTTGATTATGGCGTGGACGTAGGCTGGAGTTTGGTTGCCGCGTCCGCCATAGAGCGGATTCATGTAGGCAATGACGCTGCGGAGCTTTCTGTCGCCAATGTACTTGGCAATGAAGGCGTCAGCCGACATCATGAATTCGTCCGAATGTACGGGGATGCCACCCTCTGATGGTTTAATGCTGAAGAGCGGCACCTCCTCCACAATGCGGAATATCGCCTTGACATAAGCTTCCAGGTTTTGTCTCTCTTCAGGAAAATATCGCGAGAGGGAATCGACGAATCCTTTCTCGCCCTTGGCTATATCGTAATATTTATGATCCTCGGCGAAATAGAGACGGTCGGTGCAGTCGGCGTCAACATCCTTAATCTTCACCATGCCCATTATACCAAGATATTCACAGATGCGGCGTATGTTGCCGCCAGGTTGCATCCCGCCGATGACGTGCATACCCGTGTCGAACGTCTCGCCGAAGCGGCAGAAGGTTTGTAGGCCGCCGCCTATCGTTACATTCTTCTCAAGCACCGTCACGCGGAAGCCTTCCTTGGCGAGGATGGCACCCGTGAAGAGTCCGCCAAGTCCGCCGCCTATTATTACCACACTTTTGCTCATCGTTCAGCTCCCTTCGTTATTTGCTCGTAAATGGTTTTTGCCGTGAGAAACTCGCTGCATGTGACTATCGTTCCTACAAGCACTCCCAGCATACCATGAGAGTTGATGTTTTGCCCTGTTTGGAATACGTTGGGCACCCTTGTGCGCTGTGGCACACGATAGGCTGCCCCCATGTTGGCGTCTTTTGCAATGCCGTACATGGAGCCTTCCTCAGTGCCGGTGTAGTCGAGATAGGTGAGCGGAGTGGACGTGAAGTACTCCTCGATGTCGTCGCGTAAGCCTGGGAAATGCTGTTCGAGAGAGTCGAGAAGGCGCTCCGCCTTGCGGCGCTTGAAGTCTTCATAGTCGGCTCCGCGCCTTCCCACGTGCGTGCCTTCCCATTTCCTCACGTCGTCCATCTGCATGTAAGAGAGTATCACGCCCGTGTCGGCATATCGTGGATGCTCCTCCTGACAAAAGTGCATGTAGAGGAAGCCCTTGGGCCACGTCGCGTCGGTGTAATGCTCGCAGTTCCATGGCGAGGGTTGGCTGTAGCCGTAATAGTTGTAGTTCATGTAGGGCACCCTACCCTTCTTGAATTTTACATACACGGAAAAACTGCCGACGGTCTGCGGAATGGCATTGATGCGATGGCGGAAAGCTGGGCGTATGAGCTTCGTGTCGAGCATCTCAAGCGTGCGCTTGGGATGGGTGTCGGAGATAACGTAGTCGGCAGAAAGCACCTCAGCGCCGTTTATCTCCACGCCCGTGGCATGAGTGTCGTCGCAAAGGATGCGCGTCGCCTTGCTGCGCGTCATAACGCGTCCGCCATAACGCTCTATGGTGTGCCTCATCGACTGCGCTATGGTGTCGCTGCCTCCCGCTATGCGGAAGGCACTCTTGTTGTAGAAGTCCATGATGAAGGCGTGTACGGAGAATGGTGTCTTGCCTTTCTCGGCTGCGTAAAGAGGCAGATTGCCGACGAGAACATCGGCAAGCAGTGGGTCGCTGACAAGTTCACGCAGTACGTCGTCGATGGAACGTAGACTGTATTCCGTAGTCACGCGCGAGTCGGTCTCGGCATATTTCAACGAGTGGAGCGACGAGGCATTGGCAATCATCTCCACCGTTTCGTAATACTTTCTTATGTTGCGGCTCTGCTCCGGGAAGTATTCGCTCATCTGACGGATGAACGGCTCCTTTCCCACAGGAATCTTATAGCGCTGCCCGCCAAACGAAACAACGTCATAGCCGTTGACGTCGAGGGGCGAGAGTCGTATGTCGTCATACACTTCAAGATAGCGCAGAAGCTTGTTCGTCACCTGCCCGTCGGCAGCGCTACCAATGAAGTGCATGCCCGTTTCAAACTTGGCGCCGTGGCGCGTGAAACATTGCAGGCAACCGCCGATTTGGTTCGACTGCTCCACAACGGTCACATCATACCCGTTCTTCAAAAGGATTATGCCACACGACAGGCCTCCAAGTCCACTGCCTATGATTATCACTTTTTTCTTATCAGACATTCTGCTCAATCTTGTTTGTCAGCTGTTCGTATTTTCTCTTGTATATTTTTCGCAGTTCACGGGCCTGCGCCATTGTGTTGCCCATGGCGTCGAGTTCTTCGCGCGAGATGGGCTTGCCGACCTCTATCTGTATAGTGCCGCGGTTGAGATGATAGGACTTCTTCGGGAGAATTTTTCCTGGACCGTAGAGAAGCATCGGGAGAATATCCAAGCCGAGTTGCTCGGCAATGTAGAATGCTCCCTGATGGAAGCGACCTATCGAGCAGTCCTTAGAGCGCGTGCCCTCCGGATAGACGGCTATGCTGTAGCCTCTTTCGACAAGTGAGCGCAGATGGGGCAGCAATGTCTCTATGCCGTCGAGCACTGGCAGATACTCCGCATTGCGTATGAGCAAGCCATAGAATGGATTGTTCCAAACCCAATCTTTTGTGAGGAACACGATGTTGGGCGTGAAGACAAGCTGCGCCATGAGGTCGAGGTGAGACTGGTGGTTGCAGATGATAATGTGAGGCTTGCTGAAGTCAACGCCTTCTGCCACTCCATATCGGAATTTCGTTCCCGGTATGCCGTGGTGGATTGTGACGAAACGTGCCACATGGTAAATCAACTTGTGGAGTCCGCGACGCTTCTTCTCCGTCATCTTTCCCACCTTTATATATATCCATACAAACGGCGTTATGACCAACATGGAAAAGAAAAGGAAGAAAAGCAACGAATAGAGCGTACGCACGTACTTCATAAGAAATCTTGCTACTCTGCACGGCAATCCGTAGACAACGGCAAGGAAGCAGAGTACGGTGTTGAGCATGGTGATGCGGAAGAAGTCCATGCCCGGACGGAAATGGCTCACCCGCTCTTCCTTCGGCGGATAATAGACGTCAACGGGGATGGAAACAAGCTCCACACCATGCCATGAGGCAAAGACGAGAAGCTCAAGTTCTGCCTCATAACGGGAGGTGAGCAGCGAGAGTCCGACGAGCTTGTGCAGTGGATAGAGACGATAGCCGGTCTGCGTGTCGGTAAGATTGCGACCGGTCTGCACGCAAAACCAGAAGTTGCTGAACTTGTTGGCAAACGAACTGCCTTTGCTGCGCTCCACTCCCTCCAAACGGCGACTACCGACTATCAATGCTCCAGGATGTTTCTTGTTGGCCTCAAGGAAAGAGTTGATGTCGGCAGCGTAATGCTGTCCGTCGGCATCAATGGTTATGGCGTAACTGAAACCCATGGCGAGAGCCTTGCGGAAGCCCGACTTCAAAGCCGTGCCCTTGCCCATATTGGAAGGATGACGCACAACAGTTATGCCCTGCATGGACGCCAAAATATCCCCCGTAGCGTCCGTACACCCGTCGTCAACGACTATCACGTCGAGACAATATGCCTTCACGTCGGCGATGACTGAAGCTATCGTCGAGGCATTGTTGTATGTGGGAATGACAACGCAGATGCCGCGCTCACGCAGAATCTGCCTGTTGTCGATGCTGTCATTTGCTGTCATTATAGCAATGTGGTTATTATCAATACTCTGTTAATTCT
>DLKG01000039.1 GCA_002490315.1 Prevotella sp. UBA7594 | reverse complement strand
TTTAACGAACTATTGATTTTTATACGGAAAGTGAAATTCTTTGACTTGCGTTGTCGGGGGCGAGGGCGCCCCCTCTCCCAGTTATTCTTTGACTTGCGTTGTCGGGGGCGAGGGCGCCCCCTCTCCCAGTTATTCTTTCGGGGGCGAGGGCGCCCCCTCTCCCAGTTAAATCCGATATTCTTTTAATTCTTTTTCGACGTAATGCCTCCGTTTTTCGTCAGCGTGAGAGTGGCCTGCTGGAGCTGCTTCGATGTATGGTCGAAGATGAGGTTGGGGTTGAAGCGGCGTCCCTTGAAGTGCGTCTCGAAGTGGAGATGCTCAGTTGTGGCGCGTCCGGTGCGTCCGGTTAGTCCGATTATCTGTCCTGCTTTCACTTTGTCGCCCACCTTTACGAGGTTTTTCGATTGGTGGGAATAGAGCGTTTCAAGTCCGTTGGCGTGTTTGATGACGATACAGAGTCCGTAGCCGAAATACGTTGACGAGCGTGTCACAACTCCGTCGAAGGCAGCCAGGATGTTGTCGTTGGGTTTCGTCTTGAGGTCTACTCCAGCATGTCGGCGCTTGCCTCCGTAAGGGCTGATGACCTTTGCTCCCGGCAAGGGATAGGCCCAACGTTGTTTTTCCATCTTCTCCAAGTTCCATTTAAATGTGGCCGACTTGGCGAATACGTCGTCGGCAGCAAATTCCTCCGCGCTCTCCGTAATGTCCGCTTTCTCGCCGAGGATGCTCACGTTGACATAGTTGCCGTTTTTCTCGCATAGCAGCGTATGGCGGTGGAGGCGGTGGCTGTTGAGGTTGACGACGGCAGTAGGGTTGATACGTCCGCCATTGATCATGATGGAGAAGTCGCAATAGAACTTGTTGTCGCGATGGCCGACGATGGCAATGGTTTGTCCGGCGCGCACGCGCTGTCCCACCTCCACGAGGTTCTCGGCGTTGTTGGCGTACACCGTCTCCAGTCCGTTTCTGTGGCGCACCACCACGACGTAGCCCAAGTCGGGATACTTACGTGCGAGTCGCACGGTGCCGTCGAACATGGCCTTCACGGCGTCGCCGTCCTTTGTCACTATTTCCACGCTGCTGTTTTTGCGCAGCGTAGCCTTGCCTACGGGTAGCGGGAAGGAGTATTCGTTCGGCTTGAGTATGCTCAGGTCGACGTTGAAGGCGTCGGAGCGCGCGAAGAGTCCAGGCGTAGAGATGGATATCTGTTGCTGTTCGGCAGCTGTGAACTGCTGTTTGACTGGAGCGTAGGACGACGTAGTGAGCGCGAAGGTGAAGGCGAGTGCGATTAGTTTCAGTTTCATATGAGTTTGTTTTTTTATCTCAGCACGATGCCCGTGTAGATTCGTCCCGACTCCGTGCCAAGTCGTCGTGCGGAGAAGTAGTTGTCGGTGTCGTCGTAGGTGCATGAGGGGTTCTGCAGGATGTTCTCTTCAGCTATGCCTGCCTGCATGAGTTGCTGGCGGTTGCAGAGCGGGAGGTCGAGGTGCCATTTCTTCTCGAATGCCAGTGACGGGTCTTTGGCGTCGGGATTGCGTTTTATTTCCTGCACGGCAATGGCGTCCATGGGGAAGGCTGCCTGCTCAAAGGCTTCGTACACCTCGTCGCCCACTTCAAAATTCTTCTGCGAGATGCCAGGTCCGATAACGGCTTTCAGCAGCTTTGGGTCGGAATGGAAGGCGAGGCGCATGTCAACAATAGTCTTGCTGACGATGCGCGCCAGCGTGCCACGCCAGCCGGCGTGTATGGCAGCCACGGCGTGATGTGCCTCGTCGTAGAGCAGCACGGGAATGCAGTCGGCAGTGGAAACGCCGATGCACACGCCGCTTACGTCCGTCAGCAGCGCGTCGACGCCCTCAAGGAGCATTGTGCGCACGTTCTCCGGCAGCGCGAGAAATTCGTCGCCGATGATGCGTGTCTCAATGCCGTGCGTCTGATGTGGCAAGAGGATGCGTCCGTCAGCCACGCCGAGTTCCTCTGCAAGCAGGAGTCGGTTGGCAGCAATGTCGTCGGCAGAGTCGCCACAGTAGGGATTGATGTTGAAGGAGGCGTAGTTGCCTTTGCCGGTGCCGCCGTGGCGCGTCGTGGAGAACGCTGTCACGGCGTCGGCAATATTATAATATGTAGGGCGGAGCGTAGTGTTATTCATCTTCGTCCTCCTCATATTCAAAGTCGTCGAGGTCGTCGACATCCTCGAGTTCGTCGTCGTCGAGATAGATAATCTCGTCCTCGCCCTCTGCACGCAGTTCCTCCTGGAAGCGCGTCATGTCCTTGTCGCGGTGGACGAGGGTGTCCTCGGCGGTTATTTCCTGCAGTTTGTTGCTCTCGGAGTTGAGTTCGCTCCAGAGTGTGTCCTTGAGTTCCTGGATGCCGAGTCCGGTCACGGAAGATATGAACACGACGGGCAGGTCGTCGGGTAGCGTGTCGCGCAGAAGATTGATGAGTTCCTCGTCGAGAAGGTCGCATTTCGTCACTGCGAGCACGCGGTGCTTGGAGAGCATGTCGGGATTGAATTTCCGCAGCTCATTGAGCAGCAGTTCGTATTCGCGCTTGATGTCGTCGGTGTCGCCAGGCACCATGAAAAGCAGCAGCGAGTTGCGCTCGATGTGGCGGAGGAAGCGTAGTCCGAGTCCCTTGCCTTCGCTTGCTCCCTCGATGATGCCGGGGATGTCTGCCATTACAAACGACTTGTGGTCGCGGTAGTCGACGATGCCGAGCGACGGCTCAAGGGTTGTGAATGGATAGTTGGCAATCTTCGGGCGTGCGCTCGACACGGCTGAGAGCAGCGTCGACTTGCCCGCGTTGGGCAAGCCCACGAGTCCGACGTCGGCGAGGAGCTTCAGCTCGAGGATGATGGTCATTTCCTCCATGGGTTCTCCCGGCTGTGCGTAGCGTGGTGTCTGGTTGGTGGCTGAGCGAAACTGGAAGTTGCCCAAGCCGCCGCGTCCTCCCTTGAGCAGTAGCACCTCCTGTCCGTCGTAGGTGACGTCGCATACGTACTTTCCTGTCTCGGCATTGTAGACGACGGTGCCGCAAGGTACGTCAATGTAGATGTCTTTGCCGTCCTTGCCGTGGCATTTGTCTCTGCCGCCGTTGCCTCCGTGCTCGGCGAAGACGTGGCGTTGGAATTTCAGGTGGAGCAGCGTCCAGTAGTTGTGGTTGCCGCGCAGGTAGATGCTGCCGCCGTGTCCGCCGTCGCCGCCGTCAGGGCCTCCGTTGGGGTTGTACTTTACATGTCTGAGGTGCATGCTGCCTCTGCCGCCCTTGCCCGAGCGGCAGTATATCTTCACATAGTCTACGAAATTTGATTCTGCCATATTTGCTGTATGTTCTGTTTTGGGTGGTGTTTGTCGTTTATTTCTGCTTGCTTTTCGCCACGTGTCTTACGGCATAGAGCAGCACGAAGGCAAATCCTACAAGCGGGATGAGGAAAGGAGTGGTGAAATTGCCGGTGGAGTCGGCGACGATGCCCATGAGCAGGAATCCGCATCCGCCTACGGGCGTCATCATCAGTATGGACGAGGCACTCTTCGTCAGTCCGCCGAGTCCGCGCAGGGTGAGTGCGAAGATGGTTGGAAACATGATTGCCTCGAAGAAGTAGTTGGCGAGGAGCGCTGCCACCGACGCCGTTCTGCCGAGGTCGAGCAGCAGCACGGTGATGCACGCCACGGTGCCCACGGCGCAGAAGGCGAGATACTTCTCTGCCGCCACGTTGCTCATGACAGCCGCTCCGATAAATCGTGCGAGCATGAAGACGCCGAGTCCGATGGTGAGTATCGTTGAGGCTGTGGAGGCGTCCATCCATTGCTTGCCGGTCATGAAGTTGATGAAGTAGGAGTTGAGTGAAATCTCCGCCACCTCATAGGCGAGTAGCGCCAGAAGTCCGAAGAGGAAGAGGCGGTTGGAGAAGAGCGTCTTGAGATTGTGTGAGCCCTCGCGCGTGTCGCTGTCGTTGTCGTGGGTAATCTCCGGCAGGCGCACTTTGGCGAAGACGATGGCAATGGCGAGCACTACGACGCCCATGATGGAGTAGGGCACGACGGCTCCCGCTCCGCCTTCTCCCGTGGAGCTGTCGAAGAGGAAACTGCCTACGACGAGCGTGGCAAACATGGATCCGACGCCGTTGAACGACTGCGAGAAGTTGAGTCGTGACGTAGCTGTCTCCTTCGGACCGAGTTCCGTGACGTAGGGGTTGGCTGACGTCTCGAGGAAGACGAGTCCGCAGCCGATGATGAACAGTGCCACGAGATAGGAGTAGAACGTGCCGGCTATGGAGCATGGGATGAAGGCGAGTGAGCCGAGACCGAAAAGCATCAGTCCGCTAACGACGCCGCGGCGATAGCCCTGGCGGTTGATGAAGAGGCCGGCGGGTATGGCCATGAGGAAATAGCCGAGATATGTCGTGACCTGTATCAGCGCCGACTGCGTTATGGAGATGTTCAGCTCGTTCTGAAAATGCTTGTTGAGCACGTCGAGAATGGCGCGTGCGAAGCCCCACATGAAGAAGAGTGAGGTGATGAGTATGAACGGCACAGCGTATTGCTTGCTGCTCAGAGATGCCTGATTTTGTTTCATGTCTACAAAGGTAGGGTTTTTATTTCAAATTTAGGCAATAATTGCCCCTGCTTTACAAGATTTTCAGTAACTTTGCACCTAATTTCAATAAACACCGTATATATGAGCGTAGTAAAAATAAAGGACAAGACATTCAAAGTCTCCATTCCGGAGGCTGAGATTCTCAAGAGTGTGAAGGCAGTAGCCGACCGTATCAACCGCGACATGGCAGACAAGAATCCTTTGCTGCTGGCGATGCTCAACGGCTCTTTCGTGTTCGCCGCCGACCTCATGCGCATGATTGAAGTGCCGTGTGAAATATCGTTCGTAAAGATGTCGTCGTATGCCGGCACGTCGTCGACGGGCAAGGTGAAGCAGCTCATCGGCCTCGGCGAGGAAATCAAGGGTCGCACGGTAATCATCGTGGAGGACATCATCGAGTCGGGTCTCACCATGCAGACTCTGCTTTCGACGCTTGAAGCTATGGAGCCGGAGTCGGTGCACATCTGCACGCTGCTGCTGAAGCCGGAGTGTCTGAAGGTGCCGCTCAACGTGGAGTACGTGGCAATGGAAATTCCCAACGACTTCATCCTCGGCTATGGTCTTGACTACGACCAGCAGGGACGCAACCTGCGTGACATCTATACTGTAGTTGACGAGTAGACGAGTAGACAGTTTATAGTTGACGAGTTGACAAGGATTTTGCAATTGGCAATAGAATATAAAACAAAATAAACAAAATTTTTTAAGGAAAAAGATGAAGAACATCGTAATTTTCGGTGCCCCTGGTTCAGGCAAGGGCACACAGAGCGACCTGATGATTGAGAAGTATGGCTTCAACCATATCTCTACGGGCGACGTGCTCCGCAACGAGATCAAGAACGGCACAGAACTTGGCAAGACAGCCAAGGGATTTATCGACAACGGACAGCTTATCCCCGACGACCTCATGGTGAACATTCTCGCCAGTGTCTACGACAGCTTCGGCAAGGAGCACAAGGGCGTCATCTTCGACGGTTTCCCGCGTACCATCCCGCAGGCTGAGGCTCTCAAGAAGATGCTCGCAGAGCGTGGTCACAAGGTGGCTGCCATGATTGAGCTTGACGTTCCTGAGGACGAGCTGATGAAGCGTCTCATCAAGCGCGGACAGGAGAGCGGCCGCTCCGACGACAATGCAGAGACCATCAAGAAGCGCCTCGACGTCTACCACAACCAGACAGCTCCGCTCATTGAGTGGTACAAGAAGGAGGGCGTTCACCATCACATCAACGGTCTCGGCGAGCTGCAGCGCATCTTCGGCGACATCTGCAACGTAATCGACAGCCTGTAAAAAAACTATATATATAGGTTTATTCTATAAAAACGACAATAGAGACAATAGAGACAACTGCTATGTGGGTTGTTTTCCGTTGTCTCTATTGTCGTTTATTTTTGCAGTTTTCCTTGGGAGAAAATATAATTTTGCTTACTATCATGCTATTTTTGCCGTTTTGTGTCATTTTTTTTGTTAAATAGATACAACTTGTTAAATTTTTCTTTATATTATGCAAACATAAACGTATTGCTATATAAAATAACCTAACTAACTAAAAAAACTTATGAAATATCCATATATAAAAAGAATAACGCCAAAGCGAATGTAAATTGGAAGAAAAATGCTTTCTTTGTTGCGTATAACCAACATTGAGCAATTATGACTAACGTTACATTCCCTCAGTTGATCCAACGAGGCTGTGGTATCGACGTCCATTTGAAGGTGGTGGTGGCAACAATTGACGGTGTGGGACTCCAAAAGGAGACCCGCTCATTTAGCACCTTCACGAGTTGTTTGACAGAAATGAAAGAATGGCTGTT
>DLKG01000064.1:21845-26598 GCA_002490315.1 Prevotella sp. UBA7594 | reverse complement strand
CAAATCGTTAATGTTGAACAATTCTTAGGTGTCTTTCTATTCGTTGATGTCGAAGCCAACGTCGTGTTTCTTTATGTACTTCGTCCAGAATCTGCGTCGAGCCTCAAGAGTCTCTCTGACGCATGTTTCTTCGTCCATATGACGTGCTTGGGCGTAGGTGCGGGCAATTGTTTCGAAGAACTTCTTCGTGCCCCACAGACGCGCGAAATTGGCGCATCCCCGCTTTAGCGACACCTTGCCGAAGTACATGCGGTTGATGTCGACCACGGAGAAATGGAATGAGCCGTCGGAGTCCTGTTGCCAAAGGATGTTGCCAGGCGAATAGTCGCGGTGTACCATGCCTGCCTCGTGGATGCGTGCCGTGAAGCGAGCGAGTTCCTTGGCGAGTGGCACGTAGAGCGACTCCGGCTCGTGCGGGATGTTGTAGAGGCGGTTGGGGTAGGGGCATTGCAAGCTGACGAAATAGGAGAGTCCGATGATGCCGCAGCAGCGCTCTTCGATGTAAGCCACTGCCTCCGGCGTTTCCACTCCGGCACGCAGCAGCAAGGCAGGGTAGTCGAAGGCGCGGCGGCCCTTGGGATGGCGCAGGCCGGTGGAGTAGACGAAGGCGTTGATGAAATGCGGACGGTGGTAGCGCTTGACGTTGAGGCGCAGTCCGCCGGGTGCTGTGAACACCTTTATGAGGTTGCGTCCGTCATGGATGGTTTCGCCCTCGCTTTCCATGCGTGCCGGGAGCGACTCAAGGAAGGAGCGGAGAGCGGAGTATTTGGGGGATATGGTAATCGTTGTGGACATAGTTTTTGCAAGTGATTTAAGCGAGGTGGCTTATTTGAGCAGTCGGGAGTAAATTTTCTCCACTTCCAGTGCGGTGTTGTTGTTCTCGAAGCGTCGTACGTAGCGTTGTGCGCGTTGGATGCGCTCGTCGCGTCCTCCTGCGCCCTGCAGCGTCTGCCTTACGGCGAGGGCGAGAGCCTTGGCGTCGTCGGGCGAGACGTAGAGACAGTCGGGCCCGCCTGCCTCCTCAAGACATGAGCCAGTACATGCCACGACGGGCAGTCCGCTCTGTATCGCCTCAATGATGGGGATGCCGAAGCCCTCGTAGCGCGAGGGGTAGACGAAGGTCTCGGCGAGGCGGTAGATGGCAGCAAGGTCATCGTCGCTGACGCCGGAGAGGATGTGGAGGCGATGGGCAACGCCCAGCTTGTGTGCCGCGCGTTCCATGCGGTCGGCGTATTTCGTGCGTCGTCCGACAGCCACGAGATGCACGTCGTCGGGTAGGGAAGGGAGAGACTCTACAGCCAGCAGCACGTTCTTGCGCTCCTCGATGGTGCCCACGCTGAGGATGAAGCGTGGCGGGAGCTGGAGGCGTGAGCGTACCTCGTCAGCGGCTTCCATGGATGGCATGTTGTTGGCAGAGAAGCGCTTGGCGCAACTCTGGTAGACCACGTCGATGCGGTCATCGGGCACGCCGCCAAACTCCATGATGTCGCGCTTCGTACATTCGCTGATGGCGATGATGCGTTGTGCTTCGCGGCAGGTCAGGAGAAACTTCGCGCGGTAGACAGCGGCGTCGATGGGGTTGTAGTATTCCGGATGGCGCAGGAAGATAAGGTCGTGAATGGTCACGACGGTTCTGATGCCTGCTGCCCTGACTCCGATAGGCAGTTCGCCGGAGAGTCCGTGGAAGATGTCCACGTGGTCGCGGCGCAAGTCCTTCACGATGCCCCAGGAGCGCCAGAGGGCGCGTGTCAGGGAGTTGCGGGCGCGGTCGGGATAGACGAAGTGCAGGTTGGACGATTCGGCAATCTGCCCCCTGAGGTCGTCGCTGCCCCGGTCGGGAGCGTAGAGAAGCATCGTCGTGTTGTGGGGTAGGGCGGCACGCAGGTCGTTGACGAGCGTGCGCGAGTAGTTGCCAAGTCCAGTGCGGTTGCGCACGATGCGCTTGGCGTCGAAAGCTATTGTTGTCATTTCTTAGGCACTACTTTTCCGTTTTCTATTTTATAGTATTTTTCAAACTCCTCGTGCGTGCGTTTCCAGCGCTTGTGTGTCCATAGATAGAAGGCAGGCTGCCGGCGGATGGTCTGCTCAAGGAGTGTGAAGAAGCGCCGTGTCAGTTCATGCTCGGGAAGGTCGCCGGGCTTGCGCGTGATGAGTCGCACGTCGACGTTGTAGTAGCCTCGCTTCGGACGCGACATGTCGAGATAGAACACGGCGTCGTTCATCTTGCGCATGATGCGCTCGGCGCCCGTGAACACCCCCGTGTCGTGGTGGAGGAAGTTGAGCCACAGGTGGATGTTTATATAGCGCGGTCCCTGGTCGGCGATGTAGCCGAAAAAGGAGCGTGTGTTCTCGCGGCGCAGCTTCACGAGCTCGCGCAGGATGTCGTTCTTTGGTACGACGATGCTTGAGGGCTGCGAGGAGCGTATGTGGCGGAACAGTTCGTCGAACGCCTTTGAGCGCAGGGGCTTGTAGATAAGGCCCATCTTTCTTCCCTCGGGGAAGGCGATG
This sequence comes from Prevotella sp. UBA7594, assembly GCA_002490315.1. GTDB lineage: Bacteria > Bacteroidota > Bacteroidia > Bacteroidales > Bacteroidaceae > Prevotella. Next base: position 24,090 of record DLKG01000064.1, on the reverse strand, counting down.
CCCATGCAGGAGAGCCATTCCCAGTTGCAGTAGTGGCCGAGTAGGGCGGCGCAGTCCTGTCCCTCGCGGAAGCACTCCTCCACCTGTTCGGCTCCTGTGATGCGGAAGCGTCGGCGCAGTTCACTGTCGCTGATGGAGAGCAGCTTGATGGTTTCCACGCCGTAGTCGCACAGCCAGCGGTAGAAGCGTCGCTCGATGAGTTTTCTCTCCAGCGTGCCCTTCTCCGGGAACGACGACGCGAGGTTGGCGCGCACGACGCTGCGGCGATAGCGCACGACATGGTAGACAAGGACGAAGGCGATGTCGCTGATGGCGTAGAGCAGGCGGAAGGGAAGGTGTGAGAGTAGGCGGATGATGGTGAGCATTATCTTTTTATTTTTATTTGTTTCGCGTTATTTCTGCATCTCATGCAGTTTCTTGTAGTAGCCGCCGAGGGCTATCAGCTCTTCGTGCGTGCCGCGTTCCACGATTTGTCCGTCGTGCATGACGCATATTTCGTCGGCGTTCTTGATGGTGGAGAGTCGGTGGGCGATGGCGACGGTGGTGCGCGTCTTCATGAGTCGCTCCAGAGCGTCTTGCACGAGTCGTTCGCTCTCCGTGTCGAGAGCCGACGTAGCCTCGTCGAGGATGAGAATGGGCGGATTCTTGAGAATGGCGCGTGCGATGCTCACGCGTTGCCGTTGTCCGCCCGAGAGGCGTCCGCCCCGGTCGCCGATGTTCGTGTCGTAGCCGTGCTCCGTGTGCATGATGAAGTCGTGGGCGTTGGCGATGCGTGCCGCCTGTTCCACTTGGCTTTCGGTTGCGTTGTCGACGCCGAACGTGATATTGCCGCGGAAGGAGTCGTTGAAGAGTATGGCCTCCTGGTTGACGTTGCCGATGAGCTGCCGGAGGTCGTGGATGCCGAGGTCCTTGACGTTGATGCCGTCGATGAGCACCTCGCCCTCCTGCACGTCGTAGTAGCGCGGGATGAGGTCGACGAGCGTCGACTTGCCCGAGCCGCTTTGTCCGACGAGAGCCACTGTCTTGCCCTTCTCGATGGTGAGGTTGATGTCGCGGAGCACCCACTGTTCGCCGTAGCGGAACGACACGTGACGGAACTCTATGCTGTGTTCAAAGGAGGCGATGTGTTTCGGGTGGAGCGGCTCCTTGATAGTGTTCTCGGCGAGGAGAATCTTGTCGACGCGCTCCATGGAGGCGAGGCCCTTGGGGATGTTGTAGCTCGCTTTCGAGAATTCCTTCAGCGGATTGATGATGGAATAGAGCATTACGAGATAGTAGATGAACGTCGGGCCGGAGAGTATCTGTTGGTCGAGCACCAGTATGCCGCCCACCCACAGCACGATGATGATGAGCACCGTGCCGAGGAACTCGCTCATGGGATGTGCCATCTGCTGGCGAATGTTGACGCGCTGCACGGCGTCGCGGTAGCTGGAGTTGATGTTGTCGAAGCGGCGGTTCATCTTCTCCTCGGCGCAGAAAGCCTTGATGATGCGCAGTCCGCCGAGCGTTTCCTCCACTTGTGACATCGTGTCGCTCCACAGTTCCTGTGCCTTTATGGAGCCCTTCTTGAGCTTGCGTCCGACGTATCCCATAAACCATCCGAAGACGGGTACGAAGACGAGCGTGAAGAGCGTCAGTTGCCAGGAGATGAAGACGAGGGCGGCGAAGTAGGAGATGATGAGTATCGGGTTCTTGAAGAGCATGTCGAGCGACGACATGATGCTGCTTTCTATCTCCTGCACGTCGCCCGTCATGCGTGCGATGATGTCGCCCTTGCGCTCCTCGGAGAAGAAGCCGAGCGGCAAGGACGTTATCTTGCGGTAGAGTTTGTTGCGAATGTCGCGCACGATGCCCGTGCGCATTGGGATGATGGTGGCGGAGGAGAGGAAGTAGGCGCCGGTCTTGAGGAATGTGGCGAAGGCAAGGAAGAGTCCGATGAGCAGCAGCGTCGTCGTGGCGCCCACGTTGGCTATGAGCTGTGAGACGTAGTAGTCGGCGTTGTTGGCAAGCGTGTCCTTGATGTTGCCCTCGGTCCAGGGGATGAGGTGCGTGGCGGTGCCCGTCCCTTCGGTGCGGAAGAGTATCTGGAGGATGGGGATGAGTGCGGCGAAGGAGAAGATGTTGAGTACGGCGGAGAGGATGTTGAACACCACGGTCAGCGCGAGATACTTCTTGTAGGGCGGGATGAAGCGCCGGAGAACTTGGAAGAATTCTTTCATTTTTTTTAGTTGACGAGGGGGTTAGT